>CAYOSS010000028.1:0-19644 GCA_964406705.1 uncultured Eubacteriales bacterium
CCTCTCCCACCTTGTGAAGCTCCACGGCTAAGTTCCCCGCCGTGATGGTCGTGTCGCCGGTCCCAGCCTCGTCCGAGAACCAGGCGAACGTCGTGCCGACGAGCAGCCCCAGGCAAAGAACCGCCAAGAGCATACTCCGCGCGGCGGGCAGTATCGTCTTCCGTTTTGTCATAATCTAACTCCTCCCGTTTACTTATTAGCGGCTAAAATCCAACCGCCACCTCTAATTATAGTCGGGGGGGGGGGCAAAAGTCAAGGGGTTTTTGAAAAATTTTGCTCCGTCAACGAAGAATCTGCCGGCGCGCGCTCTTCCGCGCTATCATCCTAAAAATACTACTTGACAGCACCCCCCCCCCTTATGGTATAATTTGAGCGGTCGGGCGGAAGGAGCCACGGCCGGATTTTCGGACGGGAGGTACGTAAAATGGAAAACGGCAGGCACACACGGTTAGCGTTGGCGCGAAGCGTCCTCTGCGCGGCGCTGTGTTTGGCGCTCTTGGTCGGCACCACGTTCGCCTGGTTCTCGGACGAAGCCAAGACCGGTGACACGACCGTCACGGCGGGGAACTTGGACGTGGAGCTTCAGGTAAAGCAGGAGGACGGCTCATTCGCGGAGGCGGACGACAGCACGGCGCTCTTTGACGACACCGTTCTCTGGGAGCCGGGGATGATGTGGAAGAGCGGGGCTTTCAAGGTTGTGAACGCCGGGAATTTGGCTTTGCAGTACGAGCTGACTCTTGAGATCACCAAGGGCGAGGGGGACGCGGACCTCTCCGAGGTTATCCAAATGAAGGTTGCGGCCGCGAGCGAGTTGGAAGGGAAAGAAATCGCCACCCTCGAGGATCGCCGCGAGCTCTGGAACTCCCTCGCCGCTGAAGCCGGCACGGATTACACCAAGGGCAAGCTGCTGCCCGCCGGAAAGGATGAAGTCGTGGGCTTCAAGGTGGGCGAGAGCGACGAGTTGGCGGTTGTTCTCTTCTGGAACCCCTCCGACAGCACCGACTTAAACCCGGAGGTTAACCTCGACAACAAGTACAACGTGAAAGACGGCGCGGCGCTCACCGCCGACTTCTCGCTGAACGTCTTCGCGACGCAGGTGCCCTACGAAAGCGACAGCTTCGGGGAGCGGTACGACGATGTGGCCGTGGCGGCGTCGGAAGCCGAGATAAACGAGGCGCTGGAGGCCTTACCTCCCGGCGGGACGCTCTACATATCTGGCGAGGTTAAAATGAACGACCCCTTCTATGTTGACAAGGACCTCACCATTAAACCGGCGGACGGGGGCACCGCCCTTCGCGACGCGGTGATCGAGGTCGCGCCCGACGCGGCGGGCGAGCACGTCAGCGTTACAATAGAGGATATGACCTTCACCGGGAACAGCTACATCAACACCGAGCATATGGGCGAGCTCACGGTGAGGGGCTGCGAAGCCGAGGTTGACGCGTATATAGAAGGCAACAACGGCAACAGACGGGCGGCGTTCATCACTATAGGCACCGCCGAGACCGACAGGACCCCGTTAAAGCTCGATATCCGCGACAATCGCATCACGGTGGCCGGCAGCGGCGCGGACTCTTACCCCTGCGCGATTTTCGGCTGGGCTTACGTGGCGGACGGCTCCGTCATAAGCGGCAATATTCTCGGCTCGGCGGAAGTCCCCTACACTTTCGTGGCGGTGAAGCTGATGAACTTCGCCGACGGCGCCAACGTGACTATAAGCGACAACACCGTCTACGGGAAAACAACCGGATACGGGTTCTACGCCTTCGATATGTACCAGAACACCAGCCTGGCAAATTCCTACACCGCGACATTCCTCCGCAACACGGTCATGGTCGACCGCTCGCTCAATCCGGCGGAGGAAGCTATGTTCGCCGATCTCGAGTGTAACCAACGGGTGGGCGAGGGTCACGGCACGCTGTATATCGGCGAGGGCAACACGTTTAACGGCGAACCCGTGGGCGGGGAGCACATCCTCATCGAGAAAGAGACATACTCCCCCGGCAGGGTGGAATTTATCGGCAGGTAGTCCGCGCATAATAAATCGGCCCCACCGGGTTTCGGTGGGGCTGATTTTTATTTAAGAGGTGAAGCGTTTCGGCGGGACTGATTATTGCCGAGAGGTGAAGGGTTACTGCGCGGCGGGCTGGACCCAGCCTTCCTTCGGGGGGTTGCCGTCTATCGTGATTGTGGAGCTATCAATTTCTTTGCCGCGGAATAGGTAGCTTGTCCCGCTACTCTGGTTAGCATATGCATTCTGGCTAAAATCGTCCCCTTGCGATATAAACGACAACTTGTAATCTTCAAAACTAATCCAAGCGTAATCCTTAAATATGTTGCCGCTCGTCGTCCAATTAGTATAGACAAGAATATGGCCCCTAAGTAAGCAATTTTCCATCGTGACTCCGCCGCCGACTCGGAATTTACCTCTGTCGTCATCTTCCGGTATACGGTTGCCGTCTTCGTCAAGATCGTACACGTATTTCTTAAGCGCCTCGTCAAAATGTGTTTTGTAGCTTCGCCCACCGCCAATGCTAATTTCGCCGCTTCCGTTTAGGAACTGGCAATTACGCAGGGTTACGTGACCATCGACACCGCCTCCCGTAATGGTAATAGGCTGCATGACATTTTGGTCAAATATACAATCCTCAATAAGGATTTCTCCGGTAGCTGAACTGTTGACTATCCCATAGTTCAAAGAAAAGTTACACTTACGTATAGTCGCGCTTCCGTTAATCTCAACAGGTCTTAGATTTCCTTTTTTCTCGCGTACATCTACGAATTCGCAGTTCTCCATCACCGCTCCATCGGAGAGCACAATAAGGGGCGGAATAGTCTTCCCCGGATCTTCAGACACTTTCTCAAACAAGACATCTGATATAGTGCCGGCGGAAAGGGAAACGCCGACATTAGCAACGTCGATCACCGTTTCAAGACTGCCGTCATCGCCGCGAGTGCCTTGGACATCGACCCCGGACTGTAATCCTTCGAAAATATCAGCATCATAGCTGCCGGGCAATACATCAATAAGGTCGCCGGGCCCGGCGCTCTCGACCGCCCGCCGAAGTTCCTCGTCGTTCTTCGCGAGATAGATGTTGTCGTACCGCTCCCCGAAGCTGTCGCTCTCGTAGGGGACCTGCGTGGCGAAGACGTTCAGCGAGAAGTCGGCGGTGAGCGCCGCGTCGTCTTTCGCATTGTACTTGTTGTCGGGGTTAACCTCCGGGTTCAAGTCGGTGCTGTCGGAGGGGTTCCAGAAGAGTACGACCGCCAACTCGTCGCTCTCGCCCACCTTGAAGCCCTCGACTTCATCCTTTCCGGCGGGCAGCAGCTTGCCCTTGGTGTAATCCGTGCCGGCTTCAGCGGTGAGGGAGTTCCAAAGCGCGCGGCGATCCTCGAGAGTGGCGATTTCTTTTCCTTCCAACTCGCTCGCGGCCGCTACCTTCATTTGGATAACCTCGGAGAGGTCCCCCTCGCCCTTGGTGACCTCAAGAGTAAGCTCGTACTGCAGGGCCAGGCTCCCGGCGTTTACCACCTTGAAAGCCCCGCTCTTCCACATCATCCCCGGCTCCCAGAGAACGGTGTCGTCAAAGAGCGCCGTGCTGTCGTCCGCCTCCGCGAATGAGCCGTTCTCCTGCTTTACCTGAAGCTCCACGTCCAAGTTCCCCGCCGTGATGGTCGTGTCGCCGGTCCCAGCCTCGTCGCTGAACCAGGCGAACGTGGTGCCGACGAGCAGCCCCAGGCAAAGAACCGTACAGAGCAGGCTCTTCACAAGGGACACTCGCGGCGATTTACGCTTTTCCATAATTCCAACCTCCTTCTTTTCTTTGGCGGATCGGCGCCGTCCGCTCCCCCGTTTCCCGACAAGCCGAAGAGCGACCGCCTCCCGGCGGACCGGGACGCGGGCGGATCCCGGTGACGCGGGACACGACCGGCTCCCCGCGGACCGAGGCGCGAACAACCCTCGGCTAAACGGGGCGCGAACAGGCTTCGCATCCGCTCCACCTCCAATTATAGCCGGGGGGGGGGGGGCAAAAGTCAAGGGGTTTTTGAAAAATTTTTCGGTTCCGGCGAGAATTTCTATACCGGGGGTTCCCATTATCCCAAAACGTAAAATCCATTATCTCAAAATGTAAAATGGATTGCCTCAAAACGTAAAATCCATTATCCCAAAACGGCGAACCTATACCAGATATAAACACATATAGTAAACCAGATATAATGTATAGTGCCCTCCATCCCGGTGCATCTCGGATTTCCGCTAAATTTTCCCCTACCCCTTGACAACGCGGGCGGGATGTGGTAAACTTACAGAGTTAAAATGTACGCTGAAAGGGTCGAAGCGGCCCTCGCGGCGCCCAAGGAGGCGTAAATATGAAACGCACATATCAACCGAAGAAAATCCACCGCAAGAAGGAGCACGGCTTCCTCAAGAGGATGGCGACGGCGAACGGCCGCAAGGTTCTCCACGCGCGCAGGCTTAAGGGCCGGGCGAGGCTCACGCATTAGGCGGGGTACATTCGGGGGACGGAGGCGCTTTCGCGGTGAAGCCGGTCACGCTGAAGCTTAACAAAGAGTTTCGCCGGGCGTACGGGCGGGGCCGGTCCTTTGTCGCGCCGGCGCTGGTCACCTATGTCCTGCCGAACCGCCAAAACCGCGTCCGCGTCGGGGTCACCACGGGGAAGAAGGTCGGCTGCGCGGTGAAGCGCAACCGCGCGAGGCGGGTCATTATGGCGGCGTTCAGGGCTATTCTGCCCGACATCCGCGCCGGGTACGACATAGTGTTCGTCGCCCGCGCGAGGACGCCCGAGGTCAAGTCCGGGGAGTGCCTCGCCGCTATGCGCCGGCACCTCGGCTCTGCGGGGGTGCTGCTGTGAAGCGCGTCCTCCTTAGTATTATCCGCTTCTACCAGCGGCGGCTGTCCCCGCTCACGCCCCCCTGCTGCCGCTTTTTCCCCTCCTGCTCGCATTACGCCGAGGAGGCCGTCGAGCGTTACGGCTCGGTTAAGGGGCTGTGGCTCTCGGCGAAGCGGATCCTGCGGTGCAACCCGTTTTGCCGGAGCGGGTACGACCCCGTGCCGGATCTCCCCGCGAGACGCCGCCCGGCGGGGGCCAAGAGGATTTCCCCCGGAGTGGGGGCCAAGTAGCGGGGCTTCTTCCGACGAGCTTCACGATCTTACAGCAATACCGCAAATGCGCCGGCATACGATGCCGCGAGCCGTGGGCGGTCAGCCAGCGGTGTTGCCTTATGAACGGTGGTCATATATGAGTTTTATCGGCGCCCCGATGGGGTGGATATTAAAGTGGCTCGCCACGCTGTGCGGGGGGAATTTCGCGCCCGCGGTGTTTTTGTTTACCCTGCTCGTCAACGCGGTGATGCTCCCGCTTACGATAAAATCGATGAAATCCTCCGCCAAGCAGTCAATGCTCCGCCCAAAAATGGAGACCCTCCAAAAGAAGTACGGCAACGATAAGCAGAAGTACAACGAGGCGCTGCAGGAGCTTTACCAGCGGGAGAACGTCTCGATGTCGGGCGGGTGCCTGCCTATGATCATCCGCCTGATCTTTATGTGGGCTATTTACTACGTCGTGGTGAACCCGCTGCGCTACCTTGGCGGCGTGCCGGACGCCACGATTAACGCCGCGATGAAGGAGCTAAACCTCACACGGGCAATCGACTTGGTGGGTCCCGTTGTCGCGGGAGAAGTCAAGACGATCCCGGCTGACACCCTGGCGCACATCAACTTCAACTTCTTCGGCATCGATCTTACGGAGAAGCCGCATTTCACCTTCAACTTCTCCGAGGCGAAGCCCATTTGGGTGATCCCCTTCTTGGCGTTCGGCACGGCTATGCTCACGAGCGTTATCACGCTTATTATGCAGAAGAAATCCAACCCCGGTCAGCCCACGATGGCGGGAATGACCCTCACTATGCCGCTGATCTCGCTGATTATCGGCTTTACGGTGCCGGGGGCGCTGGGTTTCTACTGGGCCTGCTCCAGCCTTGTGTCGGGGACGGAGCAAATCCTGCTGCAGCTGATATACAGCCCCGCGAAGTTGGCGGCGAGGGAGCAGATGAAGTTTATTATGAAGCGGGGCGCTTACGAGGCGAAAATCAAGGCGGCGAAGTAGCCGCGTTTTTCCGGGAGGACTCTGAAATGGTAAAAGAATCGTTCGGCGAAGGAGATTCCGTCGAGGAAGCGCGATCCGCCGCCCTCGCGGGTCTGGGAGATACATCGGGCGGCGACGTATGCTATGAGACGGTGACACTGCCCAAGAAGAAGATCTTAGGGCTGTTCGGCGGGAGCAAGGCGAGGGTAAGGGCCTACATAATCCTCCCCGACAAGGCGGGAAAATCCGCTCCCGCGGGGGAAAGGACCGGCTCGCGCCCGTCCGCCGGAAGCGCGGGGGGCCCGGAGCGGGTCAATCGGCCGCAATCCGACAGGGCAGGCGGCGGCACGAGGCGGGAGGGCCCCGCGAGACCCGCCGGGGACGGCTCGACCGCGAGGCAAGGCGGAACGGGCTCGCCCGTAAGATCGGGCGGGAGCAGCTCACCCGCGAAGCAGGGCGGTGATGTCTCGCCCGCGAAGCAGGGCGGGGCAGACTCATCCACAAGGCAAAACGGGAAAGCCGTGTCCGCGAGGCAAAACGGGGAGGGCTCGCCCATTAACGCGTCGGACAACGGCGCCCCCGCGAAGCAGGGAAAGGGAAACATCCCCGCGAAACCCGCTCGTGACGCGGAGTCCGCGAAGCCGCAGGGCGACGCCGCCCCCTCCCCCGCCGAGCCTTTGGGGGACGAGGAAAAGAGGATTGTCGAGTACCTGCGGGAAATCCTCTCGCACGCGGGGGTCGGGGAAACCGACTTACGCCCCGCCAAGACCGAGCGAGGGCTCGTGATTGAAATCGCGGGCAAAAAATTGGGCGCGGTGATAGGCAAGCGCGGCGAAATGTTGGACGCGCTGCAGTACCTCTGCCAGTCCGCCTCCAACAGCGGCGGTGGGTCGAGGCTGCGCGTGACGCTCACGGTGGAGGGCTACCGCGAGAAGCGCGACGAGACGCTGAGAGCTCTTGCCCGGCGGACGGCAGAGACCGTCATTCGCACCGGGAGGAGCCGCTCCCTCGAGCCGATGAACCCCTACGAGCGGCGGATAATCCACACTACGGTGCAGGAAATCGCGGGGGTCACCTCCTCGTCCGCGGGCGAGGGGGACGGGCGCCACGTGTTGATCTACCCCGAAAAGCGGGTCCCGGCGGGCAGCCCGGCGATCGGCGGGACGACCGGCGGCTCCCCGGCGAGTGACAGAGCAACCGGCAGTTTCTCGGCGGGCGGCAGAGCGGACCGCGGCTCCTCGATGGGCGGCACTTCGGCTGACGGATCCACAACGAGCGGCGGGACGACCGGCGGTTCCTCGGTGAATAGCGCGGGACTGTACGGCGGAGGGAGAGCCGGCTTCCGGCAGAGAACTCCCGGGCAGCCCTATTCCCGGCGGGACACGGCGGGTGAATACCGGTCGGGCTTCGGCGTGAGCGGCACGGCGGCGAACGGTCAACAGGCGAGTAACTTCGGCACGGCGGGTTACCGCGACGGCGAGGCTAACGGTCCGACGGGGACGGGCGGATCAGCAGGCGCGTCGGGCTCCGGCGGGTCGGCAAACGCTGCGTCGAACTCCGGCGGGTCGGCAAACGCTGCGTCGAACTCCGGCGGGTCGGCAAACGCCGCTTCGGGCTACACTGGGTCGGCAGGCGCCGGCTCGCCCGGTTCGGCGAACGGAAGCCTCTCCGCCAAGACCCCCCGCTGGGGCAAGATTTCCAGCCCCTCGGCGAGTATCCGGGCATCGGACGGCGCGTCAAGCGACAGGGCGGCGACTGCCGGCACCGTGGGCGCCAACGGGGCGGCGATGGGCACCGCAAGCGGCGGAGCTACGGCTACGGGCGCCGCGAATGGCGGAGCGGCGGGTACAGGCACCGCGAACAGCGGCTCATCCCCGACAGATCTCGGTAACGAAGCGGCAGATGGCGCGAGCGGCGCGGCGGGGTCATCCGCTGGGACCGCCAACGGCACGGGGCCAGCATCCGGAGCCACAAGCGGCACAGCGTCTACCGGGGCAGAGAGCGGCACAGCGTCTACCGGGGCAGAGAGCGGCGCGGCGGGGTCAACGTCCGGGACCGCGACCTCAGGAACTACGTCCGGCGCGGCGGGGTCAGCATCCGGCGGGCGCGAGATCAAGAGGGACGCGGGGGACGTCCCGCTCTACGGGAGGATAAATTAGCCGGTCCCTCCCCCACGCGGGACGAGAAGCGCGAACGGGAGCGGGTCCCCTCATAGCAAAATAATCAGCCGACATCAGCCGGGCGGACGATGAGCCGCCCGGTTTTCGTTTTGCGTAACCGGCGCGGGGCGGCGCGGAAGGCGAACGGCAATCCGCCCTGTCATTCGCTCGCGCTGCCGGCGAGGGGCGGCGCGGCTCACCTCGCGGCGAGCTTTATTCGCTGCCGGGCATTCCCTGCTCGACCTTATCAGCGCGTGGCCCCGTCCCTTGACCGGCACATCCCTATTCGGCACTCGGCACACCCTGTTCCCCGCCGTCCACGCGGCTTTCCCGGCGCTCGGTAGGTTCAGCTCCTCCTCGCCCGGTGCGCTCCCGCCTCACGAAATTACGGCGCGGCGGTAGCGAATATGGCCCTCCTCATGTCGCGCGCCCATTCCCCCCGCGGCGCACCCCGGCCACCGCCCGGCACTCCACGCTCTCCCTCGCACACGCGCGATAGCCCTCATTTCTCAACCGACACCCCCCTGTTTGACACTTATCATGCCCGGTTCGCCGCGCGGGAAGACCTGCTCCCCTTCGACAGGTGCGTCAACGCCCCCGCACGGCGCGCCCGCATTCCCCCGCGCGGCGCGCCCTGCTTCCCGCGCCAGAACGCCCTGCTCTTTCATCCGCGCTCCGCTCCCCCGCGCCGGAGCGATCTCCTCCCTCCCGTCCGCGTGCCCTCCGCCCTCGCCTCGCGTGACGGCGGCAAGGCGGCGAGCCACCCCCGATATTGGAGCAAACGGTTCGACGGAGCGCTGGACCCCGCCGGGTCTACAAACGGCACGGGAACACCTGGTTCCGCGAGCGGCAGCCCCTCCGTCAAGACCATGCGCCGGGAAAAGATTTCCAACCCATCGGCAAACGGCGTGCATCGGACGACGTGTCGAGCGGCAACACATCAGCTATCAGCACAACCCCCCGCGTAGCATTCCCCCACTCTCCGCCCGGCACGCTCCCTCATCGCCCGGCACACTTCTCTCATCGCCTGGCACACCACGCTCACACTCGCTCACACGCGGCGCACCCGCTTTCTTCCGCGCGGCGCGCCCTGATTCCCCCGCCAGAACGCCCTGCTCTCTCGCCCTCATGCCCTGCTTCCCCGCGCCGGAGCGATCTCCTCCCTCCCGTCCGCGTGCCCTCCGCCCTCGCCCCACGGGACAGCGGAGCGGCGGCGAGCCATACCCGATATTGGGGCAAACGGTTCGGCGAGTGCGTCACGCTCCGCCGGACCAAAACGGGGCGTCTGGCTCCACCGGGGCGGCGGCGCGGCGCCTTTCCCCCTGCCGCGCGGCGGGGCCTGTACCCGCTATTCTGCACGCCCCCTGCCCTATCTCGCCGCAAATCAGCAAAAAATCCGAATTTCCCCTTGACAAATACCCAATAGGGGTATATAATATCCCCAGACGACGAAGAAGGGAGTGCTGTATATGGAAGAAATTCTGTGCGAAGAGTGCTGCACCGGCAAGACCACCGCCCGCGACGCTAAGAGGAAAAGGCAGCTGATCAACCGACTGAACAGGATCGCCGGGCAGGTGCAGGGGATCGCGAATATGGTCGAGCGGGACGCCTACTGCGCCGATATCCTCGACCAGAGCGCGGCGGTTCGGGCCGCGGTGGACTCGTTCAACCGGGAGCTGCTCAGCGACCACATCCGGGGCTGCGTGGCGAACGGCATCAGGTCGGGCGACGACACGGTGGTGGACGAGCTGATCCGCCTGCTCCGTGGCCTTATGAGGTAGCGGGAGGAGTTATGCGGCGCTTTTCCATTACCGGGATGAGCTGCGCGGCGTGCGCGGCGCACATCGAGCGGGCGGTGTCCAAAGTCCCCGGCGTGAAATCCTGCGCGGTAAGCCTTCTCACCAACTCGATGAACGTGGAGGGGGACGCGACCGACGGCGAGATTATCGCGGCGGTGAAGTCCGCCGGGTACGGGGCCTCGGTCGCGGGCGGAACATCCTCCGCGGGCAGGGAGTCTCACGCGAGCGGCGGGTCAATCACGGGCAGCGGATCCGGCGCCGGCGGGGCTACCCACTCGAACGGCGCATCCTCCACAAGCGGCGGGTCCTCCTCGAACGGCGGATCCCACTCGAGTGGCTCGTCAACTGCGAGCGGCGGGTCCGCCCCGGGCGGCTCATCAACCACGGGCGGCGGGTACTCCACAGGCGGTACGTCAGCCCAGGGCAACGTATCCTCCACAGGCGCGTCACCCACCGGAAAGGGACGGTCCGGCGGGTCCAAACACAGGCTCGACGACGAGACGCGGGCGCTCATCTGGCGGCTGGTCGCGTCCGCCGCGCTCTCCCTCGCGCTTATGTACATCTCGATGGGCCACGTGATGTGGGGCTGGCCCCTGCCCAGGGTTTTGGCGGGCAACCCCGTAGCGGCGGGTCTTACGGAGCTGCTCTTAGCGGCGGCGGTAATGCTTATCAACGGGCGGTTCTTCGTAAGCGGTTTCAGAAGCCTTATTAACCGATCCCCCAATATGGACGCGCTGGTCGCCATTGGCTCGGGGGCGGCGTTCGTCTACAGCGTGTGCATCCTCTACTCGATGACGGCGAGCCAGCTTAAAGGCGACACAATGGCGGCTATGCACGGGCTCCACTCGCTCTACTTTGAGAGCGCAGCGGTGATATTGACCCTCATCACTGTCGGAAAAATGTTGGAGTCCCGCTCCAAGGGCAAGACGACTGACGCGTTAAAATCCCTCATATCGATGGCTCCCAAGACCGCGACGGTGCTAAAGGACGGCGCGGAGGTCACCGTCCCGGTGGAGGAGGTTCGCCCGGGGGATGAGTTCGTAGTGCGATCGGGAGAGCAGATCCCGGTGGACGGCACGGTGTTGGACGGCTCGGGCGCGGCGGACCAGTCCGCGCTCACCGGGGAGAGCATTCCCGTGGAGAAAGCCTCGGGCGACGGGGTCTCGGCGGGTACACTGCTGCGCTCGGGCTACATAAAATGCGTGGCCCGGCGCGTGGGCGAGGACACCACCCTCTCGCAAATAATCAGAACGGTGAGTGACGCGGCGGCGAGCAAGGCCCCTATTGCGAGGACGGCGGACAAGGTCTCGGCGGTGTTCGTCCCGGCCGTGATGGCGGTGGCGGCGGTCACCTTCGCGGTGTGGATGATCCTCGGCAAGGGGGCGGGCTACGCGCTTTCGCGGGGGATCTCGGTGCTGGTTATCAGCTGCCCGTGCGCCCTGGGGCTCGCGACCCCGGTCGCCATAATGGTCGCGAACGGAGTGGGAGCCAAGAACGGGATACTCTTCAAGACGGCGGCGGCGTTAGAGTCAGCGGGGAGGACCCGGATAGTCGCCCTCGACAAAACCGGGACGCTCACGGAGGGGCGCCCGCGCGTCACGGGGGTGTACCCGGCTGAGAACGTTTCCGAAGACGAGCTTGTCGCACTCGCGGCGGCGGCGGAAAGCAGAAGCTCGCACCCGTTAGGTCAGGCGGTAGCCGGCTTCGCGGCGGAGCGGGCGATCGGCGGGGCAGGTCTCCCCGCGGCTCCGGAAGTGAATTTCCCCACGGCTTCGGGAGTGAATTCCCCCGCGGCTTCGGGGGCGGAATTGCCGACGAGCGGCCCTGAGAGCGCCTCCGCAAGTAATCCCGCCGAGCCCGCCGGCGCGGAGGGACCTCTTCCCTCTACCGTAAGCGGCGAAGCGGGCTCCCCCACGGTCGGGAACTTCACCGAATACCCCGGGGGAGGCGTCGCGGCGGAGGTTGACGGGGCGACGGTCCGCGCCGGGAACCTGAAGTTTATAGGCGAATACGCCGATATTCCACCGAAAACCGAAGAATTGGCCCGAAACCTCGCGGAAAACGGGCAAACGGTGCTGTATTTCGCCGAAAATGGGCGGTTTTTGGGGGTAATCGCGGTCGCGGACGCCCTCAAGCCCGACAGCCGGGAGGCGGTCGAGAGACTGAGGGAGCAGGGCCTGGCCGTCGCGATGCTCACCGGCGACGCTCCCGCCACGGCGAAAGCGATAGCCTCGTCCGCCGGGGTGGATAACGTTTACTCCGGGATACTCCCCGGCGACAAGGAGCGACTGGTGCGGGAGTTCTCGACGCGCGGCAGGGTTATGATGGTGGGCGACGGAATCAACGACGCGCCGGCACTCACCCGGGCGGACACGGGCGTCGCCATTGGCGCGGGGACCGACGTCGCCATCGACGCGGCGGACGTTGTGCTGATGAAGAGCACCCCGCTCGACATCCCGGCGGCGGTATCTCTCGGGCGGGCTACGCTCCGCAACATCCGGGAAAACCTCTTCTGGGCGTTCTTTTACAACGCCCTCGGGATCCCCCTCGCGGCGGGGGTGTTTACCCCCCTGCTCGGCTGGGAGCTGGATCCGATGTTCGCCGCCGCCGCTATGAGCCTGTCCAGCTTCTGTGTGGTGACAAACGCCCTGCGGCTGAACTTCTTCGACCCCTACCGGCGCCGCAAATCACGCCGCGAGCCGGTCCCGCTCACAGGCGGCGAGGGTCAGATTACCGGTAATAATCGGAATGAAAGGAGGCGAGAAACAATGACAAGGACACTCACGGTGGAGGGTATGATGTGCGCGCACTGCGCCGCCACCGTCAAGAACGCGCTCGAGGCGGTCCCCGGTGTCGGGAGCGCGGCGGTCGACTTAGACGCGGGCACCGCCACGGTAACGCTGACGGGCGAAGTCGCGGACGGGGCTCTCAAAGGCGCCGTCGAGGCCAGGGACTACAAGGTCACCGGGATCAGGTAGCCCCCCTCAAAGAGTCAGGAAAATCCCCCGCCCTGTTTTGGGACGGGGGATTGGTTTTGCTCCGGAAATGACCGCCGGAAGGATCAAACCGACTTGTTGCCGACGTGCCGCCGGGCGGGGTACGCGAACTACTCACCGAGACGTCGCCGGGCGGGTCGCTACGGGTCGCGTGGACTTATTGCCGAGCCGGACACACACGGGGCGCTACAGATCGCGCGGACTTATCGCCGGGATGCCGGAGGGATACGTTCGCCGGGGCGCCGCCGGGCGGGTCATGTGGTCTTTTCGCCGGGGCGCCGCCGGGCGGGTCCCGCAAACTTCTCTTCGAGCCGCCGCCGGACGGAACGCGGACTTTTCGCCGAGCCGCGGCCGGGCGGGTCGCATCAGACCCGTCACCGCGCCGCCATGCCGTGGGACGGGTCGGTTAGAAAATAGCGGTGAGCAGCCTCGCGAAGAGCTTCTTAATTAACCGCCAGAAGGTCACGGGAGCGGCGGTCTCGGCGGCGGGCGAGGGCACGGTCGGGGTGTCGGACACGGAAGCGTTAGTCCTCGACGCGGTCCCCGCCCCCGGCTCGTAGGTGAAATCGGAGAAGGTGACGTCGTAGGCGCGGTAGATTCCTATGCCGATGTCCACGTCGGTGAAGTTGTCGCGCAGGTTCGGTACATTGCCGCCCGGGCTGTGTAATTCAAAACTCTGCATATACTTGCCGTCTATATCGTAGTAGATCTTTTCGCCGAACCTGTTAATAGTGAGGTCGAAGCTCTTTCTATCGTAGGTATTCCCGTTGACGAACGATTGCACGTTACCCCATTGTCCGCCCTCGTGCCTGTAAATCTGGCTCTGGTTATTGGAATTGTTGAGGCCGAATATGACGTAGCAGTCCTGCCCGTTGAGCTTGCCCCGCAGCACAAGCCCGATCATCACGGGGTTCACGCCCGCGGCCTCCACGTGGACGGTAATGCGGAAACTCTCCGCCCTGCTATTGGTGGCCGAAGTGTAAAGTTTGTCCATATGACCCAGCATCAGGAAGCCGTGAAGATTGCTCATCGTGTTATTGGTCTTGGCGGCGTACTTGCCGTTGTCGGTCAGCACCCACTCAATGGAGCCTACGGAAGTGTCCCCGTACACGTCGGCGACGGGCTTCTGATAGAGCTTCGCGAGATCCTTGCCCGAGACGTCCTTCCCGGAGACGGTGACGCCCTTCAGCAGACCCTCTTTGACGCCGAACCTGTTCGCGGCGGCGTCGCCCGTGGTGAAGTAGAGGTCGTATGTGCCGTCGGGGAGGGCTAACGAGTAGGTGCCGTCCGCGTTCAGCTTGCCGGTGACTTTCGCGCCGGAAGCGGTCTCGGTCGCGGTGACGGTCCCCTCCTCGGAGACCCCGCCCACCGTGCCGGACACCTTGGCGAACTCCTCCGCGGGGGTGTACTTGTAGTCGGAGAAGGACACCGGGTACTTACGGTAAATACCAAAGCCCACTTTCGCCCCGGTCATTCCCATAATGCTGTGACCTTTGCCGTTGGCGTTAGAAAGATCCCACTCGCAAGCCTTTTTGCCGTCAATTAAGAAAGTAAGCCTGCTCCCCAACTTAACTATAGTGAGACGGAAGTCTTTTTGATTATACGCGGGCGGGGTTACGCCGGACAGGGCCCAGCCTTCTCCGTCAATTTCGTAGTAGTTGCCTATCTGCGCGTTATTCTGCAAAGCGAAAATCTCGCCGCGCGTTACACCGCCTAACTGCCCCACCATCACGAGCCCGATCATCACGTTCGTATCGCCGCCGGCGGTTACGCGTGTATCGAGGGTGAAGTCCGCCGTGGCGAGATCCACGGTGTCAAAATAGGCGAAGGAGAAGGCGTTGTGTGCCTCGTCGTCGGGGGTAACATCATAGCGTCCGTTCTCGGCGAGGGTCCAGGTGCAGGACCCGCCGTTGTAGTTATCCGGCGTCGGCTTCTGATAAACCTTGCCGAGGTTCTTTCCGGTGACATCGCCGCCGGAGACGGTGACGCCTTTGAGCAGGCCCTCGTACCCGCCGGCGGCAAAGTAAAGGTCATACGCGCCGTCGGGGACGCGGACGGTGTAGTTACCGTCATCGCCGAGAGCGCCGGTAAAGGCGAACCCGTACTTGGTATCCGTCGCGGTGACGGTGCCGGCGGCCTTGACCCCCGAAACCTTCCCGGAAACGGCGTGATAGCCCTCGTCGGTGATCGGCTCATAGGTGTAATCGTAAAAGGTGGTGTCGAAGCTGCGGTAAATTCCGAAGCCGATTTGCGCCCCGGTGAGCTTGGTGAGGTCTACGCTGGGAACTTCCGTTCCATCCAAGAGAAGATTGTCGATGTCCCAGGCGGCGGCTAACTTGCCGTCGATCTCGAACACGAGGCGGGTGCCTATCTTGGTGATCTTTAGGCGGAAGTCCTGATGATTGTACTGGTCGGGGACGGTCTGAGTGGTGCCGTTCTTCGCCCAGCCTTTTTCGATATCGTAGTAGCGGTGCGTCGCGAGTTGGCTGTTATTTTGCAGCAGGAAGAGGAAGTGCCGGTTCGCCGTGCCCTCGTATGTCCCGGTGACAATGAAGCCTATCATCAGGTTGGTGTTGCCCGCGGCCTTGACGCCCGTCTCGAGGGTGAAGTTCGCCGAGCCGAAGTTCTCTACCGTGTCGAAATACCCCTCGGAAAAGCTATCAACTTCCTTGTTGTCAGTGTGGATGTCGTACCGCCCGTTGTCGGTGAGGTACCACTCAAAGGTAGCCTGAGCTCCATGCCCGAAATGCCCCGGTTTCTGATAGAGCTTATCGAGGTTTTGCCCCGTGACATCGGCGCCGCTGACTTTGACCGACTTGATCAGCCCCTCGTCGGATCCGCTCGCGAAGTAGAGCTTGTATGTCCCGTCGGGAACTCTTACGGAGTAGGTGCCGTCCGCCGCCAAAACGCCGCTCGCGGAGTAGCCGGAGGAGGTCTCCGTCGCGGTGACGGTGCCGGCTTCCTTCACGCCGCCGACCTTACCGCTGATGGTCGGGAACTCCTCGGCGGGGGTATACTTGTAGTCGGAGAAGGTGACGTTGTACGCGCGGTAGATCCCGAAGCCTACTTTGACGTCCGTCATCCCGGTGGCGTCGATCGTTTCCGCGCCGCCCGCGACGGAGAGCATGGAGAGGTCCCACTCGGCTAACTTCCCGTCGCCCACGTAGAAGGTGAGCTTGTTTCCGATCTTCAGCACTTTGAGGGTGAAGTCCTCCTTGGTAACGGGACAGGCGAAATTTTGACCCACGCCCCACCTGTCAAGCCCCGACGGGGAGCCCTCGGGCGGCATCCAGCGGAAGGTAGAGTACCAGCTGCTGCAGTCGATCCCCAACACACCGGCGTACTCCTTGCCGCCGTACATCCCCTTAAACGCGAAGCCGGTTATCTGACTGTTCTTCACGTCGGGGCGGATACGGGTCTCTAACATAAAGTCCTCGCCGCCGAAGGTGGTCAGCGTGTCGAAGTAGGCGTGAGCCATCACGTCGCCGCCGTCGCTGTTGGTGCGCAGCTGGTACTCCCCGTTGTCGGTGAGGACCCAGTCGATGCGCTTGCCCGCGTACTTGTTGTTGTGCGGCTCGAAGGTGGGTTTCTGATAAAGCTTGTCGAGGTTCTTGCCCTCCACGTCGCCGCCGGAGACCACCACGCCGGGAATATAGCCCTCCTTATCGCCGAACACAAGGTGGATCCCGTATGTCCCGTCGGGGACGCGCACGCTGTAGTTCCCCTGCCCGTCCACCGTGCCGGAATAGGTGAAGCCCCGCTCGTCCACCGCCTCGACGCTGCCGCCGGACTTCGCCCCGGCGGACTTCCCGGAAACGGTATGATAGTTCTCGTCGGTGAGCCGGGTGTACTCGTAATCGTAGAACGCCACGTCGTAGGAGCGGTAGATCCCGAAGCCCACTCTCGCGTCGGTAAGACCCCGCAGGTCGTGCGCCACACCCGCGCCGCCAATCGGGAGCGCGCTGATGTCGTAGGAGGCGGCGACCTGGTGGTCTACCTCTATCACGAGGCGGTTGCCTATCTTGGTGACGTCCATCCTGTAGTCGGTGTGGTCGTAGTCGAACGGGACGGTGGAGGCACTGGTCGCCCAGCCGTCCTCGCTGTCGTACAGGAGGTGCGTCGCTAACTGGCTGTTGTTCTGCAGGATGAAGAGGTAGTGCTGGTCCTTGCCGTCCCTCACGCCGGTCACTATGAAGCCTATCATCACGTTGGTGTTACCGCCGGCGTTTACCCCGGTGCTGAGGGTGAAGTCCCCCGCGCCGAAGGTGTCCAGCGCGTCGAAGTACCCCTCGGTGAGGGCGTTCAGCGAGGCGTTGCTGGTGGATATTTCGTAGCGCCCGTTTTCGGTCAGGAACCAGTCGAATGTAGCGTCGACGCCGAACCCGAAGGTCGTGGGCTTCTGGTAAAGCTTGCCTAACGTCTCCGCGGTGACGTCGGAGTCGCCCACACTGACATTATTTACCAGCCCCTCGTACTTCCCGGAGACGAACTGTAGGTTGTACTTTGTCCCGCCGCCGAGAACTTTAACGGAGTAGCTCCCGTCCGCGTTCAGAGCGGCGCCGAACTCCAGCCCCAACCCCGTTTCAACCGCCTTGACGCTCCCGCCCGACGTCCCGGCGGCAATTTTGCCGGATATGGTGCGGTAATCGGCGGAAGAGATGCGTCGGTAGGAGTAGTCGGAGAAGGTCGCGTCCCAGGCGCGGTAGATCCCGAAGCCGACCTTCACGTCCGTCATCCCGGAGATGTCGAACCCGTCGATGTCGGATATATCCCAGGAGCAGAGATAGCGCCCGTTCACGTAGTAGGTGAGCGTCTTCCCGATTTTGCACATCGTGAGGCGGTAGTCGCTCATATTAAACTGGAAGGGGAAGCCGCGCACGCCCGTCCACACGTTGCCGGGCATACCACGCATCGTGGCGAAGTTGTTCCCGTTGACTATCCCCAACACCCCGTTAAACTCCGAGCCGCCGCGCCGCCCGCTGTAGGCGAGCCCGACCATAAGGCTGGTGCCGGGGGCGATGTTCACGTGAGTGTCAAGCAGAAAATCCGTGCCGGTGAAGTTCGGCAAAGTGTCGAAGTACGCCATCGAGATCCTGTCCGCCATGACGTCCGGGGTCTCGGCCTTGTACACCCCGTTGCCCGTGAGGACCCACTGCGGGCTGGGACCTGTCCCGTGTTCGAAGAATCCCGGCTTGGGGTAGGATTTGCCCAGATCCTTGCCGGAGACGGGGGCGCCGCTCACCGCGACGTCCTCCAATATCCCCTCAGTGCTCCCCGCGTCGAAGTAGATGTCATATTTCCCGTCGGGCAGCCAGATGTCATACTTACCGTTCTTAAGCGCCCCTCCGAAACGGTAAACCTCCCCCGTCTCGGTGTTTGTCGCGGTGACCGAGCCCGACCCCGCGACGCTTCCGCTGACGCCGTACGCGGATTTTGACGTGATAGTAATAGCGCTGTCCTCCGTCACGGTGAAAGAGGCCTCGCCCGTCACCTGGTCGGAGTTAACCGGTTTACCATTCACCGCGACCGAAACCACGCGGGAGGAGCCGGTGGAGAATTTCACCTTGACCGTCTTGCCGTAGCGCACCATAGCGCCGGAACTTATGGCTCTCCCGTCCACCGTGACACTCGTCCCGGAGGGCAGGGAGTTGAAGGTAACCTTGCGGGAGGTCGCGGCGGTGACATCGGCGGGCTTGGACGAGTAGGAATAGTTGGAGAAGGTCGCCCCCGCGCGGGCCCTGATACTGAGCCCCACCTTATCGATGGTGAACTGCGAGAGGTCGAAAACCTGCCCGTCCGTGGTGCCGGCGGTGCCGTTCCACTCGTCCACGTGGACGCCGTTTACGTACATCACAAGGTAGTTGCCCTGCTTCGCGATGACGATATTGTAGGTGCGGTTGTCGGGGTAGACGGTCTTATTGCCGGCGAAAGCCCCCGCTCTGATGCCAATCCAGTTGACGGGCCGCGCCGTACCGTGCCAGCCGAAAAGCGTAGTCTGGGAGTCCATAAACATCGCCATCAGCTGGTAGCCGGAGTTGTGCTCGTAAGTGCCGTACATCATAATCCCGACCTGAGCGCCGGGCTCCGACACCACCGTGGCGCGCACGACAAAGTCCTCCGAACCGGAATCGCGGAAGTACGCGGCGTTGTAGTTGTTACCGCCGCCCGCGTCGCCGGCGGTGTACTTGAGGTTGTCCTCTATGAACCAGTTCCCGGCGGAAATCCCCGCGCCGATCACAAACTCGGAGAAGGTGGGATAGGTGAGGTTGAAGTTCTTATTTTTGAGAGAGGTGTTCCCCACCACGAGGGGCGAGCCGTCGGGGAAGGTGTAGAATATCTGCTCATAGAGGGTGTGGCGGAAGTAGAGCTTTTGGTAGGCCCCGGCGGGGAGGGTAATGGTGTAGGTACCGTCGGTATTCACCGCTCCCGGGAAAGCGATAACGCGGTGATCGGCTAAGTAGGCGTACACTTCAGTTGAAGAGATGTCGTTGGTCGTCTTGCCCGCTAAAGTAAGCTTACCGCTGACGCTCACTCCCTTGTAGGCGGAGTAGACAGCCTTAACGGTGATGTGCTGCTGGATGTT
>CAYOSS010000029.1:0-19599 GCA_964406705.1 uncultured Eubacteriales bacterium
AGCTTATCCGCGAGGACCACATCTCGCAGGCGATACAGTTCCGCAGTTTGGACAGGAAGTATTGGGGGGAATGACGTGTCGGATTATTTCGGGCTGTACCCGGCGGAGATACTTTTGCCCCGGGCGGGCTTCTCAAAGTGGGCGGTGATAGCCTGCGACCAGCACACCGCCGAGCCGGAATACTGGGAGCGTGTGGAGGAGAAAGTGGGCGACGCGCCCTCCACGCTGCGGCTCATTCTCCCGGAAATATATTTAGGCGTGGACGACGCCGCGCGGACCGACGCGATTAACCGCGCTATGGCGCGCTACCTCCGGGACGGGACGCTTGTCGCTTACCCAAATTCTATGATTTATCTTGAACGCGAGACATCGGGCGGCACGCGGCGCGGGATAGCGGGCGCGGTGGATCTTGACGAGTACGATTTCACCCCCGGCGCGGGGTCGCTGATACGCGCCACGGAGAGGACTGTCCCCGAGCGGCTGCCGCCCCGCGTCGCGATACGCGAGAATGCCCCCCTCGAGCTGCCGCACGTGCTCCTGCTGATAGACGACCCGGATTTCAGCGTGATCGAGCCGCTTTCCCACGAGAAGGAGGGCTTTCGCCCGGCGTACGACTTCAGCCTGATGATGGGCGGCGGGGCGGTTCGGGGGTATTTTATCCCGGAGGCTCGGCAAAGGGCGCTGGGCGGGGCGCTGCGGGCGCTGGTGGACGGGAAGGCGGACCCGTTCCTCTTCGCGGTCGGCGACGGGAACCACTCCTTAGCCGCCGCCAAAGAGTGCCGGCGCAAGCGGCCCACTCCGCTCAACCGATACGCCCTGGTGGAGGTGGTGAACCTGCGCGACCCGGCCATTAGCTTCGAGCCCATTTACCGCGTGCTGTACTGCGACGACTCGGCCGCGGTGGCCCGGGACTTCTCCGACTTCGCGGGGGGAGAATATTCCGGCGATGACGCGCAGGAGTTTACCCTTCTCGCGGCGGCGGGCGAGGAGACACTGTCGGTGAGGCCCCGCGCGGCGCTGCCCGTGGGGACGCTGCAGGACTTTTTGGATGAGTACACCGCCTCGCACGCCGGCTGCTCCGTGGATTACATTCACGGGGAGCGGGCGCTGCGGGCTCTCGCGGCGAGGCCCGGCGCGCTGGGGTTCCTCTTTCGCGGTATGGAGAAGGGTGACCTATTCCCCGCCGTCGCCGCCGACGGGTGCCTGCCGCGCAAGACCTTTTCGATGGGCGAGGCGCGGGACAAGAGGTATTATATCGAGTGCAGGAGGATTAGCGACAGCTGACGGGCGGCAGCCGGTTCGCTTGGCTCCGCCCGGCGCCGGGGACTTCTTCTCGCTGACGCGAATTTTGCTTTCTAATTTTTCCCAGCTGGGCTGGGGAACGATGTCCGCTTTTCTTCTACCAGCCATGGGTAGCTCGGCAATATCGGCGGCTCGGCTCCGCGCTGCACCGGGGGCTGCTTCCCGTTGCGGGGGGGGGGAGCTTTGCGATGCCGGCGGCTTTGGCTCCACCCTGTTAAGGGGGATTTCTTCTCGCTAACGCGGGTTTAGCTTTCTAATTTTCCCCAGCGCGGCTGGGGAAAATCAGAAAGCCTCCCCGCGAAGCAGGATAAAGCCTCCCGAAAACGGGCGGAGCCAAAGGTAGGGGAGGCACCGAGCCTGCCGGTTGGGAGAAGAAAAGCGGACAACGTTCCCCAGCCCAGCTGAGAAAAGCTGGAAAGCTATCCCGCAAAGCGAGAAGAAGTCTCACGGACCCGGGCGGAACCAAAGGCGGGGGGACAGCCGCGCCCGTCGGCCGAGAGAGAAAAGCGGACACGCTGCCCAGCCGCGCTGGGAAAAAATCAGGGAAGCCATCCTCGCGCAGCGGGAGGAATTCCACCGTGACGGGAGCCAGCCAATCCGCCGAGACGAATCCGCCAATAGCAAAAGGAGGCACGCAGTGGTCGAGGACAGAGCCGGAATGCTTGAGCATATATTTTTCCCCGCGAAGTGCTGCTGCTGCGGCGGGTTTACCCGGGGCCGCGCGTACATCTGCGACCGCTGCCGCGCCAGCCTGCCGCTCATACCGTCGCCCGTCTGCAGACTCTGCGGCGAGACGGCGGCGAACTGCCGCTGCGGGGAGGTTAAACCCTTCTGCGACGGGTGCGTCTCGCCGTTTTACAACCGCGGCACAGCGCGGGACGGCGTTTACGGCATCAAGCAGCGCGGCGAGGTGACCGGGGCGCGGCTGTTCGGAACGTATGTGGCGGAGCGGTTCGCCGAGGTCTTCCCCGACGTTCGTCCCGACGCGGTGACCGCCGTACCTATGACCCGGACGAAGCTCCGCCGGGTGGGGTTCAATCACGCGGGCGAGCTTGCCAAGGCGGTGGCGAAGAGGCTTCGCGTTCCCTATAAAGAAGAGCTTCTCTGGAAAAGCGAGGGCGGCGCCGCGCAGCACACTTTGTCGCGCGGTGAACGGGCGGAGAACGTGCGGGTCCTCTACCACGCGTCGCGGCGGCTCACCGGCGGGACAATCCTCCTTGTGGACGACATTCGCACCACCGGCGCGACGCTCGCAGCCTGTACCGCGCAGTTGCGGGGCGCGGGCGCGGAGAGGGTTTACTGCGCTACCGCGCTGTTGGGGCAGCATTTCGCTCCCCGGTCCCCGGGGCGTTCGGGTGAAGCGGCTGACAGCAGCCGTTAGTCTTTGTCTATTAGGACGAGCGGACGGGTTGCCGGCACGGGGCAGCTTGGAGATAAGCTGAGCCTTGCCTTTACCGCTTTTAATGGTCTCTCTTTTTAGTAAGCCGGGCTTTATCCCGGGGGAGCCGTTGTCCGCCGCCTCCGTCTGACCCCCCGAAAAAAAGGTTGCAAAAAGGCTTGCTTTCCCGTATAATTTAGTAGAGAAAATCGCTTTGGAGGGAATATGGGAGAGAAATTAGTGAAGGCCATCACCGCGATGGACGAGGATTTCGCGCAGTGGTACACCGACGTGGTGAAGAAAGCGGAGTTGGCGGATTATTCAAGCGTGAAGGGCTGCGTGATACTGCGGCCCTACGGCTACGCCATTTGGGAGAATGTCCAGCGGCTGCTTGACCGGAAGTTCAAGGAAACCGGGCACGAGAACGTCTATATGCCCCTCTTTATCCCGGAAAGCCTACTCCAAAAGGAGAAAGACCACGTGGAGGGGTTCGCGCCGGAGGTCGCCTGGGTGACGCGGGGCGGCGAGGAGGAGCTTGACGAGCGGCTCTGCGTGCGGCCCACTTCCGAGACGCTGTTCTGCGACCACTACGCGGGCGTGGTGCACTCTTACAGAGATTTGCCGAAGTTATATAACCAATGGTGCTCCGTGGTGCGCTGGGAAAAGACTACACGGCCGTTCTTGCGCTCGCGGGAGTTCCTGTGGCAGGAGGGGCACACCCTTCACGAGACTGCCGAGGAGGCAATGGCGGAGACCGTTAGGATGCTCGGGATTTACGCGGAGTTCTGCGAAAAAGAGCTTGCCATTCCCGTAATACGGGGGGAAAAGACGGAGAAGGAGCGCTTCGCGGGGGCGGAGAAAACCTACACGGTGGAGGCCCTGATGCACGACGGAAAGGCGCTTCAAAGCGGGACTTCCCACTACTTCGGGGACGGGTTCGCCCGGGCGTTCGGTATACAGTTCGCCGACAGGGAGAACGTGCTCCGCTACCCCTTTCAAACCTCCTGGGGGATGAGCACCCGTATAATAGGCGCGGTGATTATGACCCACGGGGACGACAACGGGCTTGTCCTGCCGCCGGCGGTTGCTCCCACGCAGGTGATAGTGGTGCCGGTGGCGCAGCATAAGCCGGGCGTATTGGAGGCGGCGGAGAAGGTTACGGAGCGGCTGAAGACCGTTTGCCGCGTTAAGGCGGATATGAGCGAGCAGAGCCCGGGGTGGAAGTTCGCGGAGTACGAAATGAAGGGCGTCCCGCTGCGGCTGGAGTTGGGCCCTCGGGATATCGAGGCGGGACGCTGCGTGCTGGTCCGCCGGGACAGCGGGGAGAAGAGAGAAGTCCCGTTGGGCGCTTTGGAGGAGGAGATCCCCCGCGCGCTTGACGCCGTGACGAAAGGGCTATATGAGAAGGCCCTCTCGCGGCGCGCCGCGATGACATACGAGGTCACAACGGAGCGGGAAATGATCGACGTGGCGGAGCATAAACCGGGCTTTATCAAGGCCGCCTGGTGCGGGAGCCGGGAGTGCGAGGACAGGCTGCACGACGTGGCGGGGGTCACCTCGCGCTGCATTCCCCTTGAGGGCGAGCCGCATTCCCCGGTTTGCGTGTGCTGCGGGAAGCCGACCCGTCACTTGGTCTACTGGGGAAAGGCGTATTAAGGGGGCGGCGCCGGTGAAAGCACTGAAAGCCGCGTTGGCGAGTCTTGCCCTCGCCCTGCTGCTGTCGCTAATTCCGTTTTCCGTGTTGGCCGACCCCGTCGGGGAAGAGGGAGCCTCGTCCTCGGGGACACACAGCGGCGGGGAGACATCGCGCGTGCCCTCGGGGGGCTCCTCAGTTACGTCGGGTGGGGAATCGTCCGGCGGCGCCGGAGAAAGCTCAGGGGCAAGTTCGGGCGAGGAGGCGTCGTCAAAGGGCCCCTCTTCCGCTTCGTCCCGCAGACCCGCGTCGTCCCGGCCTTCCGGGGGCACGGGCGGCGGCAACGCCGAGCCGTCCGGGACGCACAGCTATGTCGAAGTGGACAGCGATACCCTGTCCCAGCCCTCCGACGAAGATTATTCCTATGTGGAGCCGTCCTCGTCCGAGCCCGCCGGGAAGGGTACGCGGCTGGGCAGCAAAATAGCGAGGATTATCTGGATCCCGGCGCTGTTCGCCGTCGGGTCGGCGGCGGCGCTTGTCGTGGTGAACGTACGCTACCGCAAGGAGAACAAACGGCTCCACGGGGGGAAGCGTCCTCCCCGCGGCGGGAGCGGCGGCTCGGGCGGATCAAGTGGTTCGAGTAGTTCGAGTAGTTCGGGCGGATCAGGTGGTCCGAGTGGCTCGGGCAGTTCCGGCAGATCCGGTGGTGGATCCTCTTCCGGGAAGTCTTCCGTACCGCCGAATATCTATATCCCGAGGGGCTGACAGGGCTTCGGCCGACTCCGGGGATTGCCTCTCCGCTGAACGGGGTAAACTATGATAAATGTGGGCTTTCAGTTTTAGGGAGGCTTGTCCTGCTTCGCGGGTAGATCGGGGTGCTTGGGCACGCTCTGGATTTCCCTGTTAAGGCAGATTTCTTCTCACTGATGTGGGGATACTTTTCTGATTTTTCCCAGCTGGACTGGGGGGAACGATGTCCGCTTTTCTTCTCTGTGCCGACGGGCGCGGCTGAAAGAAGAAAAGCGGACAGAAAAGAAGTTCAGCGCGCCGGCCTACTTCTACGCCGAACGCTGAGAGGTTATGGGGTAGCCGCCACCTGTACCGTTGCCCTTGTGCCTACGAGGGTAGCCCGGAGATTCCGCCAACGCCGGTTCGGAAGCCTCACCGTATTCATTCCGGGCTTGCCGAGTCGGATGCAAAAGGCTCGCAGGTATGGGGGCGGCTCGGCGTTGTCGATCTGAGCTCGGCTCTCGTGGGGGTAGCTTTTTGCTTACCGGCCGGGGGCAACTTGCAGATATATAGGGAACCTCTTTCTCCCGTGTGGGGCAGCTCTCTGCGCTCCCGGCGGGCGGGGCGGAGCCAAGAAAGCCCCCGGCGCCACCGGGCTACCCGCAAACCGCCGTATCTCCGGCAACGGGGCGGAGCCGAGCGATCCACCGGTCACCGCCGGGCTTTCCCCTAAACCACCACGCTGCCGGTAACGGGGCTACCGGTCGCCGCCGGGTCCCCCCGCGCCGGCAAGCTTCCGGGCTCCCCTGGCAGGAGCTTGCTGTACACCCGCGAGCCTCCTCGAACCGGTGGACAAAAGCTACCCGGAAGCGCTACGCTCTGAAAGATAGCGGCGAGCCACCCCCTAATCTGCGAGCCTTTTGTACCGGCCACGGCAAGCCCTGAATAACCCCGGCAGGGCCCCGGAGCCGGCGCCGGCGGGACCTCCGGGCTACCCCCGCGTCAGCGACCGTAAGGGCAACGGTATAGGTGGCGGCTGCCCCCAAACCACTCGGGTGAGGGCGTCACCGGATGGCTCCCGGGAACCACTCAGCCTCTCGCTGCGAGCCGGCAGAACGGACCGGTGAGGGTATAGCGCGTGAGCTCCTTTTCTTTTGCGAAGCTTTTCTTTTACCTCTCTCCCCATTCTCCCGGAACGTTGCCGCGGGGAGAGAGGAAAAGAAAAGCGTCGATAGCGGGAAAAACCACCCAGTTTTCCTCCCGGTAGGGAACAGACCGGCTTTCAATAACAGGGCGGAGCCGGAGTGGGCCCCCCGTGCCGTAAAGCTGCCCTCGCAGCGAGCAGTAACTCCCCGGAGCCGGGCGGAGTCAAAAAGCCTCCGGCACCTCCAAGCTCTCCCGCGCAGCGGGAACCGGCCCCCGGAGCCGGGCGGACGCGGAGCCCCCGGCATCGCAAAGCTCTCCCGCGCAGCGGGAACCAGCCCCCGCCGCCGGGCAGAGCAAACCTCCCGACACAGCAAAAGCTACCTCTCGCAGCGGGAAAAATCCCCCGACGCCGGGACTATCACCTGCCCCCCCTCATATGGGGGCTTTCTTTTCCCTGTTGCAAACCTCCCCCGTTCGGTGTATAATAAAGTCATATCAAACGGGGACGGGAGGGCAAAAATTGGTCACCAAGGTAAACAGTGCCGGCGTCTACGGGATTAAACCCTATATGGTCAAGGTTGAGGTGGACGTCTCGGCCGGGCTCCCCGGCGTTGAAATAGTCGGGCTCCCGGACGCCGCCGTCAAGGAGTCCCGGGGGAGAGTGAGGAGCGCGCTTAAGAACAACGGCTTCACCTTCCCGGCTTCCCGCGTCACGGTGAACCTCGCTCCGGCCGACGTCCGCAAGGAGGGCTCTCTTTACGACCTGCCGACCCTGATCGCCATACTTCTCGTCTCCGGGCAGCTCTCGGGGGACTTCTCCGACGCCGCTTTCCTGGGCGAGTTGGCCCTCGAGGGAGGGGTCCGCAAGGTGAGGGGCGTCCTCCCGATGACGATAGAAGCCAAAGATAACGGGATAAAACGGCTCTTCGTCCCCGCCGAGAACGCTTTCGAGGCCTCCGTGGTGAAGGGGATCGACATTTACCCGGTCCCCTCGGTCGAGGTTCTTATGGACCATCTTACCGGCAGACGTGAGATTGCCGTTACTCCGCCTTATGTTATCAAACCCGAGGAGACGCTCTACTCTCTGGATTTCTGCGAGGTGAAGGGTCAGTACGCGGCTAAACGCGCTATGGAGGTTGCCGCCGCCGGGGGGCATAATATTCTGCTGATAGGCCCTCCCGGTTCGGGGAAGAGTATGCTCGCCAAGAGGTTGCCGACGATCCTTCCCAAGATGAGCTTTGAGGAATCGATTGAGACCAGCAAAATCTACTCGATAGCGAACGAACTCCCGCCGGACCGCCCCATCATCACGACGCGACCCTTCCGGCACCCGCACCATTCCATCTCGGCGGCGGGTCTCGCGGGCGGCGGCACCAATCCCCGCCCGGGGGAGATTTCCCTGGCTCATAACGGCGTACTTTTCTTGGACGAGCTGCCCGAGTTCAACCGCCAGGCTATGGAGATACTGCGCGCCCCTCTCGAGGACGGCACGCTGACCATATCGAGGGCTTCGGGCAGTGTAACCTACCCTTGTGCCATCACTCTTGTCGCCGCTATGAACCCCTGCCCCTGCGGCTACTACGGTCACCCGACCAAGAAGTGCACCTGCCCCAAGGGGGCGGCCAAGAAGTACCTGAGCAAAGTCTCGGGGCCCTTGCTTGACCGCTTCGACATCCACGTGGAAGTTGGCCCTCTCACCTACGACGAGCTCGGCGGATCCCACGAAGAGGAAAAGAGCGCGTCAATCGCCGCGAGGGTTGAAAGAGCGCGCAAAATCCAAGAGGACCGCTACCGGGGCACCGGGGTCACCTGCAACTCCAGACTTACCCCGGCGATGATCGAGAAGTACTGCGTACTGGACGGCGACGCCGAAATCCTCCTCCGCGAGGCCTACGACAGTCTGGGTCTCTCCGCCAGAGCCTACGCGAGGATCCTCAAGGTATCCCGGACACTCGCGGACTTGGACGGGTCCGAGCTTATCCGCGAGGACCACATCTCGCAGGCGATACAGTTCCGCAGTTTGGACAGAAAATATTGGGGGGAGTAGGGGCGACACCACCGGACGACCGGTGGTTTTCGCGGTTTACGAATAATTTTCCTTAAAAAACTATTTACATTCAGGGTAAATAGTGGTAATATTTAAGCGTGGGGAGGTGTGCCCCGGCGCGGGGCCGCTCCCGGAGTAAACGAAAGGGGCTTTGGTATGAAGAGAGAAATGAAGACAATGGACGGCAACAACGCCGCCGCCCACGTATCCTACGCGTTTACGGAGGTCGCGGGGATATATCCCATCACCCCCTCCAGCCCTATGGCGGACTACGTCGACCAGTGGGCCGCGGCGGGCAGGAAGAATATTTTCGGCACGACGGTGAACGTGGCGGAGATGGAGTCCGAGTCCGGGGCGGCCGGGACGGTCCACGGGTCGCTGACGGCGGGGGCGCTCACCACCACCTACACCGCGTCACAGGGGCTTCTTTTGATGATCCCCAATATGTATAAGATAGCGGGCGAGCTGCTCCCGGCGGTGTTCCACGTGTCGGCGAGGTGCGTGGCGTCCCAGTCGCTGAACATCTTCGGCGATCACTCCGACGTTTACGCCTGCCGCCAGACGGGCTTCGCTATGTTGGCCGAGACCAATCCTCAGGAGGTTATGGACCTGGGCGCGGTGGCGCACCTCGCGGCGATTGAGGGGAGGGTTCCGCTCTTAAACTTCTTCGACGGGTTCCGCACCTCTCACGAGATCCAGAAAATCGGGGTGTGGGACTACGCCGACCTCAAGGAAATGTGCAATATGGACGCGGTTGACGCGTTCCGCCGCCGCGGGCTGAACCCCGAGCGCCCCGCTATGCGCGGCTCCCACGAGAACGGCGACATCTTCTTCCAGCACCGCGAGGCGTGCAACCCCTACTACGACGCCGTCCCCGGGATCGTGGAGAAGTATATGGCGAAGGTCAACGAGAAGTTGGGCACGAACTACCAGATTTTCAACTACTACGGCGCTCCCGACGCCGACCGCGTGATCGTGGCGATGGGCTCGGTGTGCGACGTCATCGAAGAGGTCATAGATTACCTGAACGCCACGGGCGAGAAGGTCGGGCTGGTGAAGGTCCGTCTGTACCGCCCGTTCTCGGCGGAGCGCCTCGCGGCCGTCATTCCGGCTTCCGTTAAAAAGGTCGCCGTGCTCGACCGCACCAAGGAGCCGGGCTCCATGGGTGAGCCTCTTTACCTCGATGTTGTGAGCGCGCTGAACGTCACCGGCAGGAACGACATCACCGTCACCGGGGGCCGCTACGGGCTGGGCTCCAAGGACACTCCTCCCGCCGGGATTTTCGCGGTGTACGAAGAGTTGGCTAAGGATTCCCCGAAGCGCCGCTTCACCGTGGGCATCAACGACGACGTGACGCATCTCTCTCTGGAGGAGAAGCCCGCTCCCAATACCGCCGCCGAGGGGACCATCGAGTGCAAGTTCTGGGGTCTGGGCGGCGACGGCACCGTGGGCGCCAACAAGAACTCGATCAAGATTATAGGCGACCACACCGACAAATACGTGCAGGCGTACTTCCAGTACGACTCCAAGAAGACCGGCGGCATCACCGTGTCGCACCTGCGGTTCGGGGACAAGCCTATTAAGAGCCCCTACTACATCAACAAGGCGGACTTTGTCGCCTGCCACAGCCCGTCCTACGTGACCAAGGGCTACCCGATGGTGTTTGACGTGAAGCCGGGCGGGGTCTTCCTGATTAACTGCCAGTGGACGCCGGAGGAGCTGGACCGCCATATGCCGGCCGACGCGAAGCGGTACATCGCCCAAAACAATATCCAGCTTTACACGGTGAACGCCATTGACTTAGCGGTCAAGATCGGTATGGGCAAGCGCACCAACACGATACTCCAGTCCGCCTTTTTCGCCCTGGCTAAAGTTCTCCCTCAGGAGGACGCGATCCGCTATATGAAGGAGGCCGCCACCAAGTCCTACTCCAAGAAGGGGCAGGATGTTGTGGATATGAACCACCGCGCCATCGACGCCGGGGCTACCGCCTTTGTGAAGGTGGACGTTCCCGCCGCGTGGGCCGACGCGGAGGATGTCCCCGTAACGTACAACGACAAAGGGCCGGAGAAGCGCGTTAAGATGGTGAACACCATTATGCGGCCCGTCGCCAAGATGAACGGAGACAGCCTGCCGGTGTCCGCCTTTTCCGAATACGCGGACGGCACCTTCGAGCAGGGCGCGTCGGCTTACGAGAAGCGCGGAGTGGCGGTCCTTGTCCCCGAGTGGAACCCGGAGACCTGCGCCAAGTGCAACCGCTGCTCCTTCGTCTGCCCACACGCGACCATTCGCCCCTACGCGTTATCCAAGGAGGAGCTTGACGCCGCCCCGGGTAACATCAAGGTGGCTCCCAAGCCCGTCGCCCGCACGGATTACGCCTACACCCTCGCCGTGTCGCCCATGGATTGTATGGGCTGCGGAGTGTGCGTGAGCGTGTGCCCCACCGGGTCGCTTAAGATGGTCTCCAGAGAGTCCCAGGAGCCGGCGCAGGCTGTGTTCGACTACTGCGACGCCAATGTTACCGAGAAGCCGGAGACCACGGCGACCGTGAACGTGATCTCCTCGCAGTTTAAGAAGCCGCTGCTGGAGTTTTCGGGCTCCTGCGCGGGGTGCGCGGAGACGGCCTACGCGAGACTTGTCACCCAGCTTTACGGCGACAGGATGTACATCTCCAACGCCACGGGCTGTTCCTCCATTTGGGGAGGCCCCGCCGCGACGTCTCCCTACACCACCAACGCGGAGGGTCACGGCCCCGCCTGGTCAAACTCCCTCTTTGAGGATAACGCGGAGCACGGGCTGGGGATTTACCTCGGGCAAAAGGCGACCCGCTCGCGGCTTATCGGTCTTGTAAAGGAAATAGCCGCGAAGGAGGACGCGCCGGAGTCTCTTAAGGACGCGGCGAACGAGTACCTCGCGAGCGAGGACGACTGCGCCGCCAACGGCCCCGCGGCCAAGGCGCTTATCGCGGAGCTTGAGAAGAACGCCGGCTCCTGCGAGCTTTGCGCCGCCGTCTACAAGGACAGGGAATACCTCGCCAAGAAGACCGTTTGGATGTTCGGCGGGGACGGCTGGGCGTACGATATAGGCTTCGGGGGGCTGGATCACGTCTTGGCGTCCGGAAACGACGTGAACATGCTTGTGTTCGACACCGAGGTTTACTCCAACACCGGCGGGCAGGCGTCCAAGGCGTCTCAGATAGGGCAGGTGGCGCAGTTCGCGGCGGCGGGCAAGGCCATAGCCAAGAAGAGCCTCGCCGAGATAGCTATGTCCTACGGCTACATCTACGTGGCTCAAATCGCTATGGGCGCGGATATGAACCAGACGCTGAAGGCCATAACCGAGGCCGAGGCGTACAAAGGGCCATCGCTGATAATCGGCTACTCCCCCTGCGAGATGCACAGCATCAAGGGCGGAATGGCGAACTGCCAGCTCGAGATGAAGAAAGCTGTCGAGTGCGGATATTGGAACCTCTTCCGCTTCAACCCGGCGCTGAAGGCCCAGGGCAAGAACCCGCTGACCATCGACAGCAAGCCCGCTTCCGGCGATTACCGCTCCTTCATTATGGGCGAGGCGAGGTACTCCTCGCTGACCCGTTCTTTCCCCGACCGCGCGGAGAAGCTCTTCGGGGAGGCCGAGTCTAACGCCGCGGAGCAGCGCCGCCATTTGGAGAAGTTAGCCGCGCTCTACGCCGAGGAATAGCCCCTTTTCCCATTGGGCGGGGAGAATGGCTCACTTCTCAATAAAAGCGGGGAGAACAGCTTCTTTCCCTATAAAGACGAGAAGAATGCCCCGCTTTCCCATATAGGCGGGAAGAAAAGCCCTTTTCCCCGTAAAGGCGGGGGAGAACGATCCTTTTCCCGTAAAGGCGGGGGAGAATGGTCCTTTTCCCCATAGAAGCTGGAAAAACAGCCCCTTTCCCCATAAGGCGGGAGGAACCGCGTGGCGCGGCCTCCCGCCGGGGGTCCCGAGGGTATACCGGGCGACCGGGGCGGCGGGCTCCCCGTCCGGCGGCGCCCTCGCGCGGGTGCCTTATAAAGTATAAAGGAGGAAACAGTATGAGTTTCTTGCGGCGCAACATCGGGGTTATCCTGGTCTGCCTGTTGGAGGCGCTGACGGGAGTGCTGCTGTTAATCAACCCGACCGGCTTCACCCAGCTGATAGTGACGGTCGTCGGAGTGTCGCTCATCATCGGGGGGATAGCGAGCATAGTGGGCTATTTCCGGCTTGACGCCGTAAAAGCCTCCGCCAGCGGGTCGCTCGTGAAGGGTCTTGTGATGCTGCTGGGCGGCGTCGCGCTGATTTTCGGCGCCGGTTGGGTGACGGATCACGTGGTCGACTTCATATTCCGGGTGTACGGCGTTGTGGTGCTGCTCGGCGGGCTGGTTAAGTTCCAGTGGTTCGTCGACGCGATACGTCTTAAGACGGGCAGATGGGCGGTTCACCTGCTGAACGCGATTATATCCATAGGGTGCGCGCTCGTCCTAATTCTCAACCCCTTCGCCAAGGAAATTATGTGGATGTTCACCGGGATCTCGCTGGTAGTCGAGGCCGTGATGGATCTCGCCGTGCTGATTTTCGCCAAGGGCGTGGGCTCGCCCCTGGATCCTCCCGTCCGATGAGCGATTACGGGCGGGCGGTCCGCGAGGCGCCGTCGTTAGTTGAGAACCGCCGCTATTTCCACACCAACGCGGAGACGGGGCTGGCTCTCCCCAAAGCCGTGGCGTATGTCACGGAGAAGCTGCGGGAGTACGGGTTGGAGCCCGTTCTATGCGGGCACGGGGTCGCTGCGACGGTGGGGCGCCCGGGAAAGACGCTTTTGCTGCGGGCGGATATGGACGCGCTTCCTATGGCGGAGGAGTCCGGGCTGCCGTTCGCCTGCGGGAGCGGGAACGCCGCTCACACCTGCGGGCATGATATGCACGCCGCGATGCTGCTCACGGCGGCAAAGCTTCTCAAGGAGGATGAGGAGAGCCTTCCCGGCACGGTGAAGTTTATGTTCCAGCCGGCGGAGGAGACGTTCGAGGGCGCGGCGGATATGATCCGGGCGGGGGTCCTGCGCGATCCCGTCCCCGACGCCGCGCTTGCCATCCATGTCGCTCCAGGCAAGCTCCCCATAGGAACCTATATGTACAACGCCGGCGGGACTATGATGCTCTCCGTAGACACGTTCCGCATAACCGTTCGCGGTAAAGGGGCGCACGGCGCGTACCCTCATCTCTCGGTTGACCCAATCAACATCGGCGTGCACGTCCACCTGGCGCTCCAGGAGCTGATAGCGCGGGAGTGCGACCCCGCCGGGGCTAACCTTCTCACCGTGGGGCAGTTCACGGCGGGCACGGCGGCGAACATTATCCCGGAGGAGTGCGTGCTGCGGGGCACCGTGCGCACGGACAGCGCCGCTACCCGCGATAAGCTGAAGCGCCGCATAAAGGAAGTCTCCGAGGGGACGGCGGCCGTGTTCGGCGGGAGCGCGGAGGCAGAATTTTCCAATGGGGTTGCTCCGCTGGTGTGCGACGCCGCTCTTACCCGCGAGATGACGGGGTATATAGACGAGCTTGCCGTTCCGGGGAGCGCGGGGTACGGCGGAGTGTCGTCCAGCGCGTCGGAGGACTTCGCTCATATAGCGGAGGCGGTCCCGTCCGCGTTCTTCTACGTGTCGGCGGGCTTTACCGACGGCAGGGAGGATTACCCCTCTCATAACCCGAAAGTTACGTTCAACGAGGACGCTCTCTCGGTGGGGGCGGCGGTTCTGGTCCATTGCGCTAAGCGCTGGCTGCAAAACGGCGCGAAATTATAAAGGGGAGGACGCATTTATGAAGATCAAGAAGTTTTTGCAGGATTTCAAGGCGTTTATCTCGCGGGGCAACGTGGTCGATATGGCCGTCGGTGTCATTATGGGCGGCGCGTTCGGGAAGATCGTGTCGAGCCTGGTGGACGACGTCATTATGCCGTTGATCAGCCTTGTCATCGGCGGCTTAAACGTCAGCGACTGGAAGTGGGTCATCCAGGCAGCGGACGATAAGCACGCGGAGACCGCGTTGATGTTCGGCAATTTCCTCCAGAACGTGATCGACTTCCTCATCATCTCTTTCTGCATCTTCCTGATGATGAAGCTTCTCTTCGGGCTGCAGAACAAGCTCCACCACAAGAAGGAGGAGGAGCCCGCGCCCGAGCCGGTTAAGGAAACAGAGCTTGACGTGCTCACCGACATCCGCAATATGCTGAGGGAACAGGGCAAGGCTCTCCCCGAGCCCGCCGCCGATAAGAAGGAATAACCGATGGACAGACCGGTATTGGTGGAGGTTTCTGCGCGGCACGTGCATTTGACCGCCGAGGCGCTGGAAATCCTCTTCGGGAAGGGGCATACCCTCACCGTGAAGAAGTACCTGTCCCAGCCGGGGCAGTTCGCCGCCGAGGAGCGTGTCACCGTGGTGGGCCCCAAGCGGGAACTGACCGGAGTGTCGGTGCTGGGTCCCACGCGGCGTGCCGTTCAGGTGGAGCTTTCCGCGACGGACGCCCGGAGCATCGGTGTCGCGGCGCCCGTCCGCGAGTCCGGCAAGACGGCGGGCAGCCCGGGGTGCAGGTTGGTGGGTCCCCGCGGCGAGCTCGAGATAGCCGAGGGAGTGATCGTGGCCAAGCGCCACGTGCATATGACCCCCGCCGACGCGGAAAAGTACGGCGTCACCGACGGGCAGACCGTACGGGTGGAGGTCCCGAGCGAGGGGAGAAGCCTCGTCTTCGGGGATGTCGTGGTGCGCGTGTCGGATAATTACAGCCTCGCGCTGCACATCGACACCGACGAGGGCAACGCCGCCGGCTACACCCCGGGGCTTGTCGGCAATATCTTGGTGGATTAAGGGCTGCGCCGCGAGAGCCTCCTTGTGAGGTTGGCGCGCCGCGAGGGCGTTGCGGCGGAAGGTCGCGCCGCGGGAGCACTGTGGCGGAGGCGGAGCCGCGAGGGCTTTATCGCCGATGCGGCGCCGTGAGGGTTTTATCACGGGGTCGGCGCCGCGAAAGCGCTATTACCGAGACTGCATCGCGAGCGCGGCGCCTCCGGGTGACCGCCCGGCGGCCGCGCGGCGGCTTACTTTCTGACCGGATCTTCCCGGCGGGCTTTGTGACCGGGAGGATCCGGGCTTCGGTGTATCCCGAGGACTTTGGAGGGGGAGGTGTCGCGCCATATGCGGGTCGTCCTTTCGAGCTCCTCCTCTCCGCCGCCCGGCGGGTGTAAACCCGGCATTGAGGCGACCTCGGATAGCGGGAGTCAACCCGGCATAGCTTGTTCACCCGTTGTCGGGATTAAGCCCGGCAGAACAGGGCAGCCCAGCCCAACAAATAAGCCGGGCGGCGGGGCTCAACCCAGCATTGAAGCGACGCAGGACGACGGGGCTAAAACCAGCGTAACCGGCATTCACGCGAACGGAGCTCAACCCAGTATCAAAGTACCTCCGAGCAGCGGGAGTCAACCCAGCATAGCTTGTTCACCCGTTGTCAGGATTAAGCCCGGCAGAACGGGGCAGCCCAGCTCAACAAATAAGCCGGGCGGCGGGGCTCAACCCAGAATTCCGGGGCAACCAGGCCCAACAAACCAGCTGGGCGATGCGGGTCAACCCAACATACCAAGGCAGCTCTGTTCAGTCGTTCGATCGAGCGATGGGACTAAACTCAACATCAAAATACCCCCGGACGGCGGGGCTCAACCCAGCATTGAAGCGACCTCGGATAGCGGGGGTAAACCCAGCATCAAAATACCCCCTGACGACGGGGGTAAACCCAGCATAGCTTGTTCACCCGTTGTTGGGATTAAGCCCGGCAGAACGGGGCAGCCCAGCCCAACAAACCAGCTTAGCGACGGGGCTACACCCAACATATCAAGGCAACCCGGCTTAACGGATCAGCCGGGCGGCGGGGCCCAACCCGGCATTGAAACGACCCCATATAGCGCGGTTTACTCCGGCATCGGGGTGTACCTGCACTTTCCGTTTTGCGCGGCGAAATGCCCGTATTGCGATTTTTACTCCTCACCGCGTACGGCCGCCGAGGCGGACGCGTACACCGCCGAGTTAAAACGCCGCGTCTCATTAACGGGTGAGAGGTTAGCGGAGGAGGGCGAGCTTCCGCGCGGCGTTCCCGGTACGCTGTATTTGGGCGGCGGGACGCCCACGCTTTTGCCCGCCGGCGCGCTTAGCTCCGTAATAGCCGAGGCGAGGCGGGCGTTCGGGGATTTCCGCGAGGTCACGGTGGAGGCGAACCCCGCCGAAAACCTCCGGGAAACCTTCGCCGCTCTGCGGGGCGCGGGGGTGAACAGGGTGTCCGTCGGGGCGCAGTCCGCCGTCCCGGAGGAGCTGAGACGCCTGGGCAGGCGCCACACCGTGCGCGACATCGAGCGAGCGGTCACCGACGCCCGCGCCGCCGGGATAGCCGATATCTCGCTTGACATAATGCTCGGCGTCCCCGGGCAGACGGAGAGGACGCTTTCCCGGACGCTGGAATTCTGCCTCGCGGCGCGCCCGGAGCACATATCCGCCTACATATTAAAAATCGAGCCCGCCACGCCCTTAGGCAAGGCTCCTCCGCCCGACCTTCCGGGCGACGACGAGACGGCGGATTTATATCTGCTCGTCTGCGAGCGGCTGCGGGAGGCGGGGTACCGCCATTACGAAATATCCAACTTCGGTTTGCCGGGGCACGAGAGCCTTCATAATCTCAAATATTGGACTCTCTCGCCCTACGTGGGGCTGGGCCCGGGGGCGCACGGATACCTGCGCGGCAAGCGCTACTTTTACCGGCGGGATTTTGCCGGCTTCTTAGCCGGGAGCCCCCCCGTTTTCGAGGGAGACGGCGGCGGGCGCGAGGAGTTCGTGATGCTGCGCTCCAGGCTCTCCGAGGGTTTTGAGTATGAGGAATACGCTTCGCTTTACGGCGGCGACCTGCGCGAGCACAACCGCGATTATCTCTCTTTCCTGCGGGAAGCCGGCCTCCTTCAGCCCGACTCGTCCCGCTTCGCGCTTACTGAGAAGGGCTTCTTAGTGCAAAACGCCATACTGACGGGGCTTAAGTGAGGGGAGACGGCTCGCCGAAAGCGATGACCGGCTTTAAGCCATCTTGTCTGTTTAATTTTAGATTTGGTCTTTTTAAGCGGCTCGTGCTCGTGTGAGCTTTCCGGACGGAGCTACCGCGCGGCGGCGGGAGAACCGGAGGGCAGAATGACATCTTTGACCCGGATCGCGGAGTCGCTCGTGCCGAAGACCTCCTCGAACCACCCGCGCATATCGTCGTTTAGGCGCACGAGAAGTATGTAATCATAATCTCGCCAGCATTCAAGTATTACGGTCTGTTTTTCCTTGTCGGAGGGCGGTGCGGTGTATTCTCCTAAAACTTTGTCGTTTTCAGCGAAAAAGAAGAATTTCGTGAGATAATCATAGAAGTATCCGTTAGCGTCGGTGACGACAAGGTACCGGAGTCCTGATGGCACGCCTTCTTCTACTAATCTGTCAAATTCTGCCCTTCCAACGGATTCATAATCGGATTCGTTTACCGGGCGCCTATAAAACGCGCGGTAATCCGGCATGAGACCGCAGTGAACCGAGGCGATAATCGCCGCTGCAAGCAAAACGTTTTTTAGACGCGCGGCGATAGTGTTTCCGAAGGCTTCGCGTACGATATACGGGAGTACACCGGCTAGCATAGTTCCCGTGAGGTACGTAAGCACCGTTAAATGATAGCGATCGTAGCATTGCAGGATAATTGCCTCAGGTGTCGGCATAGAAAGGAGGTACATTCCGAACGTGCCAATTTGATACGCCATGTAAACCGCTAACAGGAAGAAAATCGGGCGTGGATAACGTTTCCCGGCTGGTTTTTTCTTCCAGAATATCACGGTAAATATTGCGGCAAAAACGAAGAAATAAAGAGCGGGGTTGCGATATGAGAATACGGTTCTAAGAAAATTTACCGCAATCAGCTTTATAGTGGCGATGTCTTTCGAGAGAAAAATTCCCCCCATTTGGCGTAGTGAGAGCGAGTGTCGCGTATTCATACCGTTTTGAAAGACAAGCCTTACGTGCGCTTGCCAGAGAATCAGTGCTCCTACCGGGAACGCGCATTGAACCGCCAGGGATTTCCAATGTTTCTTCCGCTCATCGGTAAACAGCCAAAGGAGGAACAGCAGCGGCAGTATGAAGAAAATCCCGCTGTTCTTTATGGCTATCAGAAATACGGAAAACAGCGGGAACGCCCACAGTTTTTCCCTGATTTCCTCTCGGTAATACAGCGCGATAAGCGTGGCGGAGAGACCTGTAACAGCTAAAAGATTATCGACAAGAAGACCGTTTAGTGTGTTCTGTGCGTTGGCGATAGATGTAAATAAAATAAGTAAACTTGCCCCCACGGTTATGTTTCCGAGAGCTCCTTTTACGAACGCGAATAATGCGGTTAACATACCGACCTGAATCATTGTATGCACCCAGCATTGGCTCCACTCCGAGCGCAGCCCCGCGATTTTTTCAAAGAACCACACGGCGCAGGCGCTCCCTGTGGGGTAGGACTGAAAACTGATATAAGTGTCCTCGAAATTCGGTAAACGGTTCTTTTGGAGCATGGATTTAAGCGCCACACCCCAATGGCTGAAACTGTCGTAGTTAGTGAATTTTACACCGTAGAGAAAAACAAAAAACATCGCGCCCGCCGCCGCGTAATAGAAAAAAGCGGGGCAGACAAGAGGGCGCGGCGTCTTCTTTTTTACGATGGACCGAACCGTGAGAAATAACCCGCCGAGGACAATCAGCACGGCGGCTTCCCTCATAAGGTTGAGTATCCCCGACAGGAAAATTACGCTGCCTACCCCCGCGAACAGTACCGCCGGCGTGAACTCCGGGCGGATTTTATCGCAAAGCAGACGTATATAGCCGTACATCGACGCGGCGAGCAGCAGTATCCGTAACGTGATAATTACATATGACATATTATATTCTCCGTATATGTTAAGTCAAAAAGCGCTGTATCCCGACCCGCTCTCTTTGGCCGGGGCGAGCGAGACGGGGTGTGTTCGGTCACGGACAATTCGGCTGTCCGAGAACGCCATCCGGCGAAGCATCGATTGCTCCGAAAAGTTTTTTCTACCCAATATATAGGTATCTCACCTTTCCGCTCCTACCGAATTATATCATTCAATCCCCGACAAGTCAAGGTATTGCCGGGGGTCTTTTTGTCTTTTTCCCTCGGCTTACCCGGGAGTTGCCGTGGAATCTCATGTGCCTCGCGCCGACAGGGTTTCTCTACTTTGCGGCGGCTTTCACCTCATTTTTTCTCGGTTCTTTCCTTTTCCCCGTGAAATCTTTCCTGAAACGTGGTATAATAGCCCCC
>CAYOSS010000030.1:0-5910 GCA_964406705.1 uncultured Eubacteriales bacterium
CTGCGTTGGGGCTTGTTTGCTCAGAACCGGGAGGGGGTCCTGCGGCGCCACCCGTGGGGGAACGCCACCTGCGCCGGGGATTGCTCGCCCGAGCCGGGGGTATTGCCGCTCCACCCGTGGGGATTGTCACCCCCGGCGCGCGGCGGGGGGTGGGGGCGGGACCGCCCCTCAGAGCGCCTTCAGTATCACTCCTCCGCCCGCGACGGTGTCGCCGTCGTAGAGCACCGCGGCCTGCCCGGGGGCGACCGCCCTTTGCGGCTCCGAGAACCGCACCTCCACCCGCCCGTCGGGGAGAGCGCGCGCCGTGGCGGGGGCCTCTTTGGCGCGGTAACGCGTCTTGACGGCGAAGCGGGCCTCCCCCCGCGGCGGCTCTATAATCCAGTTAAAATCGCCCGCCAAAAGACCGGCCGAGTAAAGTTCCTCCTCCGGGCCGAGGGTGACGGTGCCGGTCGCGGCGTCCTTCCCCGTGACGTACATATGCCACCCGAACGAGATCCCCAGCCCCCGGCGCTGCCCCACGGTGTAGCGGATTATCCCCCTGTGAGGGCCGAGGGGGTTGCCCTCGCGGTCGCGGAACTCGCCCGGGGCGGCGGGGGAGCCGGTGTACCTCTCGATAAAATCCGCGTAGCGCCCGTCGGGGACGAAGCAGATATCCTCGCTGTCGGGGCGCCGGGCGTTTGCCAGCCCGAGGTCTTCCGCGAGGCGGCGCACTTCCTCCTTGTCCGCGAACTCGCCCAACGGGAACTTTAACCTCGCCAACTGCTCCTGATTTAGAAAGTAGAGAACATAGCTCTGGTCCTTGGCGGCGCAGTTCGCCTTTTTTAGCAGGTACCGCCCCGACGCGGGGTCGCGCTCCACTTTGGCGTAGTGACCCGTCGCGAGGACGGAGCAGCCCAAAATGTCGGCCCTCTCGAACAGTTTGCCGAATTTTAGGTACCTGTTGCAGTCAATGCAGGGGTTGGGGGTCCCGCCCGAGGTGTACCCCGCCGCGAAACGGTCCATCACCTCGCGGGCGAAGAGGTCGGTGAAGTTGAAGACATAGTGGGGCATTCCGAGGCGGTAGGCGGTCCGTCTCGCGTCCGACGCGCTCTGCTCCGAGCAGCAGCCGCCCTCCCGGTCCTCCCCGTCAAAGAGCTTCATCGTCGCGCCGACGCAGGAGTAGCCCGCCCGGAGCGTCAGAGCCGCCGCGACGGAGCTGTCCACCCCGCCGCTCATAGCGATGAGGGCCTTCTCCACCGCGCCGCCTCCTTTGGCGGGGGAACCTCGCCCCCCGGTTTTGAGATTTTTTGAAATTTTGAGAAAAAACGCTTGACATTTTCGGATAACCGTGCTATACTTAGCACAAGAGATGAGGATTTCTCCCCTTAACGCGACTTTACCGAAGGGACTGATTCCGATGGACAGCGAAGAGGTTCGGCGAGTTTAACCGAAAGGGTGATTGAAGCTTTTTACGCTCGGTTGGTGTCTCATCAAAAAGAATTTTTCCGTTAGGTGAGTCCGATGTTCTGAGAAATTTGGCGTCCCGGCGTCCCGCCGGGGCGCTTTTTTGCGCGCCCGGCCGGCGGGGGAGGGGTGCTCCCGGCTGCCCAGTCGTGCGAAGGGGGCGGCACTCCCGGCTGCCCCGCTGTGGTGAGGTGCTTCCGGCTCCCCGGCTGCGCGCGGGGGTGCTTCCGGCTCCCCGGCTGCGAGAGGGGGCGCACGGTGTTGGTGACTTAGCTGCGCGAAGGTGCGCTCTCGGTGAACCCCGCGAGTGAGCCGCAAGCCTCGATGGTCGGTGCCACGCGAGGGGGCGCACGGTGTTGGTGACTTAGCTGCGCGAAGGGGCGCTCTCGGTGAACCCCGCGAGTGAGCCGCAAGCAGCCCCCGGCGGGTTTGTGCAGCGCGAGGGCGGCACTCTCCCGGTAGTTCAGCTTCGGGTGGGTGCGCCCGGCTACCCAATCACGAGGGGTGCGCCCGGCTGGCGGCGGGTGGAGGAGCGCTCCCGGTGAGCCCGCTGGGACGGCGTTCCCGGCTGCCCAGCCGCGAAGAGGGGGGTGCATGTTGCCGGTGGTCTCGCTTCGGGGGGGCGTTCCCGGCTGCCCGGCTGTGCGGGGTGATCCCGGTGAGCCCGCTGGGGCGGCGCTCTCGGCTGCCCAACCACGAGTGGTGTGCCCATTTGCCCCGCTTCGGGAGGGTGTGCCCTGTTCCCCAGCTGGGGTGAGGTGCTTCCGGTGAACTCGACACGGGGGAGTGCTCGGCTTTTTGGCTGCGAAGGGGGGTGTGCGCGGCTGCCCAGTCGTGCGAGGGGGCGCTCTCGGTGAACCCGCTTCGAGGGACGCGCCCGGCAGCCCCACCTCTAGTGTTGGGACCTGCTTCCCTCACACGAAGGGGCGCCGCGTCGCCGCTACCTCGTCGCGAGTGAGCCGCAAGCTCCCAGTGGTCGGTGCCGCGCGCGAGGGGGCGCACGGTGTTGGTGACTTAGCTGCGCGAAGGGGCGCTCTTGTCCGCCCCGCTGTGAGGTGATGTGTTCGGCTGGCGGCGGGAGGCTTTCGGCTGCCCAACCGCAAGGAGGGGTACTGTGTCGCTGGTGAACCCCGCGAGTGAGTCGCAAGCAGCCCCCGGCGGGTGTTTGTGCAGCACGAGGGGGGCACTCACGGTAGCCCGGCTTCGGGTGGGTGCGCCCATTTGCCCCGCTTCGGGAGGGTGCGCCCGATTGCTCGACTGAGAAGGGCGGGCGCTCCCGGCTGCCCGGCCGTGCGAAGGGGGCGGCACTCCCGGCTGCTCTGTTGTGGGGAGGTACGCTCGGCTGCCCGGCCGCGAAGAGAGGGGAGGGTGCCGTGTTGCCGGTGGTCTCGCTTCGGGGGGGCGTTCCCGGCTGCCCGGCTGTGCGGGGTGATCCCGGTGAGCCCGCTGGGGCGGCGCTCTCGGCTGCCCAACCACGAGTGGTGTGCCCATTTGCCCCGCTTCGGGAGGGTGTGCCCTGTTCCCCAGCTGGGGTGAGGTGCTTCCGGCTCCCCGGCTGCGCGAGGGGGCGCACGGTGTTGGTGACTTAGCTGTGCGAAGGTGCGCTCTCGGTGAACCCGCTTCGGGGGGCGCTCTTGTCCGCCCTGCTGTGTGAGAGTGGCGTGTCACCGGCTCGGCTGCCCTGAAGTGGGTGCCGTGTTGCCGGTGACCCCCCGCGAGTGAGCCGCAAGCAGCCCCCGGCGGGTGTTTGTGCAGCGCGAGGGCGGCGCTTCCGGTAGCCCGACTGTAGGGTTCGTGCGGCTGCTCGACTGAGAAGGGGGGAGGGGTGCGCTCGGCTGCCCCACCTTTGGGGTTGGGACCGGCTTCCCTCACACGAAGGGGCGCCGCGTCGCCGGTGACCCCCGCGAGTGAGCCGCAAGCTCCCGGCGGGTGTTTGTGCAGCGCGAGGGCGGCGCTCCCGGTAGTTCAGCTTCGGGCGGGTGCTCCCGGCTTCCCTGCTGTGCGGGGTGCTCCCGGCGAGTTCGCTGTAGGGTTCGTGCCGCTGCCCGGCTGAGAAGGGCGGGTGCTCCCGGTAGTTCAGGTTCGGGTGGGTGCGCCCGGCTGTCCAACCGTAAGGAGGGGCGCCGTGTTGCCGGTGGTCTCGCTTCGAGGGACGCGCCTGGCAGCCCCACTGTGAGGTGATGCGCCCGGCTGGCGGCGCGGGGGGGGCTTTCGGTTGCTCGACCGAGAAGGGCGGGCGCTCCCGGCTGTCCTGTTGTGCGGTGTGCTCCCGGCTTTCCAATCACGAGGGGACACACTCCCCCTGCCCCCCGCGAGGGGTCCGCTACTCCGCTATTTCCCTGCCCGCCAAGAGGTCCCGCGCGGCGGAGAGGATCGCCTCGGCGTTCGCCGCGCTCACAAACGCGTTGCCCCGACCGTTCACCGAGTAGAAATACCGCCGCTCGCTGTCCCTTGTGAAGCGCAGCACGTCCGGCGCGCGGGAGCCGTCGGTGTAGCGAACGGTGACGCGGATATCCGCCGCCGAGAGGTCGCTCCTCGCCTCGTCCGAGAACTCCTCGCCCCGCAGTCCCAGTATCTTCCTGTAGAGCGGCGCGAACCGCTTCGAAGTGAACGTCTTGCCGCCGCAGGTGACCGTGTAATCGTCCCCGTCGTGGGCGATGTCGAAGACGAATGACTCCCCGCCGCCCTCGACGGTCAGCCGGTCCACGCCCTTTATGTCCTCCATAAAGAGGTAGATGGAGCGCAGGTCCCTTTCGGTGTAGTCAGCCCAGGGCACGGCGGAGGCGTCCACCTTGTATATGGCGGCGACGCCGGTTACGGTGAGCGGGTAGAAACCGTCCCGCTCGGCTCCCAGCGTAAATTTCACCGTCCGCCCGGCGTAGGTGAGACTGAGCTCGCTGTACGGAGTGTCGAGCCCGTACTCGTGTAGGTCCGCCGCCGTCGGGTGCAGGACGTACGCCCCGGCGTTCGGGACCCCCGTCGTCAGTAACCCCAGCAGAGAGGAGACCTTCTCGGAATCCGCTATTTGCCGCACGGGCTGTGTCAGGTAATAGGGAAGCGTCGCGCCCTTGTCGCAGGAAACCGCCGTCGCGCGGGACCTCCCCGAGCCGGTGATGGTAAGGCTGTCGAAGAAGGTGAGCTCCCCGTCGGCGAAGTAGTCGGAGTCAGTCGTGTCGCCCGCGTCGGGGTAGACCGTGGAGTCGACCAATTCAGTCGGCGGGACGAGCATATCGGCGTAGGCGTCAAGCTCTGCCAAATACACCGCGCCGCCGTCCACCCGGACGTACCTCCCCGTGGCGTCGGGGGACTCGTCCCCCACCGAGATGGTGTACTCCCCGCCGGCCGCAAGCGTCACTTTTACCGTGGCGTAGGGGGCGGTAAGACCGTAATCCTCCGGGGCGCCGGTCATCTCGCGGACCACGGGCAGAGCCGCCGCCGCCGCCGCGACGTCCTTCGCCCCCGCCGTGGGGATATCCTCGTAGCCCTGCAGCACCCAGGCGGGGTCTTCGGAGCCCTCGTCCGTTTTCGGGAGAAGGGTGTAGGTGTCCCCCTCGGTGGTGACGGTCACGGAGGATAAGTCGCCCGCGCTGTGGTTTACGGCGTAAAGCGTATTAGCCGCGGAGGAGGACTCCCCCGTCCCGCCGGACCTCCCGAGCCGCAGGGCGAACACCGTCACTACGGCGACCAAGGCTACCGCCGCCGCGGCTATGATCAGCGTCAGTCGGGGGGGTTTGCCCCTCTTGCGGCTCAGCGACGAGCCCGGGTCGGAGAACACGGTGGACTCCCCGGCGGTGCTGTCCTCGTCCGCTTCGGGGCCGGGAAGCACGGCGGACTCTTCGGCGGCGCTGTCGGCGGCGGCGCCCGTGAAGCCGTCATTATCCCCTTCAGGGTTGTTGAACGGGGTCGCGCTGTCGCCCTTCTCGGGGTCGGGAAGCGCGGTTGAGCCGCCGTCCACTCCCGGGTTTGCGAGTGGGGTCGCGCTCTCTCCTATTGCTCCCGGCTTTCCGAGGGGGGATGTGCCGCCGGTTGAGCTGCCGGTCGCGTCGCTGCTTGTCTCTCCCGGGTCAGCGAACAGGGTGGAGCCGTCGCTGGAGCCGTTGTCCGCTTGCGAACCGGCGAGCGGGGATATGCTGCCGCCCGCCCCCGGGTTAGCGCGGGGGGTTGTGCCCCCGCTGCTTGTCCCCCGGTTAGCAAGCGGGGTCGCGCTCCCTCCTACTGCTCCCGGCTTTCCGAGGGGGGATGTGCCGCCGGTTGAGCTTTCGGTCGCGTCGCTGCTTGTCTCTTCCGGGTCAGCGAACAGGGTGGAGCCGCCGCTGGAGCCGTTGCCCGCCTCCGGCTTGCCGAATAAGGCTGACTTGCCGCCGCCCGCTTTTTGCCCCACAAGCGGGGATATGCTGCCGCCCGCTTCCGGCTTGCCGAACAGGGTGGAGTCGCCGATTGCGCCGCCGCCCGCTTGCGAACCGGCGA
>CAYOSS010000030.1:6010-16775 GCA_964406705.1 uncultured Eubacteriales bacterium
TTGCCGAACAGGGTGGAGTCGCCGATTGCGCCGCCGCCCGCTTGCGAACCGGCGAGCGGGGTCGTGCTGTCGCCCGTCTCACTGTTTGCGAGCGGGGCCGCGCTCCCTCCTACTGCTCCCGGCTTTCCGAGGGGGGATGTGGCGTCGATTGAGCCGTCTGTGGAGCTCTCGCTTACTTCCGGCTCCGCGCGGGGGGTTATGTTGTCCGCTCCCGGGTTGCCGAACAGGGTGGAGTCGCCGATTGCGCCGCCGCCCGCTTGCGAACCGGCGAGCGGGGATATGCTGCCGCCCGCTTCCCGCCCCGTGCGGGGGGTTGAGCTGCCGGTTGAGCTGCCGGTCGCGTCGCTGCTTGTCTCTTCCGGGTCAGTGAACAGGGTGGAGCCGCCGCTGGAGCCGTTGCCCGCTTCCCGCTCCTCGAGCGGGGTCCGGCCCCCCCGCCGGTTCTTCTCGCTCGCCATAGGCTACAGCCGCCTCCTGCGCACCCAGACCGCGACGCCGACCGCCAAGATTGCCGCCGGGACTACCCCTAAGAATATCACCCTCATAGTGGTAACGGACTTCTGAGTGACCTTGTCGGAGTAGGTCTTGCTGTCGACGGTGCGGGCGGTGAAGGTGATTTGCTCGTCCTCGCGGCCCACGGACTCGTCGAAGACCGCCGTCACGGCCTCGAGGTTGCCCACGTCGGCGGCGTTCAGATAGTCCCCCGTGAGGAAATCGATGCTCGAGAGCACCGCCACGCGCGATACCGCCTCGCCGTCGGAGGAGGAGTCCTCGCAGACTCCGAACGCCACGAAGGATTCCTGTTTCTCCTCGCCCGTGGGGGCCCAGTCGAGGTCGGCGTCGGCGGGCATAATTATGGCGGAGTCCGACGTGGAGAGCAGCGTCCTCACGGTCCTGCTGTCGCGGCTCTGGTAGCGAAGGCTCACCGGGGCGGCGTTCATACACACGTAAATGCCGTCGGGGTTCAGTTTTTCCGCTAAGTCGCCCTCGCCCCGCGCCAGAAACGTGAATGTGGGGTAGGGGGAGACGAAGTTGTCCTCGTCCGTCTCGCAGACGGTGCCGGGGCGCACCTCGAAGCCCCATTCGCCCAAGAAAGCGTTCACGTTGGGCAGCGCGCTTTGCGTGGAATCCGCGACGTAGAGCAGTGTTTTGCCCCGCTCGCCCGATACGTCCAGGAATTTATCCAATTTGGCGAGCTCGTCGCCGGTGAAATCCGCCGTGGGAGCGGCCACGATCACTATATCCGTGCCCTCCGGGATGTCGTCGGTGAGCAGGCTCTTTACCTCGGTGAGCTCGTAGTTGTTGGCCTCAAGCTCCGCCGCTAAGACGGCCAAATCCTCCGCCGACCTCCCGCCGCCCCCGGTGACGAGGGCGACCTTGTAGCTCCTGTCGGAGGTCGCGGCGTATATCGCCGAGGTCACGGCCGTTTCCACGGTAGAGGCGGTGATGGACGCGCTGTAGCCGTAGGAGGAGTTTTCCACCGTGTAAAGGTCCTCTAAGGTGAGCAGGCGGTGGCGCTTCACCTCTTTGCCGCCGAGAGTGAAGGTTGACTCCACCAAGACATCGCCGTATGAGAACTGCTCGTCGGGGTAGTCGCGGACGTACCTGTTGAAGGACGGGTCCTGAGGGTCGGCGAACTCCACCCTGACGCGCGGGGAGAGCCGGTCGTACTCCTCCAAAAGGAACACCGTCTGATCGAAGAACACCCCGCCGGAGCTGTCCGAGATGTAGTTGTTTTGGAGAAGCTCGGAGTACATCCCCCCGGTGTAGTCGTCTTTGGCGGCGCAGAGGGTGATGGTGACGTCGCGGGAGAGCCGCTTGATGTAGGCGGCGTTGGCGGGGGTCACGGTGAAGGACTTGTCCGCGGTGACGTCGAGCCGCAGCGGGAAACGCTCCGAGAGTACCGTCGCCACGATGTTGAAGCCTATCAGCACCGCCACCAAGGCGGCCGTGAGGGCGGCGGCGTACGCCCCGTGCTTGAATTTCCGCTTCTTGGAGAAGGTGGTGGCGGGCTTTTTGCGGGGTGATTTGCCCCCGGGAGCGCTCCCGTTCGTCGCGGTCGTCCCGCTCGAGGACTCGGGCGCGCTCGCCCCCGTATCCTTGCCGGTATTGCCCGGCCTTTTGGCGCCGGATCTGCCCGGGGAGCCTGCCCCGCTCGAGGACTCGGGTGTGCCCGCGCCGGTACCCCCGCCGGCGCCCGGCTTTTTCGCGGTTGAGCGGTCGGCGGGGACCGTCCCGCTTTCGGGCCCGGTCGAGGGTATGCTTGCATTCTTGCCGGCGCCCGGCTTCTCGGCGCCGGATCTGCCCGGGGAGCCTGCCCCGCTCGAAAGCCCGGGAGTTGCCACGTTAGAGGGCGGCTCGGTCGCGCTCGTAGTCTTATCGGGCTTGCCCGGCTTCTCGGCGCCGGACCGGTCGGCGGGGACCGTTTGGCCCTCGCCCGGAGCCTTCTTCAGATTTTCGTCCATCGTGCCGCCTCCCGCGCCCCTACGCCCAGCGCCGCGACTCGAGAGTCCTGCCCGTGAGGAACAGAAATATCGCCGCGACGCTTACAAAGAAAGCTATATCCGCGTAGTTGATGACCCCCTGCAGGAACGAGGTGAATCTCCCGGAAAAGGAGATCCACTCCGCCGCCACGCTTACGGCGGTTATGTTCACCACCGAGGCGATGTAGTCGGTCATCATTAGGAACACCGAGACCCCCACGGTGCATATCGCCGCCATAACCTGGCTTTCGGTGAGCGAGGAGATGAATATCCCTATAGCTATCAGCGCGGAGACGAGCAAGAGCGTCCCGAGCAGCGAGGAGAAGTACGCCGCCCAGTCCGCCGCGACGTAGCTGGACAGTATCAGCTGGAAGACGAACACAATCACCGTCGCGAGGGCGAACACGCTGAGCGCTGCCAAGAACTTGCCCATCACCACCGAGAAAAGCTTCACCGGCGCGGTGAGCCAAACTTGGTCGGTCTTCTGCCGGCGCTCCTCGCTGAACAGCCGCATAGTGAGTATGGCGGCGAGCAGCATTGTCACCATATAAAGGCTCGAGAAGATGTAGGAGATCTCGCTCACCCCGTAGCCGAACATCTCTATAAAGGCAAGCCCCGCCATCAGCGCGTATATCACGAGCACTATGTAGGCTATCGGCGAGGTGAAGTAGTTCCTCATCTCGCGCTTATAAACAGCGCCCATTGTTATGCCTCCTTTTTGCCGGAACGCCGCTCCCCCCGCGCGGGGGCGGGCCCCTCCGTCAGGCGGAGGAAGATTTCCTCCAACGAGAGCTCGCTGGATTTTAATGAGAGCAGCGGCCAGTTGCGCTCGGACAGCCGGGAGAAGAGCGCCTCGCGTATATCGGCGTCGCCCTCGGCCTCGATGGAGTAATCCGTCGCGCCCGGCTCCCCGTGGCCGGTTACGCTCACCCTCGCGACGCCCGGGACCCCGGCTATCAGGGCGACTACCTCCCGCTCCGGGCCTTTCACCCTCGCGGAGACGGTCCTGTCCCCCGAGAGCCGGCGGGAGAGGCTGTCCGGCGTGCCGTCCGCCACTATCTCGCCCGCGTTGATGACCACGACCCGCTCGCAGACCGCCTGCACCTCCGAGAGTATGTGGGAGCTGAGTATCACGGTGTGGTTCCGCCCCAGCCGGGATATGAGGTTGCGGATCTCGATTATCTGCTTGGGGTCGAGGCCCACCGTAGGCTCGTCCAGTATCAGCACTTCGGGGTTGCCCACAAGCGCCTGGGCTATCCCGACCCTCTGGCGGTAGCCCTTGGAGAGGTGCTTTATCACCCGGGAGTAGACGCTCTCCACCCCTACGAGCCGGCAGATCTCCTTGATGTGCGGGCTCCTCGCGAGGCGGACCTTCTTTAGGTCGTAGACGAAGTTTAAGTACTCCGCGACGGTCATATCGAGGTAGAGCGGGGGCTGCTCGGGGAGGTAGCCCACGCGCCGCTTTGCCTCGTCCGGGTTTTCCAGGATATCGAAGCCGTCCACGCTCACGAAGCCCGATGTCGCGGAGATGTAGCCCGTTAAGATGTTCATAGTGGTGGATTTGCCCGCGCCGTTCGGGCCCAGGAAGCCTAATATCTCGTTTTTGCCCACGCTGAAGCTCACCCCGGAGAGGGCGGTCTGCGAGGCGTAACGCTTGGTTAAGTCCTTTACCTCAATCATTTGCCCCTCTCCCGTCTACGGCTGGCGGTCAATGCACTTGTCCATAAGCTCGTCCTGATCTTTCTCGCTCATACCCGAGAGAATCTCGTCCACCGCGTCGGCGTAGGGAGAGCCGGCGGGCATCGCCACCGACAGGTAGGAGGCCTCCTCGTCAACGTCGAAGCCAGTCTCGTTGTTGTTAAGGTTTATAAAGGTGAAGCCCTTGTACTTCTCGCAGTTGGCCCTCGCCACGGGGAACTCCGCGATGTAGGCGTCTATCTCCCCGTTTTTGAGGGCGGCGATCATCCCGTCGTAGTCGGAGTAGAGCGCCTCGTCCTTGATGTCGGGGATCTGCCCGACCAAGATCTCGTGGGGGGTGCCGCTCTGAGCCGCCACCACCGCGTCCCGGAAGTCGTTTATGCTCTCCGCGTCGGCGTAGTCCCCGTCCTCGCGCACCACAAGGGTGATGTCCGAGTGGTAGTACGGCGCGGAGAAGACCACGTTCTCCCCGGCGTCGTAGGGGTTCATTCCCGCTATCACGAGGTCTACTTTCCCCTCGGCGAGGGCGGGGATAAGCTCCTCCCAGCGGAGTTTCACCACCTGCAGGCGGCGGTCCAACTTGTCCGCTATCTTTTGCGCTATTTTGGTGTCGTACCCGTTGGCGAACCTCGCCGAGCCCTTTATTTCCACCCCGCCGAACCCGTCGTCGTAGCTCTCCCAGTTAAACGGGACATAGGCGCACTCCATCCCCACCGTGAGGACTTCCCGGGTGTCGGGCGCCGGCTCCTCCGATTTCCCGCAGGAGCAGAGCACTGTCAGCATAAGGGCGAGCGCCGCCGCCGCAAGCCTTCCGGCGGCACCGCGCAACGATTTCTTCATATTACTCCTCACCGCCCGTAATGGTAATCCTCAAGGCACATCTTATACTGCTCCGCGTCGTCCGCTATGATAATCGCCAAATCCCGCCTCATACCGCGTCCCGCCGCCTGATACGGCAATCTCTAAGTCCCGTCCCCCGCTATCCGCTATGGCAATCGCCGAGCCCGGTCTCATACTACTCTTCGCCGCCCGTTATGGCAATTCCCAAGTCCCGCAGCTGCGCTTCGTCCACCTCGGAGGGCGCCCCGCTCATCAGCTCGCCGGAGTTCGCCACCTTGGGGAAGGCGATGACGTCCCGGATAGAGTCCCGACCCAACATCAGCATAACCAGCCTGTCCAGCCCGTAGGCCATTCCGCCGTGAGGGGGAGCGCCGTAGCGGAACGCCTCGGTGAGGAACCCGAACCGCCGCTCCGCTTCCTCCTCGGAGAACCCCAGCGCCGCGAACATCCTCTTTTGCAGCGCCGTGTCGTGGATACGTATGGAGCCGCCGCCCACCTCGTTGCCGTTGAGCACCATATCGTAGGCCTTGGCGAGGGCGCGCGCGGGGTCGGATTCTATTAAATCCAGCGAGTCGTCCTTTGGGGCGGTGAAGGGGTGGTGCTTCGCGACGTAGCGCCCCTCCTCCGCGCTGTACTCGAAGAGCGGGAAATCCGTCACCCAGAGGAAGTTGAACGCCCGCCCGTCCGCTAATCCTAACTTTTTGCCGAGCTCCACCCGCAGCGCCCCCAGAGCGGTCAGAGCGGTGTCGGTGTCGGCGTCCGCCACGATAAATATGACGTCTCCCTCGCCGCCCCCGAGCGTCTCCCGCACCGCCGCGACGGTTTCCGCGCTCAGGAATTTTTCGTATGAGGAGGAAGCCCCGCCGCCGGTGAGTCGCGTGTAGGCGAGCCCTTTCGCGCCGTAAGTTTTGCAAAGATCGGTGAGTTTATCTATCTCTTTTCGGGTGAGCCGTTCCGCCGCGCCGGGGACCCGCAGCCCCCGTACGCTCCCGCCCGCCTTCAGAGCGCCGTCAAACACCTTGAACCCGCACCCGGAGAGCAGCCCGGAGAGGTCCCGAATCTCCAGGGAAAAGCGGGTGTCGGGCTTGTCCGAGCCGTAGCGCTCCATCGCTTCCGAGTAGGTGAGCCTGGGGAAGGGAGTGGGGATGTCCACGCCCAAAACCTCGCCGAAGAGGGTCTTTATGAAGCCCTCGTTGACCGCCATCACGTCGTCCTCGTCCGCAAAAGACATCTCGAGGTCAATCTGGGTGAACTCCGGCTGGCGGTCGGCGCGCAGGTCCTCGTCGCGGAAGCAGCGGGCAATCTGCATATAGCGGTCGAAGCCGGAGAGCATCAGCAGCTGTTTGTATAGCTGCGGGGACTGCGGGAGCGCGAAGAAGCTCCCCTTATGCACCCTTGAGGGGACGAGGTAGTCCCTCGCGCCCTCGGGAGTGGACTTTATGAGGACGGGCGTCTCGATTTCTAAGAAGCCCTGCCCGTCGAAGTACTCCCTCGCGCACTTCACCACCCTGTGCCGGGCGATTATCGCGTCCCGCATATCGGGGCGGCGGAGGTCCAGGTAGCGGTACCGCAGGCGAAGCTCCTCCTTTACCTGCGAGTTCTCCGTAATCTCGAAGGGGGGCGTCTCCGCTTCGGACAGGACCCTGTAATCCCCGATTTCGATCTCCACTTCGCCTGTGGGAAGGTCCGGGTTCTTGGAGGAGCGCTCGCGGACCCGGCCCCTCGCCGCGACTACGTACTCCCCGCGCGTGGAGAAGGCCTTGCTAAAGAGGACGGGGTCGGTCTTGTCGTCGAATGCGAGCTGGACTATCCCCGTCCTGTCCCGCAGGTCTATAAAGATAAGTTGACCCAGGTCCCGCTGCCGGGCGACCCACCCGCACACGGTGACCGTCTCGCCGACATTCTCCCGGCGAAGCTGCCCGCACCACGCGGTCCGCCGCAAATCTCCCATAGGTTCAGTCCGCAAGGCTATTCCTCCCGTTATGCTGTATTTATCTTGCCAGTGACGCGCCGCCTTTAGCGCCGTATTGCCGCTGCCGCCACAGTTCCGCCGGTAATGTGCAGCCGAGCCCGCGCGGCCGGTGGTGTATTGCCGTCACTGCGCGGCCGGTGACGCGCAGTTGCGCCCGGCGGGGTAGTCCCGTTTCTCGCACCGTATTGCCGCTCCCGCGCTGTATTGCCGCTGCCGTTGCCGTGCGACCGTAGACACGCTGCCGTGCCCCCGGGGTCGGTCCCGGCTTGCCCGAGCGGTGCCCCCGGTCGGGCGGGCGTGCGGGGTTGAGTCCGGCGGAACGGTCCGGCTATTCCGGCAGCGCCCGGGGGTGCTTCCCTGATGCGGAACGCCACAACACCGTTGAGCGGTTAGCTATCCGAGCAGCGCCCGGGATGCTTCCCTGATATGGGGCGCTGCCGTGCCCCCGGGGTGTGGCGGTCCCGCTTAGGCGAGTGCTCGGAGAGCTTCCCTGATACGGGGTGCTGCCGTACCCGGCGGTGTAGCCCCGTTTCTCGCACCGTATCGCCGCTCCCGCGCCGTATCGCCGCTGCCGCCGCAGTTTCGCCGGTGATGTGCGGTCGGCGGTGTGCCGCCGTGCCCGGGGTGGGGCAGCCTGGCTTACCAGAGAGCGCCCGGAGCGCTTCCGGGATATGGAACGCTGCCGTGCCCCCGGGGTCGGTCCCGGCTTGCCCGAGCGGTGCCCCCGGTCGGGCGGGTGCGCCGGGTTGAGCCCGGCGGAACGGTCCGGCAATTCCGGCAGCGCCCGGGGGTGCTTCCCTGATACGGGGCGCTGCCGTACCCGGCGGTGTAGTCCCGTTTCTCGCACCGTATCGCCGCTCCCGCGCCGTATCGCCGCTGCCGCTGCCGTGCGACCGTAGACGCGCTGCCGCCCCCGGAGGAGGGCAGCCCGCTTTACCAGAGAGCGCCCGGGGTGCTTCCCTGATGCGGAACGCCACAACACCGTTGAGCGGTTAGCTACCCGAGCAGCCCTCGGAGCGCCTCACCTATGCCGTCAAGGGCGGCGGGGGTCTCCTCGCCCGTGCGCATATTCTTAACGGAGCACGCCCCACGCGTTAGCTCGTCGTCGCCTATCACCGCGGTGAAGCGCGCCCCCCGCTTATCCGCGTATTTCATCTGGGCCTTAAGTCCCCTCCCGGATATATCCCCCGTGACGGAGAACCCCTCGGCGCGGAGCCGCTCGCAGAGGTCTGCGGCGTAAAGCCTCGCCCCGTCCCCCGCCGTGACTACGCATATATCGGGGACGGGCTCTCCGGGGAACTCCGCCCCGGCGGCCGTCATCGCCATTATGGCCCGCTCCAGCCCCATCGCGAAGCCGAGAGCGGGGGTAGGGGGGCCTCCCATTTTCTCCACAAGCCCGTCGTAGCGTCCTCCGCCCAACACGGTGGAGCCCCCGTCCGCCGGGACGAACTCGAACACGGTGCGAGTGTAGTAATCCAGCCCCCGCACTATGCCGGGGTTGACGGCAAACTCCGCCCCCGCCGCCGCGAGGTACTCTTTAACCTTGCCGAAGTGCGCCGCGCAATCGCCGCAGAGGTAGTCCAGCATTTTGGGCGCCCCCGCCGCGACCGCCCCGCATTCGGGCGATTTGCAGTCGAATATCCTCATCGGGTTGCGCTCCAAGCGGCTCCGGCAGGTCTCGCAGAGCCGCTCCCGCCGCTCGCCGAAGTACGAGCGGAGCGCCTCGCTGTATTTCGCCCGGCAGACGGGGCAGCCTATCGAGTTGATTTCCAGCCTGTAGCCGCCAAGCCCCAATTTGCGCAGGATCGCCCTCGCGAGGAGGATAACCTCCGCGTCCGCCATAGGGTCGCCCGCGCCGAAGCACTCCACCCCGAACTGGTGGAACTCGCGCAGCCTGCCCGCCTGGGGCTTCTCGTAGCGGTAGCAGGAGCCTATGTAGCAGGTTTTGAGCGGCAGCGCGCTGTAAATCTCCCCGCGCTCCACTACGGCGCGGACCACCCCCGCCGTCAACTCGGGGCGCAGCGTCACCGAGCGCCCGCCCCTGTCGGCGAAGGTGTACATCTCCTTCTGGACGACGTCCGTCGTGTCGCCTATCCCGCGGTCGAACACCTCGGTATGCTCGAACACCGGGGTGCGGATCTCCCCGTAGCCGTAGAGAGCGGCCGTACCGAGCGCGGTTTTTTCCGCAAACTGCCATTTTGCCGCGTCGCGCGGGAGGACGTCGTTGGTCCCCCGGGGCGCCTTGTTTTGCTCCATTTGTCTCACCGTCTGTCGTGGGCTATTTGTAAGAGGGCAAAGCGATCTCCCCGTTGCGGGCTGCTTACGAGCGGGCGGGGCGCGCCCGTCCGTCGCGAGCTATCTATGAGCGGGCGGGGCGCTTCTGTCTGTCGTGGGCTATTTGTAAGAGGGCAAAGCGATCCCCCCGTTGTGGGCTGCTTATGAGCGGGCGGGGCGCGCCCGTCCGTCGCGAGCTATCTATGAGCGGGCGGGACGCGCCCGCCGGGGCGCCGCCGTTTGCTGCGCCGGGGCGCCGACTAATCTCCCTTTATATAAGGGGGAGGATACCGCCCTCTTTATATAAGGAGAACCGGCCGCTACAGCCCGGAGTTGTTCGCCCGGACTATCTCCCGCCAGTCGAGGTCGCCGCGCTCCAGCCCGTGGATGAGCGCCTCCGCCGTGGCCACGTTGGTCGCGAGCGGGACGCAGTGCACGTCGCAGAGCTTGAGGAGAACGTCGCCGTCCGGGTCGTTGGGACTGGACTTTAACGGGTCCCGGAAGAAGAGAAGAAGGTCGATTTCCCCGCAGCTTATCCTGGACGCTATCTGCTGCGTCCCGCCCTGGGCCCCGCTCAGGAACTGGCGGATGCCAAGCCCGGTCGCTTCCGTGACAAGCCTGCCCGTGGTGCTCGTGGCGAGCAGGTTGTGGCGGGCTAATATGTTGCGGTACGCGATGCAGAACTGGATCATCAGCTCCTTTTTGGAATCGTGTGCGATAAGCGCGATGTTCATAACGGCATTCCTCCCAAAGTTCAAGATTACTCCGGCTGGCGCCCGGGGACGCCGCGGGGTGATTATATCTACGCGGCGACGCGCCGCGGGGCGCTACTTTAGGCCCATCTGCTTCTTGAGGGCATTTACCTTCTCCAAAGGCATACTTATGGCTCTTGAAATTTCCTCGGTGGAAACGCCTTCCCTAAGCAGACCTTCCGCGTCGCTAAGAGCCTGTTCAGCTTTTCCACCCGCGTACGCGTCGTCTAAGCTTGTCTTATATATCCATTCCTGATCGAACAGCGGCTCTCCAGTCATTTCAGCACCCGCTATTTTAAGCCCATCTGCTTCTTGAGGGCGTTCACCTCGGCGATGGGCATACCTATTCCCTGTGAGATCAACTCGACGGGCACTCCCGCTTTCAGTAAACCCCTCGCGTCGTTAACGCCTCGCCTGTCGACGCCGGTTATTTCCCCTTCCTCGAGCGCGCTGGCGCGGATCGCCTCGCTGCGCTGATTCACGTATGTGTCCAGGATCCATTCCTGATCGAACAGCGGCTCTCCAGTCATTCCCGCACCCGCTACTTCAGCCCCATCTGCTTCTTGAGGGCGTTCACCTCGGAAACGGGCATAGCCAAGAGAGTCGCGATCTCGAGAGGAGAAAACCCGCTTCGCAACATTCGGCGGGCGCTCTCGTTGGCGTGTCTAGTCTCGCCTTGCAATTCTCCTTTCTCGAGCGCGCTGGCGCGGATCGCCTCGCTGCGCTGATTCACGTATGTGTCCAGG
>CAYOSS010000030.1:16875-18993 GCA_964406705.1 uncultured Eubacteriales bacterium
ATCCATTCCTGATCGAACAGCTCCACCATAAGGTCGTTTACCTCGCTTTCGTGCTCGGAAAGATATTTCCGCAATATGTTCCTGTCCTTGCAAATCCTGATTGTGTTCTTCACCGCTTCCAGCGTCCTGCCGTAGATGCCGATCTGGCTGTCCAGCACCTTGGTGAAGGCGATGTACTCCCCCACGATATCCCCCTCGCGCCCGTCGGATATCACGTGGATTTTGACCTCGAGATCGGTCTCCTCCCCGCCGAAAAACTCCTCCGAGAGCGAGATCACGCTCTTATCGACCTGTTTATTGCCGGTGTAGACGACGTACAGCTCCGGGCGGGGGAGATCGACACGCCGCGTCCCGTAGACGCGGATGTCCCCGTCCTCGATGTATTCCCGGTAGGTCTTGGCGAGGTAGAGGAAGGTCCGGGGAAGGATGTTCAGCGACCAGGTTGTCTGCGCCTCGACAAGGATGATCAGCCGGTCCTCCACCAAGAAGCCGAGATCGTTGTAGATGCCGTCCACAAGGACGTTCTCTATGGTGACTATTTCCAGCATATCCTCGGTGACCCCGCTCTCCTCCGGGTGGAGAGCCTGAAAGAGCTGCAGCAGGTACTCTTTATTCCCGAAAAGATGAGTAAAGACGCTGTCTTTCACCCCGTGGCGAAGGCGCTCCCTGTACTCCTCGCCGACCCCGTCCAACGGTACCACCTCCCCGAGATTTTGCTATCGTGGCTTACTATATCTTGAGCGGCAGCTGGAAGCCGCAGAGGCGGGCGGCTACCCGGTGGAACGCCATAGCGGCGGGGCCGGTCCTTAAAGGCTCGCCCCGGGCGGCGGCGTACACCGCGTTTACGTCCTCCGGGACGACGCCGACCAGCCGCGCGCCGGCTCCGTCTATGACCTCGTCGATATTGCCGTGGAGCCGCCGGGTGACGCGGCGCTTCACAAAGCGGTTAATCAGCAGCTTCGCCCCGTCGCCCACGGCCTCGGCGGTCTCGCGGGCGTCGCGCACGCAGACCTTGTCGGTGTTGCAGACTATGATGTGCTCCGCGAAGGAGGGAAATTCCGCGTAAAAGCGGTAGGGCAGCCCCGCCGGGCAGTCGAATATCGTGAAGTCGTACCGCCGGGTGACCTCGCCCGCCAAGACCCGGAGCGCCCCGGGCTTTATCGCCCGCCGCCTCGGTGCCGCCATCAGGAAAAGCTCCTCGGCCCCCGGTACGGGGTAGACGCACCTGTCGAGCATAGCCGGGTCCGCCAAAGCGTCGCCTATGTCGAACACCAGCCTGTCGGTGACCGAGAGCATCAGGTCGAGGCAGCGCAGCCCCTCGTCTAAGTCCACAAGGAGGACCCGCAGTCCGGCGTCGCAAAGGGCGGTGCCCAGCCCCACCGCCGCGGTGGATTTGCCCACTCCGCCCTTGCCGGAGGAGATCACAAGCAGTCGACCCACGTCGCAACCCCTCCCCGCAGTTTCCCCGCGCGCAGGGGGACAATACCCCCTCTAAAACGGTACCTTCATATGATAGCATATTCTGGGAAAAAAGTCAAGGTCCCGGGGGAGAATTGGCGGAGCCGGGTTCGGCGGGGTCGCCGTGCCCCGCGGGGGAGCTTTACGGTGGCGGGGCTCCGGGTCCGCTCGGGTCCGGGGGGGCTGGTTCCCGCTGCGCAGGGTGGCTTTATGGTGCCGGGGGCTTCTTTGTACACCGTTTATGGCGAACTTGCCGCGTTGCGGGGGTAGCCTTGCGGTGTCGGGGCTCCGGGTCCGCTCGGGCCCGGGGGGGGCTGCTTCCCGCTGCATCGGGTAGGCTGCGATGACTGAAGGCTTTCAGCATTTGGAAGCCTTTACCCACCTTGCGGTGCCCGACTCGTCGCACACCCCGGCGCGGTTCCTCGCCGACCGCTGCCGGGATGAAGCCTTCGCTGTTTCGTCCACTGGACGCGCTCGGCTTCATTCCCAGCTGGGCTGGGGAATGATGTCCGTTTTTCTTCTCCCGACCGACGGGCGCGGCGATCCCTCCATCTCAGGCTTCGCCCATCCCCGTTGGCTTCTTCTCGCTGCGCGGTGACGGCTTGTTTATTTCCCCAGCGCGGCTGGGGAACGATGTCCGCTTTTCTTCTCTGTGCCGGA
>CAYOSS010000031.1:0-18478 GCA_964406705.1 uncultured Eubacteriales bacterium
GATGTACCCCCGACGCCGGCTCCGGGACCTCGCCGTGTTCATTCCGGGCTTACCGTGGCCGGTACAAAAGGCTCGCAGGTTAGAGTAAGCTCGCCGCTATCGTTCAGGGCTCGGCTCTTGAGGGGCAGCTTTTTGCTTGCCAGTGAGGGCGGCTCGCGGGTGTGCGGGAAGCCTCCCCCTCGTATGGGTCAGCCACCATACCTCCCGACGGGTGTGACGGAATCGCAACCGCCGATCGCAACCGGACCATCCATCTTACAGATGGGGCAAGGTTTCCTCCTAGGGAAAGCTCACCTCCCCGCCCGCTTACAAGGGTTAAACAAAACCGCCCCGGTCTCCCGAGGCGGTGGTGAGCTATCGGAGATTCGAACTCCGGACACCTTGATTAAAAGTCAAGTGCTCTGCCAACTGAGCTAATAGCTCGAACGCTTATTCACTTCGCGGTATAACGGTTTGCGAGCGCCGCCAACCCCCGCGCGGCTCCCGCGAGACATCACAGTTAGACGGGCGGCGTACAACCGGCGGGCAGCGCTTGCCCAGCGTGCAGCCGACTTGTACCAGGGACGCGGCGTGCAGACGGCGGATAACCGACGGACGGCAAGTAGTCGGAGGGTGACACGAACAGGAAGGACTCACGGGCAACCGAAGAAATCACGACACTCCGCAAATCGGCGGCGATAGGAACATCCCGGACACTCTCTACCCGCGAGCATCAAATGCCGAGCCGTCTAAAAAAGCAAGTTCTTCCCCCGGCAAACACCGGGCTTTTACGCGGCACGTGTGGCGCTTACCCAGCGTGCAGTCGACGTATATAGACAACGCACGGTGTATACCCGACGTGCAGCCGGTATGTGCAGGCGGCGGGTGGCGCACTTCTGACTGACGGAGCGCAACCCGGTTATCGGCTCTTACCCACCCGACGGGCGGCACAGACAGAAAAGACCCTAAAAGGCGTCCCCGCCCCCGGCAACCGCGGGGCATTCCCGGCAACCGCAGACCGTTCCCGGGGAATCCCGCGGGCGCAAGCGGCAGCGGGGGTTTGTGCGGCAACGCTGACCGCTCAGTCCCAACCGACCGCGAAAAGCCGATCACGGGGCACTTTGAAGACTACAATGACCGCTCCGCCGAGCCGGTTGAGGGGCATTTTGGAAGCCGCAAAGGATTGCTCCACCGAGACAGGCACGTAACATCATCCGGCGGCCGCGTAACCCGCGCCGCCAAAGCGGGACGCGGGAAGCCCCGTCGGGCCGGCGGGTCCGCTATTTCACCAATTCCAACTTCGCAAGCTCGGCGGCGTCCCCGCGGCGGGGACCGATCCTCGTGACGCGACAGTATCCGCCCGCCCGCTCGGAATACGCGGGGGCGATCTCATCAAACAGCTTCTTCACGACGGACTCCTTGGTGAAAAACTCCATCGCGCGGCGGCGGTTAGCAAGGCTCCCGTCCTTCGCGAGAGTGATATACCGCTCCGCAAGCGAGCGGACGTCCTTCGCCCGGGTGACCGTCGTGGTGACGCTCCCGTTATCTACAAGGGCGGTCACGAGACCCCGCAGCATCGCGGTGCGGTGGTCGGTAGACCTGCCTAATTTGCGTGTTCCCGGCATAAAAACGCACTCCTTTTATAAGGTGAATCTACTTTACTCGGCGGCTTTCTCGGCGGGCTTCTTAAGCTCCAGCCCCAGGGTTCCCAGCTTCGCTATGACCTCTTCCAGCGACTTGCGGCCGAGGTTCCTGACCTTCATCATATCCTCCTCCGTCTTCTGGACGAGGTCCCCCACGGTGAAGATGGACGCGCGGTGCAGGCAGTGCGAGCTTCTGGCGGAAAGGTCGAGCTCCTCCACCGTCATCTCGAGCATCTTTTCCTTCTCCTCGGGGACCTTCTCGACGAAAATCTCCACGTCGGAAGCGTCCACGGACAGATCCACGAAGAAGTTGAGGTGCTCGGTGAGGATTTTCGCCGCCTTGGAGACGGCTTCCACCGCGCTCAGAGTGCCGTTAGTCCAGACCTCGAGCGAAAGGCGGTCAAAGTCGGTGACGTTGCCCACGCGGGTGTCGCTGACGGTGTAGTTAGCCCGGGTGACGGGCGTGTAAATCGAGTCCACCGGGATGACACCCACCGCCATACGCGGGGTCTTGTTCTTCTCGGCGGAGACGTAGCCCCGTCCGCGGTCGAGGGTTATCTCCATCGCGAGATGGGCGCCCTCCGCCAGCGTCGCGATATGGAGCCCCGGATTGAGGATTTCCACCTCGGAATCGGCCTTAATCGAAGCCGCGGTGACCTCCCCCGGCCCGTAAGCGTCGATGTAAACCGTCTTGGCGCTGTCGCCGTATATCTTGGGGATGAGGCTCTTGATGTTTAACACTATATCGGTGACGTCCTCTTTTACGCCGGGCACGGTGCTGAACTCGTGGAGCACCCCGTCGATCTTGATGGACGTCGCGGCGAACCCGGGGAGCGAAGAGAGCAGCACCCGGCGCATACTGTTGCCGAGCGTCGTGCCGTAACCGCCCTGAAGCGGCTCCAAGACAAACCTCCCGTACGTCCCGTCGGGCTTAAGATCCAATACCTCTATCCTGGGCTTTTCCATTTCTATCATAAAAAGCTCCGTTTCTCCGCGCGGAAAATCACCCGCGGCGCCCCCGGCGGGCAAGACACCCCGCCCCGCAAACCGCCTCGCACGCCGTGCTCCTTCTCCGCCGCCACGCGGGGCCGGCGGACTGGGCTATGAGGCGTTACTTGGAGTAGAACTCGACTATCAGCTGCTCCTCGACGGGCGCGTCTATGGCGTCGCGCTCCGGCAGGTTCACAACCTTGACCGACCAGGCGTCGCGGTCGACGGAGAGCCACTCGGGAACGGGGCGCGCGTCGGCGGACTCCGCTATCGCCTTGAACTTCTCGCCGGACCGGCTCTTCTCGCAGACGGTGACCTCGTCACCGGGCTTTAAGAGGCAGGAAGCTATATCGACACGCTTGCCGTTCACCTCGTAATGCCCGTGACCCACCAACTGGCGGGCCTCGGCGCGGGAAGACGCGTACCCGGCGCGGTAAACCACGTTATCAAGGCGGCTCTCGAGGATCTTGAGGAGGTTCTCGCCCGTCACTCCCTGCTTTCTCTCGGCTATCTCAAAATAATGGCGGAACTGAACCTCGTTCACCCCGTAAAAGCGGCGGGCTTTCTGCTTGGCGCGCAGCTGCAGCCCGTACTCGGAGGTCTTCTTCCTCCCCTGCCCGTGCTGACCAGGCGCGTAGGAACGGCGGCCCATCGAGCATTTCTCGGAGTAGCACCGGTCTCCCTTTAAGAACAGCTTCTGCCCTTCGCGGCGGCACTGCCGGCAAACGGCGTCCGTATATCTTGCCATTTTTCGTACTCCTCCCGATTATACTCTTCTTCTCTTGGGCGGCCTGCAGCCGTTGTGGGGGATCGGCGTGACGTCCTTGATGAGGGTCACGTCAAGACCCGCCGACTGGAGGGCGCGGATAGCCGCTTCCCTGCCCGCCCCGGGGCCTTTCACATAAACCTCCACCGACTTAAGTCCATGCTCCATGGCGGCTTTGGCGGCGGTCTCGGCGGCGCTCTGCGCGGCGAACGGGGTGGACTTGCGCGAGCCCCTGAAGCCCAGCTCCCCCGCCGAGGCCCAGGACAGCGCGTTACCCTGAACGTCGGTGATGGTCACTATGGTGTTGTTGAAGGTGGACTGAATGTGCGCGGCGCCCCGCTCGATGTTCTTCTTCTCCCGGCGGCGGCGTGTCGCGACCCCGGTCTTCTTACCTTTTACGGCCATTTGCTATACCCTCCGCTTACTTCTTCTTGTTGGCGATGGTCTTGCGGGGACCCTTGCGCGTCCTGGCGTTCGTCTTGGAACGCTGCCCGCGAACCGGCAGACCCTTGCGGTGCCTGGTGCCCCGGTAACTCCCGATTTCGATAAGACGCTTGATGTCCAGCGCGACCGCGCGCCTGCAATCCCCTTCCACGTGGAGATTCTTATCGATATAATCGCGTAAGAGCGAAACTTCGTCCTCGCTGAGATCCTTCACGCGCGTGTCGGGGTTCACTCCCGTCGCCGCGAGGATTTTCTTGGAGGTGGTAAGCCCTATCCCGTAAATATAGGTAAGACCTATCTCCACCCGCTTATCTCTCGGTAAATCAACACCTGCTATACGCGCCATTTAACTCACCTCACCGTATTTTTCGCTTAGCCCTGACGCTGCTTGTGCTTCGGGTTCTCGCAGATGACCATAACCTTGCCTTTGCGCTTTATGATCTTGCATTTGTCGCACATCTTCTTGACGGAAGGTCTGACTTTCATAAGATTTCCTCCAGATAAATTATTTCGTGCGCCACGTGATACGGCCTCTTGTGAGATCGTAAGGCGACATTTCCACCGTAACCTTGTCCCCCGGGAGAATGCGGATAAAGTTCATCCGCAGCTTGCCCGAAATGTGAGCTAAAATAACGTGCCCGCCCTGGATTTTTACCTTGAACATCGCGTTGGGAAGTGCCTCCTCGACGACACCCTCCAACTCGATCATATCCTCTTTAGACATCCTTTACTCCCCTTTGGTCGCCGCCGAACCTGTCTCGCAGGGCTATTCGGATTTGCCTGTCCGTACGCATCTGCTCCTCGCTCAATCGAAAATCGGTTCTCGCCAGGTGCTTGGGGTTCTTGAGCTTGGGGCGGGAAAGCGGTCTCTCCTTCCCGTCGCACACGCGGACCCCGCCGCTCTCGACCGCTACCACGACCAGAAAGTACCCTTCGTCCCGCCCGGCGAGAGAGCGTACCGCGTCCCCCCGGGAAAAGCTTTCCGCCGTCATTACTCTGCCACCGTGAGGATTTCGGGCCCGTCAGCCGTTATGGCGACGGTGTGCTCGAAGTGAGCGGAGAGCGAGCCGTCGGAGGTGAGCACGGTCCAGCCGTCGGGGAGGACGCGGACCCCGTACCCGCCGGCGTTTATCATCGGCTCTATGGCGATGGTCATCCCGGGGACCAAGCGCGCCCCGTACCCCGCCTTGCCGAAGTTGGGGACTTCCGGCTCCTCGTGGAGCTCGCGTCCCACGCCGTGACCCACGAACTTGCGCACCACGGAGAAGCCCCTGCTCTCGGCGCAGGTTTGCACCGCGTTGGATATGTCCCCCACTCGTCCGCCGGCCAGCGCCCGCTTAATACCCTCGTAAAGGCTGTCCCGCGTCGCGTCCATCAGCCGACGCGCCAGGGGGGAGACGTCCCCGCAGGGGAAGGTGGCGGCGTTGTCGCCGTTGAAGCCCTCGTACTCCGCGCCGAGGTCCACGCTCACTATATCGCCCGTCTTCAGCTTCCTGCGGCGGGAGGGGATCCCGTGGATAACCTCGTTGTTGACCGATATGCACGCCGTCGCGGGGAAACCCCCGTAGCCCTTGAAGTTAGGCTTCGCGCCGCAACTGACTATATACGCCTCCGCGAGGCTGTCCAACTCCGCCGTGGTGACGCCCGGCTCCACCGCCTTGCCCACGAGCTGTAACGCTCTCGCCGAAATCACGCAGGCGTCGCGCATACGGACCAGCGCGGCGGGGTTTTTCAGGGAAATCATCCGGGGTCTACTCCAGCGCTTCAAATACCAGCCGCGTCGTATCCTCGACGGCCTCCTGACCCTCGACCTCGCGCAGCAGGCCCGCCGCCGCGTAGTAGGCTTTGAGCGGCTCGGTGCTGGCATGGTAGACCGCGAGGCGGTTGCGCACCGTCTCGGGCGAGTCGTCCTTCCTCGTAATCAGCTCGGAGCCGCACTTGTCGCAAACGCCGCTCTTGGCCGGGCGCTTGTACTCGGTGTGGTAAGACGCCCCGCACGCCGGGCAAACGCGCCTTCCCGACATACGGGCTTCGATTTTCCCGTCCGGGACCTCTATGGAGACCACTCGGTCTATACCCGTAATGTCTCGCAGCGCTTCCGCCTGGGGCACGGTGCGGGGAAAACCGTCAAGGATGAACCCGGAGGCGCAGTCAGGCTCGGCCAGCCTCTCCCGAACGATGCCCACCACGACTTCGTCGGGGACCAGCTCGCCCTTATCCACAAACGCCTTTGCTTTGACGCCCATCTCAGTGCCGCCGGAAATGGCGGAGCGTATCATATCGCCCGTCGCGACCACGGGGATCCCGTACCGCGCGGATATTTTCTCGGCCTGGGTGCCTTTGCCGGCTCCCGGCGCTCCCAACAGTATAAGCTTCATCGGTGTCCTCCGGCTTTAGTCAAGGAAGCCCTTGTAGTGGCGCATCATCATCTGGGATTCGAGGCTCTGCATAGTATCGAGCGCGACGCCCACCAGAATGAGGATCGACGTGCCGCCCAGCGAAATGTTAATCCCGCCGACGTTGCCTATCACAATCGGGAGTATGGCTATCACGCTCAGGAACAGCGCGCCCAGCAGCGTCACCCGCGAAAGGATCTTGCGGATAAACTCGGCCGTGGGTTTACCGGGGCGGATGCCGGGGATAGAACCGCTGTTCTTGCGCAGGTTGTTCGCCATCTCGACGGGGTTGTACTGAATGGTCACGTAGAAGTAGGCGAAGGCGATAATCAGTATAAAGTAGACTATGGCATAGAACGCCCCGCGCACGCTGAACATCGAGAGGATCTTGTACATAGAAGAATTGGTGTTGTGCATAAAGGAGAGGATCATAGTGGGGAGCATCAGGATGGAGCTCGCGAAGATTATCGGCATAACGCCGGACATATTAACCTTAATCGGGATGTGCGAGTTCTGCCCGCCGTATATCTTGCGCCCGACGACGCGCTTGGCGTACTGCACCGGGATGCGCCGCTCCGCGTTCGTCATCCACACGATGAAGGCTATGACGACCAAGAAACCTAAGATTATCCCTATGACCGCCGCCTGCCGGCCCAACTTCCAATACTGGATCAGGGTGTAGAACACCTGAGGCCCGCGGGAGATGATGCCGGAGAAGAGGAGAATAGAAATCCCGTTGCCCACGCCCTTGGTGTCGATCTGCTCGCCGAGCCACATCATCAGCGCGGAGCCGGCGGTGAAGCAGAGGATAATCACGAACGCCGCGAAAACCTTGCCTTTGGTGACGCTTATGTACCCGCCGGAGTTGAGGTACCAGTAGTACGCGAAGCCCTGTATCAGCCCTAAGATGACCGTCGCGTAGCGGGTGTACTTCGCGATGCGGCGCTGGCCCTCCTCGCCCTCTTTCGCTATGCGCTCGAGCGCGGGAATGGCGACGCAGAGCAACTGCATAATAATCGACGCGTTGATGTAGGGAGTGACGCTCATCGCGAAAATCGCGCCGTACTCAAGCCCGCCTCCCGTGAGAATGGAGAGGTAGCTGAAGAACTCGTTCGCCCCGCCGCCGGAGGAGGTGTCCGCCATAGCGGCACGCAGCATCCCGGAATCAATGAAGGGAACCGGGATCACCGAGCCCACGCGGAAAATCACGATTATCAGCAGGGTGAAGAGGATCTTCTTGCGCAGATCCGCGATTTTCCAGGCGTTGCGGAAGGTCTCGAACATTTAGACCACCTCCGCCTTCCCGCCGGCGGATTCAATCTTCTCCTTCGCGGCGGCGGAAAAGCCCGCCGCCCTCACTGTTAACGACCTTGTAAGCTCGCCGGAGCCGAGCACCTTCACCCCGTCCCTCGGGTTCTTAACTATTCCGGCGTCACGCAGCGCGGCGGCGTCCACCACCGAGCCTTCGGGGAACCTCTCGAGCGCGGAGACGTTGACGGTCACGTACTCCTTGGCGAAAATATTGTTGAACCCGCGCTTGGGGACGCGGCGCTGGAGCGGCATCTGACCGCCCTCGAAGCCGAACCTCATCCCGCGACCGGCGCGCGCCTTCTGTCCCTTGTGACCCTTGCCGGCGGTCTTGCCGTTGCCCGAACCGTGGCCCCTGCCGACGCGCTTGACATCGCGGTTGGAGCCCGCCGGAGCGGTTAGATCGTGTAAATTCATCATTGCCCTCCTTAAAGCTTACGCGCGGCCGACCTCGACGAGGTGGACGATCTTGCGGATCTTGCCGGCGGTCTGGGGATTGTCGGGCTGCACTCTGCAATCGCCGACCTTGTACAGGCCCAAAGCGTGAGCCGTGGCTATTTGGTCGTCCTTGCTGCCTATCAGGCTCCTAACAAGCTTTACGGTAACGCCCTGATTCGCGGACATACGGCGGTACCTCCTTAACCTAAGATTTCTTTCTCGGACTTGCCGCGCACCGCCGCGACCTCGTCCACGTTGCGGAGAGCCTCGAGCCCCTGCACGGTGGCGCGGACCACGTTACACGGGTTGTTGGAGCGCAGCGCCTTGGTGCGGATATCCTTTATGCCGACCGTCTCGATGACCGCGCGGACGGGCCCGCCCGCGATAACGCCGGTACCGGGAGCGGCGGGTTTCATCAGCACGCGCCCCGCGCCGTACACGCCTATAATCTCGTGGGGGATCGTCGATCCTTTCAGCGAAACGCGGATCAAATGCTTCTTCGCGTCCTCGATGCCCTTGCGAATGGCTTCGGGAACCTCTCCGGCCTTGCCCATACCGTAGCCGACGATCCCGTTGCCGTCGCCCACCACGACCAGAGCGGAGAACTTCATAATGCGACCGCCCTTGACGGTTTTCGAGACGCGGTTTATAGCGACCACGCGCTCCTTAAGATCCAGAACCGACGCGTCAATGTTCGTTGCCAAGCGTTTTTCCCCCTCTTGCTAAAATTGGAGACCGCCCTCGCGGGCCCCCTCGGCAAGCTCTCTCACCCTGCCGTGATATACGTAACCGCCGCGGTCGAAGACGCAGGTCTCGATCCCCTTGGCCTTGGCGCGCTCGGCGACTAAGACCCCGATCTTGCGGGCCTCCTCCTTGTTGCCCTTCGCGCCCTTGAACTCCTTCTCGACGGTGGAGGCGGAAACTAGCGTGGTGCCGCTCTCGTCGTCGATCAGCTGGGCGTAGATGTTGCGGTTGGAGCGGAAAACGTTGAGCCTCGGGCAATCCGGCGTCCCGCTTATCTTGGCGCGGACACGGGCGTGCCGGCGCAGCCTCGCTTTGTTCTTATCAACCTTAGTAAACATATGACGGCTCGCTCCTTTTACTTCTTGGCGCCCTTGCCGGCTTTACCCTCTTTGCGGCGGATATGCTCCCCGGCGTAGTGGATGCCCTTGCCCTTGTACGGCTCGGGAGGACGCTTACCGCGTATCTCGGCGGCGAACTGCCCCACCCGCTGCTTGTCGGCGCCGTGCACCACGATGAGGTTGGGGGAGGGGACCTCGACGGTGATCCCTTCCGGCTCGGGTACTATGACCTGGTGCGAATAGCCGAGGTTCATCACCAGATCCTTGCCCTGCTTCGCCGCGCGGTAACCGACGCCGCTGACCTCCAACTCCTTCTTGAAGCCCTCGGTGACGCCCAGCACCATATTGTGGATGAGCGTCCTCGTAAGCCCATGGAGCGAGCGGCAGAGCTTGCCGTCGTTGTCCCGGGTGACCACGACCGACGAGCCCTCAACCGATACGGCGAGCTCGGGGCGGAAATCGCGGGTAAGCTCGCCCTTGGGGCCCTTCACCGTGACGGTGTTGCCCGAAACGCTGACGTTCACCCCGGCGGGGATCTCGACAGGCATTCTTCCAATTCTTGACATATCGGAACGCCCCCTTACCACACGAACGCTAAGACTTCGCCGCCGACGTGCTCGGCGCGAGCCTGCTTATCCGTGATAATGCCCTTGGATGTGGAGAGGATGGCGACGCCCAGCCCCCTCATAACCTTGGGCATATTTTCGACGTCGGTGTAGATCCGCAGCCCGGGCTTGGAAACCCTGCGCAGCCCCGTTATAACTCTGGACTTGTTGGGACCGTATTTCAGCACTATGTGGATAACGCCCTGCTTGCCGTCCTCCAACACGGTGTAGCTGCTTATATAGCCCTCGTCCAAAAGGATCCGGGCGATCGCCTTTTTCACGTTTGACGCGGGCACATCGACCGTATCGTGCTTGGCGGAACTCGCGTTGCGTATGCGCGTGAGCATATCGGCAATCGTATCGGTAATCTGCATACCGTCAACCTCCTTAAAGTAATCTTCCCCCGGATTTTACCAGCTTGCCTTCTTCACCCCGGGGATTTCGCCCTTGTAGGCGAGTTCCCGGAAACATATACGGCAAATGCCGTACTTGCGGAGGTAGGCGTGGGGGCGGCCGCAAATCTTGCAGCGGTTATACTCTCTTGTGGAGAACTTGGCGGGACGCCGCTGCCGCACTTTCATAGACGTTTTAGCCATTGCAATCTCTCCTTACTTCGCGAACGGAGCGCCCAACATATCCAGCAGCTCGCGGGCTTCCTCGTCGGTCTTCGCCGTGGTAACGAAGATTATGTCCATCCCGCGGACCTTGTCGATCTTATCGTAATCGATTTCCGGGAAGATCAGCTGCTCCTTGACTCCCATCGCGTAGTTGCCGCGCCCGTCGAAGCTGTCGGGGCTGATCCCTCTGAAGTCCCTCACGCGGGGCAGGGCGATGTTGAAGAGCCTGTCCGTGAACTCGTACATTCTGTCCCCGCGAAGGGTGACCTTCACACCGACGGGCATACCCTCGCGGACCTTGAAGTTCGCGACGGACTTTTTCGCCTTGCAGACGACGGGCTTCTGCCCCGTGATCTTGGCCAGGTCGCCCATAATGGAGTCTATAGCCTTGGAGTTGTCGCGCGCCTCGCCGCTGCCGACGTTGATCACTATCTTCTCCAACTTCGGGATCTGCATCACGCTCTTGTAGGAGAACTTCTTCATAAGCGCCGGGGCGACGGTCGCCTTGTACGCGTCTTTAAGCCTTGCCATCACGCTACCCTCCGCCTTATATGATCTCGCCGCATTTTTTGCAAACGCGGTCTTTCTTCCCATCCTCGTAGAACTTCACTCCTACGCGGGTGGGCTTCTTGCACTTGGGGCAGACTATCTGCACTTTGCAGGCGTAGACGGCGCTCTCCGCCTTGACTATGCCGGACGGGTCCCCGGCCTTGCGGGGCTTTAGGTGCTTGCTCACCATATTGAGCCCCTCGACGATGACTTTGCCCTCCTTGGGGCTGACGCTCAGGACCTTGCCCGTCTTGCCGCGATCCTTGTCGTCCCCGGTGAGGAGGACCACGGTGTCGCCGGTTTTAATCTTCATCTTGCTCATAGTCTAACCTCCCGATCAAAGCACTTCGGGTGCCAGAGAGAGGATCTTCATATAATCCTTCTCGCGAAGTTCCCTCGCGACGGGCCCGAAAATGCGGGTCCCCCTCGGGTTCTTGTCGTCGCGGATGATGACGGCGGCGTTCTCGTCGAAGCGGATATAGCTTCCGTCGGCCCTGCGCACCCCCTTGGCGGAGCGCACCACCACGGCTTTGACTACCTCGCCCTTCTTGACGGTGCCGCCCGGCGCCGCCTTCTTGACGGACGCCACGACCACGTCGCCTATATTCGCGTACCTTCTCCCCGAACCGCCTAACACACGGATACACATCAGCTCTTTAGCGCCCGTGTTATCGGCCACTTTGAGAAGCGTTTGCTGCTGTATCAAGGTTGTTCCTCCTTACGGCTACTTCGCCTTTTCCACGATCCGGGAAACGCGCCAGTGCTTGTCTTTGGACAGCGGACGGGTCTCCATCACGAGGACGCGGTCGCCCACGCGGCACTCGTTGTTCTCGTCGTGCGCCTTGAACTTGACCGTCTTCTTGATGATCTTCTTATACAGCGGGTGGCGGACGTTATCCTCTATGGCGACGACGACCGTCTTGTCCATCTTGTCGCTGACCACTCGCCCGACCCTGGTCTTGCGTAAATTTCTCTCGCTCATTTGCCCCTCGTCTCCCTTTCGTTACGCCTCGCGAGCCTCGCGTTCGGCCTTCAGCTCGCGCTCGCGCATAACCGTCTTGACCCGGGCGATGTCCCGCTTCACGGTGGAGATGCGCTCCGGGTTCTCCAACTGGTTGATGGCGTGCTGGAAACGCAGGTGGAAAAGCTCGTCTTTCAGCTTATCAAGCTGGACGTTCAGCTCGGCGGGCGTTTTCTCACGGATTTCCTGTATCTTCATTCCTGCTCACCCGTATCCTCTCTGCCGATGACCTTGCACTTGATGGGCAGCTTGTTGGCGGCAAGGCGGAGAGCCTCCTTCGCGAGGGACTCGTCCACACCGGCTATCTCGAACAGCACCTTGCCGGGCTTCACCACGGAAACCCAGTACTCCGGGGAGCCTTTACCGGAGCCCATACGGGTCTCCGCCGGCTTCTGGGTGACGGGCTTATCCGGGAAAATCTTGATCCAAACCTGCCCGCCGCGGCGGATATACCGCGTCATAGCGACACGGGCCGCCTCTATCTGATTGGACGTGATCCACGCGGGCTCGAGGGCCTGCAGCCCGTACTCCCCATGGGAGACAAAGTTCCCCCTCGTGGCCTTGCCCTTCATACGGCCGCGCTGAACACGGCGGTACTTAACGCGCTTAGGCATTAACATTAGCGAGCGCCTCCTTCCCTGCGGGGCTTGTTGCCCGCGTCGTGGAGAACCTCCCCGGTGTAGACCCACACCTTCACGCCGATACGCCCGTAAGTGGTGTTCGCCTCGGCGAACCCGTAATTGATGTCGGCGCGCAGGGTCTGCAGGGGAATGGTCCCCTCGTGGTACTGCTCGGTGCGGGCAATCTCCGCGCCTCCCAGCCGCCCGGAAACCTTGGTTTTGATCCCCTTCGCGCCCTGCTTCATAGCCCGGCTGATGGCGAGCTTCATGGCCCGGCGGAACGAGGTGCGCTTCTCAAGCTGAGCCGCGATGTTCTCCGCGATGAGGGTCGCGTTGAGATCGGGGTTCTTGACCTCCACTATGTTGATGAACACGCTGTCGGTCTTTAGGAACTTCTGGCACTGCGCCCGCAGCTTCTCTATCTCAGAGCCGTTGCGGCCGATCACGATGCCGGGCTTGGCGCAGTGGATGTGGATGCGGATCCTCTTCGCGTCGCGCTCTATCTCGATCTTGGCGATGCCGGCGGCGTAAAGCTGCTTTTTGAGCATTTTGCGCAGGTTGTAATCCTCCACCAGCGTGTCGCCCAACTGCTCGCCGTCGAAATACCAGCGGGAATCCCAGTTGCGAATAACTCCCACGCGAAAACCGTTAGGATGTACTTTCTGCCCCATAGCGCTTAGCCCTCCTTCTCGTCTTCGGTTTCCCTGAGCACCAGGGTGACGTGGGATGTTCTCTTTAAGATTCGGTGCGCCCTGCCGTGGTCCTTCGCCCGGATGCGCTTCAGAATGGGTCCGGGGCAGGCGAAACACTCCGCCACGTAAAGCCGCGTGGTGTCCATATTGTGGTTGTTCTCCGCGTTGGCAATAGCGCTGCGCAGCAGCTTATACAGCGGCTCGCAAGCGGACTTGGGAGTGTTGCGGAGTATCGCCAGGGCCTTATCCGCGGGCTGCCTGCGTATCAAATCGAGGACAATCTGCACCTTGCGGGGGGAGATGCGGACATATCTCAGTTGTGCTCTCGCTTCCATATTAAGACGCTTCTCCTCTCGGCGTTACTTCTTGGCGGTGGTCTTCGCCCCGGCGTGACCGCGGAAAGTGCGCGTCGGCGCGAACTCGCCCAACTTATGCCCCACCATATCCTCGGTGATGTAGACCGGAACGTGCTTCCTGCCGTCGTGCACCGCTATGGTGTGACCCACGAAATCCGGGAAAATGGTGGACGCCCTGCTCCAGGTCTTGAGGACGCGCTTCTCGCCGGATTTGTTCATCTCGCGTATTCTCTCCAACAGAACGGGCTGAACAAACGGCCCCTTCTTGACGCTTCTACCCATAGTATATGCTCTCCTTTCGGCGGTTAGCGGTCGTTGCGGCGCTTGACGATCATCTTATCGGAAGCGTTGTGCCGCGAGCGCGTCTTATAACCCAAAGTAGGCTTGCCCCACGGGGTAACAGGCCCCGGGCGACCCACGGGAGATTTGCCCTCGCCGCCGCCGTGCGGGTGGTCGTTGGGGTTCATAACCGAGCCGCGGACCGTCGGGCGCCAACCCATATGGCGCTTTCTCCCCGCCTTGCCGAGGTTGACGTTCTCGTGCTCCGCGTTGCTGACCTGACCGACGGTCGCCATACAGTCCACCGAGACGTTGCGCAGCTCCCCGGACGGCAGGCGCAGCAGGGCGTACCTGCCCTCCTTCGCCATCAGCTGGGCCGTATTCCCCGCGCACCTAGCCAACTGCGCTCCCTTGCCGGGGTAAAGCTCCACGTTGTGCACCACGGTGCCCACGGGGATCTCGGAGAGCGCCAGGGCGTTGCCGGGCTTTATATCGGAGCCGGGGCCGCTCACGATCACGTCGCCGACCTTTAACCCCTGCGGGGTGACGATGTACCGCTTCTCGCCGTCCTCATACTCCACGAGGCTGATAAACGCGCTGCGGTTGGGGTCGTACTCGATGGTGCGGACCGTCGCGGGAACGCCCGCCTTGTCGCGCTTGAAGTCGACAACGCGGTACTTCCGCCTGTTGCCGCCCCCGCGGTGCCGGACGGTGATCCTCCCGTAGCTGTTGCGCCCGGAGTTCTTCTTCACCGGAGCGAGCAGGCTCTTCTCGGGGCCGCCTTTGGATAGCTCGCTGTAATCGATAACCGTCATCCCGCGAGTGCCGGGCGTGTCGGGCTTATAATGCTTTACTGCCATTGCGGAAACTCACTCTCCTGTTCGGTATGGGCGACACCCTTGTTACTTTAACCCCTCGAAGAACTCGATGGGCTTGGATTTCTCCGAGAGCGTGACGGTCGCTTTCTTCCAGGAGGAGGTGTACCCCTCGTAGCGACCCACGCGGCGCTTGACCCCGCGCTTCTTCTCGGTGTTGACCTTCACAACCTCGACGGAGAAAAGCTTCTCCACCGCGCGGGCTATCTCCGGCTTGCCGGCGCCCGGGGCGACCTTGAAGGAATACTTCTTGTCCGCCGCGCCGCTCATACTCTTCTCGGTGATAATCGGGGCTAAAATAATATCTTCGGCGTACATCAGGCGTATACCTCCTCGATCTTGCCGACAGCGCCCTTTACGAGGACCAGCGTCTCGGCGTTCAGAACATCGTAGGTGTTCACGGTGTTGACCTGGGCGGTCTTGAGCCCCGCGATATTGGCGGCGCTCTTCACCGTGAACGGGTTGTTGTTCTCGAGCACCAACAGGGACTTGCCCGCCGCGCCTATCGCGGAAAGGCACTCCACAACCGTCTTGGTGCGGTAGGAGTCGAGATCCAGCGCGTCGAGGACAATGATTTTCCCGTTTCTCGCCTTGTCGGAGAACGCGGACTTAAGCGCGAGGCGGCGCGCCTTCTTGTTTATGCCGTAGGTGTAATCGCGGGGTTTGGGACCGAGGGCTATTCCTCCGTGCCGCCACTGGGGGGCCCTTGTGGAGCCCTGCCTCGCGTGACCCGTGCCCTTCTGCCGCCAGGGCTTTTTCCCGCCGCCGGAGACCTCGGAGCGCGTCTTGGTGGACTGCGTCCCCTGCCGCTGATTGGCCAGATAATTCACCACGGCCATATGCATAACCGCCACGTTGGGCTCGATCCCGAAAACGGAATCCGGGAGGGTAATCTCCCCCACGCTGTTGCCCTTCGCGTCAACTACGGTAACGTTCGGCATACTGTGAAACCTCCCTCTTAAGCCTTAACGCTGTCTTTGATGACAACGATACCGCCCCGAGGGCCCGGAACAGCACCCTTCACGGCGATGAGATTGTTCTCGGCGTCAACCTTGACCACGCGCAGGTTCTGCACCGTGACCCGCTCCGCGCCGAGGTGCCCGGCCATCTTCTTGCCCTTCATCACGCGGGAGGGAGTGCTGCTCGCGCCGAGCGAGCCGCCGTGCCTCGCCACGGGGCCCGAACCGTGGGACTCCTTAAGCCGGGAGAAGTTCCAGCGCTTAATCACGCCGGCGTAGCCCTTGCCCTTGCTGCGCCCGACAACGTCGACCGCCTCGCCGGGGGCAAACACGTCCGCCTTGATAATGTCCCCCGCCTTGTAAGCGGAATCCTCCAGGCGGAACTCGCGGAGCACCCTCTTCGGGGCAACGTCGTTCTTCTTAAAATGCCCGGCCTCCGGCTTGTTGACCTTCGCCGCCTTGACCTCGCCGAAGCCCACCTGGACGGCGGCGTACCCATCGCTCTCCTCCGTCTTCACCTGCGAGACCACGCATGGACCCGCCTCGATGACGGTGACCGGCAGCACCGCGCCGGACTCGTCGAACAGCTGGGTCATACCGACCTTCCTGCCGATGATAGCTTTTTTCATCAGGTATCCTCCTTAACGGTTATTGGTTGACGGAGGCACTTCCCCGCCAACTTGACCCGCGAGGCGCGCCGCCCCGCGCTTAACGGTTATCGGTTGACGGGGTTTCATCCGCCAACTTGATCCACGGGACCACGCCCCGCGATTGCCGCCGGCTAAAGGGGCGCGCCCCCCCCCGAAAGACCGCTCGCTTCGCCGGCTCACGGCGCCGGGGAAAGGCGGAGCGGACCCGTAAAAGCCCCCGCTTTGCCGGCTCAAAGTGCCGAGGGGGCGGAGCAACCCCGCAAAAACACACTCTTCGCCGGCTCGACGCGCCGGGCAGACGGAACGGACCCGCCCCGCTACAGCTGGATCTCTATATCCACCCCGGCGGGAAGCTCCAGATTGGTGAGCTGCTCCACCGTCCTGTTGGACGGGCGCAGAACGTCGATCAGCCGCTTGTGGATGCGCGTCTCGAACTGCTCGCGGCTGTCCTTGTACTTATGCACCGCGCGCAAAATGGTCACCACGCTCTTCTCCGTGGGCAGCGGCACCGGCCCGCGGACCCTCGCGCCCGTGCGCCTCGCCGTCTCCACGATCCTCTCGGCGGACTGATCCACCAAAGCGTGGTCGTAGCCCTTGAGCCTTATCCTGATTTTCTCCTTGACCGCCATTCGGCAATCCCTCCCTGTTTCATCCGCTCCGTGAGCTGTCATCCGCTCCCCTTTGGACGGGGAAAACACGCGCGAGAAGCGGTCTGTGGCGGATTGCTCTTACCACCGAGCCGGGTGTATCATAAGTCGCTTTCAAAAACCCGAGAGGCTATTCGCCCCGGGGGTCAAAGCTCCTCCGTGCCGATCCCGACACAGGGTCGCCGCACGGGATAACCCCGCGAGGCACCCGCAAGTAGGGTAACGGTACGCCAAAAGGGAGAGACACTCGCCCGGTTTCGAGAATCGGACATACTCCGCGGAAATTCCCCGGCTTTATGCCGGCAACCTCCCGCATCATCGCGGCGCGCTTTTTTCGGCGCGCCTGATTATGATACCACATCGGGCGGCAAAATGCAAGCGAAATTTTTAAGAAAACGCAAAATTTCTTAACCCCGCGCTTGACCTCGCCCGATCGTGCGTATTATAATGGTGGTGCCGAGAAAAGGCACCTCCGGGCGGCACTTGACCTCGCCCACACGTATGCTATATAATAGGTAGAGACTTGGGAAAGGGGCGATCGCTCGTGAGGATACCGCGCGTATGGCGAAGGGTGGCGGCGCTTTTGGCACTCGCCGTGGCGCTCCCGCTCGCCTGCTGCGGGAAGCCTCCCGCCTCGTCCGGCGGGGCGGGCTCGGCGGAGAACTCGCTCGCCACGCCCGGGGGCGACACGTCCAGCGTACCCGGGAACAGCTCGCCCGGCGTATCGAAGGGCGACACGTCGGAGGCGCCCGGAGGCTCGTCCGGCGGCGCGGCGGGCGACGGGCAGAGTTCGACCGGCGGCTCCGGCGCGACGGAGGGAGGCGATGAGATGATAATCACGGTAAGCGACGGGAGGCACACAGTCACCTTCCGTCTCAACGATACGCCGGCGGCGCGTTCGCTCTACTCACAGCTGCCGCTGAGTGTCCCGGTGGAGAATTATTCGGATAACGAGAAGATTTTCTACCCCGCCCCGCTCGACACGACCGACGCGGTGCCCGCGTCCCCGGTAAAGGGCACCCTCGCATACTTCTCCCCCTGGGGGGACGTGGTGATGTACTACGCCCCCGCCGGAAAGTACCCGGGGCTCTACGAACTGGGAGAGGCGATATCCGGCGCGGACGACATCGGGCTTCTCTCGGGGACGGTGACGGTGAGCGGGCGGTAGGGGCGGCTCGTTCCCCGGGACCGGGAGATTGTCACTCGAAGGCGACTCGGCTATAACCAATGGCTTCTCCCGGCTCCGCCCCCTCTCCGGGGGCTGCTTCTCGCTGCGCGGGTAGCTTTGTGGCGCAGCCAGCTTTGTTCCACTTGTTATGGGAAACTTACCCCGCTTCGCAGATAGCTTTCTTAGTTTTCCCAGCTATGCTGGGGCACGTTTGTCCGCTTTTCTTCTCTGCACCCGGGTTAGCGCGGCGGTCCTGCTGGTCTGCTCCGCCCGTCCCCGGAGACTTCTTCCCGCTGCATAGGATAGCTTTGTGGAACTGTCAGCATTGGCTGCGCCCGCCTCCGGGAACTTCTTCTCGCTAACGCGAAGTTAGCTTTCTAATTTTTCCCAGCTT
>CAYOSS010000032.1:0-1615 GCA_964406705.1 uncultured Eubacteriales bacterium
CGACGAAGCCGGACCGTTCCGGCGCAGAGAAGAAAAGCGGACATCGTTCCCCAGCCGCGCTGGGGGAAAGTGAAAGACCCCCTCGCGAAGCGAGAAGAAGCCCCCGGGGACGGGCGGATCTGGAGCCCTCGCCACCACCGAGCTCTCCCGCGCAGCGGGAAGCAGCCCCCCGGCGCCGGGTAGATCCAAAGCCGCCGGGACCGCCCCGCAATCTCCCGCAAAAAACAGTGGAAAACCCGGAGCGGGTGTGGTATAATATAGCCGCGCCCGGCGCAGTATATTTCGGAGGGAAAAGTATGAGTCTTAAAAGCAGTGAGAAAGTCTCCGCCTACCGCCGCGAATTAGACATCACCGTCGACGCGGAAACGTTCGAAGCGGCGGTGGAGAAGGCCTACCGCAAAGGGATAAAGAAGATGAACATCCCCGGGTTCCGGCGCGGCAAGGCCCCGCGAGGGATAGTCGAGAAGCTTTACGGGGAGAACGTCTTCTACGAGGACGCGCTGAACATCATCTACCCGGACGAGTTGGAATCCGCCATAAAGGAGACGGGGCTGCGCTACGTCGCGGACCAAAACGACTTCGACCTCGTCAGCATAGGCAAGGACGGCGCGGAGTTCAAAATCACCGTGACGGAGGAGCCGGAAGCGACCGTGGGGGAGTACAAGGGCATTACGGTTAAGGTGCTGCCCGCTGTGGCGGAGGACTCCGCGGTGGACGAGGAGCTGTCCGCTATGGCCGAGCGCAACTCGCGGCTGGTCACGGTGGAGGGCAGGGCCGCCGAGAAGGGCGACATCGCGGTTATAGATTTCGAGGGAAGCAGCGGCGGGGTGGCTTTCGAGGGCGGCAAGGGCGAGGATTACTCGCTGACGCTGGGCTCGGGCGAGTTCGTCCCAGGTTTCGAGGAGCAGGTGGCGGGTCACAACGCGGGTGACCGTTTCGAGGTGAATGTGACCTTCCCGGAGGATTACGCCTCGAGCGACCTCGCGGGCAAGGACGCCGTTTTCGATGTGACGCTTAAGGAGATAAAGCGCCGCGAGCTGCCGGAGCTTGACGACGAGTTCGCGAAGGACGTCAGCGAGTTCGACACTCTGGACGAGCTGAAGGCCGACCTAAAGAAGAAGGCAGACGAGAAGCGCAAGACGGAGTCCGACGACTATGTAAACGAGCAGCTGCTCGACGCGATCGAGAAGACCGTTTCCGCCGAGATCCCCCCGGCGATGATCACCAACCGCGCGAGGAGCAGTGTGGAGGACCTCGCCGGGAGGCTGCAGTCCCGGGGGGTGCCGTTTGAGAACTACTTAAAGTACACTAACCAGACGGTCGAAGGGATGTTGGAGGACGCGCGCCCGGGGGCGGAGAAGTTCGTCCGGGAGGAGCTGGCGCTCCGGGCCGTCGCCGCGGCGGAGGGTATCACCGCGAGCGACGAGGAATTGGACGAGCGCTACAAGAAAATGGCGGAGGAGTGGGAAGTCCCCGAGGAGACGGTCCGCGAGAGGATAGACACGGGCGCCGCGCGGGATATGATCGTCAACCGCAAGACGCTGGAGTACCTGCGGAGCGTCGCGGTGGAGGAGCCGGTCTCCTCCCGAGAGGAGGCGGAGGTCTCCGGGGAAGC
>CAYOSS010000032.1:1715-17786 GCA_964406705.1 uncultured Eubacteriales bacterium
GCAGCCCGCCGGGGGATCCGTCGAGGCCCAGCCTGGCGGCGCCGATGAAGCACAGCCTGCAGGAGGCGAAGCACAGTCTGACGGAGCCGGGGAAGCCCGGTCCGCCGGAGCCGGTGAAGCCGGATCAGCCGATGAGGCGCGGACCGCCGGGGAAGCCGCCGATGCCGGGTCAGCCGACACCGTAGACGCGCAACCCGCCGAACAAGCCGGTTCAGCCGATAACGCATAGCCTTTCGGGACCGGGGGAAACCGGCTCAACCGACAACGCATAGCCCACCGGGGGCGGGGAAGCGCAGCCCGCCGGGGGATCCGTCGAGGCCCAGCCTGGCGGCGCCGATGAAGCACAGTCTGCGGGAGGCGACGAAGCACAGTCTGACGGAGGCGGGGAGGCCCGGTCCGCCGGAGCCGGTGAAGGCGGGTCAGCCGACACCGGGGACGCGCAGCCCGACGGGGAAACCGGCTCAACCGACAACGCATAGCCCGCCGGGGCCGGGAGAAACCGGCTTAACCGACAGCACACAGCTTTTCGGGGCCGGGAAACCGGCTTAACCGACAGCACACAGCCCGTCGGTGCCGGCGAAGACCGGTCCGCCCTGGACGGGAAAGCTCCCGGTGAGGGCGGAGAATAATCTCACTTATTAAAATAGCACAGGAGGTTTTATTATGAGTTTAGTCCCGTATGTGGTGGAGCAGACGGGGAACGGCGAGCGTTCCTTCGACATTTTCTCCCGGCTGCTCGAGGACCGCATTGTGATGCTCCACGACGAGGTCAACGACACCACGGCGAGCCTCGTCATAGCGCAGTTCCTCTACTTGGAGGGCAAGGACCCGGAGCGCGACATCTCCTTCTACATCAACAGCCCCGGCGGGTCCGTCTCGGCGGGAATGGCGATATACGACACTATGAATTACATCAAATGCGACGTCAGCACCATTTGTATGGGGATGGCCGCCAGTATGGGGGCGTTCCTGCTTTCGGTGGGGGCCAAGGGCAAGCGTTTCGCCCTGCCGAACAGCGAGATTATGATCCACCAGCCCTTGGGCTCGGCCGAGGGGCAGGCGACGGATATCCTCATCCACGCGAACCACATTAAACGCACGAGGGAGAAGATCAACTCCGTCTTGGCCGAGGTCACCGGCAAGCCGCTCGAGGTAATTCAGGCGGACACCGAGCGGGACAACTTTATGACCGCCGAGGAGGCTCTGAATTACGGGCTTATCGATAAGGTACTGACCCGCGAGGACGGCAAGCGGACCGCCGCGGACAGCGCCGGGAGCTCCGGGTCCGGCGACGGGGCGCCGACGCGCTGATGGCGAACGGCAACCCCGGGGAGCCGCGCTGCGCCTTTTGCGGGCGGCCCCACAGCGAGTGCGGGAGAATGATAGTCGGGCTGGGAGTCTACATCTGCGAGAGGTGCGTGGAGATATGCCACTCGCAGCTGCGCGGAGGGGGCGTCTCCCCCGGAGATAAGCGGCCCGACGACACCCGCTACGCCTACGACGGCGGCGACTACGGCGGCTATGTGAGACACGCCCCCGCTCCGGGCGGCGCCGGCGCGGATTACGACGACGAGGACGAGGACGGGGATTTCGTCGAAGACGATTTCCCCGAGGACGATTTCCCCGGCGGGGATTTCCCCACCCCGCGCGAGATCAAGTCCCGCCTGGACGAGTACGTCATAGGGCAGGACGAGGCCAAAATCACCCTCTCGGTCGCGGTTTACAACCACTACAAGCGCGTGCGCGGGAAGGCTCCCGACGGCGTGGAGTTGGGTAAGAGCAACGTCCTCCTGTTGGGGCCCACGGGGGTCGGCAAGACGTATTTGGCGCAAACCCTGGCCCGCAGCCTGGGTGTGCCCATAGCCATAACCGACGCCACCACCCTGACCGAGGCGGGCTACGTCGGCGAGGACGTGGAGAACATACTCCTGCGGCTGATCCAGGTCGCGGACTACGACATTGAGCGCGCCGAGCACGGGATAATCTACATCGACGAGATAGACAAAATCGCCCGGAAAGGCGAGAACACCTCCCTCACCCGCGACGTCAGCGGGGAGGGGGTGCAGCAGGCCCTCCTCAAAATTTTGGAGGGCACCGTGGCGAACGTCCCCCCCGGCGGCGGGAGAAAGCACCCGCAGGCGGAGTTTATACAGATTGACACGTCGAACATACTCTTTATCTGCGCGGGGGCGTTCGACGGGATCGAGAAGATAGTCGCGAAGCGGGTCGGGCACGGGAGTCTCGGCTTCGGAGCCGACGTGAAGTCTGCCGAGGAGCTGGAAGCGGCGGTCGCCTCGGAGCCGGTCACGGGGCAGGATTTGGTGAAGTACGGGCTTATCCCGGAGCTTGTAGGCCGGCTGCCCGTGGTCACCTCGCTCGAGGCCATCGGCGAGGACACGTTAGTGCGCATTCTCACCGAGCCCAAAAACTCCGTTGTAAAGCAGTACACCGCCCTTTTCGCTATGGACGGCGTGGATCTGCGGTTCGAGGACGGGGCTCTGCGGGAAATCGCCCGGCGGACCCTCGCCCGCAAGACTGGCGCGAGGGGGCTTCGCGGAGAGGTGGAGCAGGTGCTCCGGCAGCTGATGTTCGACACCCCCTCCGAGCCGGACATAGAGAGCATACTCATCACGGCGGACACGGTGCGGGGGGAGGCCCCGCCCGTTATTACCCGCCGCGCCCCGGGCGCCGCCGAGCTTCCCCCCTCCGAGGCGGACAGTCTGCCCGGCGGCGGGGAGTCACGGGGTTAGGATGATCCCTTTGCAGGTGGAGCCGAGCGGGCAGGGTGCCTTCCCCGGCGGCACGCAAACCGGGGGCAGGGCGGACCCCCGGATATTCATTCCCGGCCGCCTTCGGGCGGCTTGCCCGACGACGGGAAACTGCGGGAGTAGGGCGGTCTCCCGGCGATGTGGAAACGAGGGGCGGGGAGGTTGCTTCCGTGACCCGTAATTCCCATGCGGCGGGGAACCTCGGGGATAAGGCGGCTTTTCCGCCGACCCGCAACCCCGGGGTTAGGATGATCCCCCCCGCGGGTGGGGCCGAACGGGCAGGGAGCTTTCCCCGGAGGCATGCAACCCCGGGGATCGGGCGACTTCCCTAATAACGCACAACCCGGGGGTAGGGCGACGTCCCCGATAATGGCGATCTGCGGGAGTAGGGCGGACCCCCGGCGATGTGGAAACGAGGGGCAGGGCGGTTGCTCCCGCGACCTGTAACTCCTATGCGGTGGGGAACCTCGGGGATAGAGCGGCTTTCCCGCCGACCAGTAACCCCGGGGTTAGGATGATCCCCTTGCGGGTGGAGCCGAGCGGGCAGGGTGCCTTCCCCGGAGGCACGCAACCCCGGGGATCGGGCGACTTCCCTGACAACGCACAACCCGGGGGTAGGGCGACGTCCCCGACAACGGCGAGCCGAGTTTGGGTAGGGCGGCTTCTCACGCGACACGGAGCCGAGGGTCGGAGCGATTTCCCCGGTGGCACGCAATCCCGGGGTTAGGATGATCCCTTTGCGGGTGGAGCCGAGCGGACAGGGTGCCTTTCCCGGCGGCACGCAACCCCGGGATAGGGCAATTTCCCCGGTGGCACGCAACCCCGGGGATCGGGCGACTTTCCTAATAACGCACAACCCGGGGGATAGGGTGACTCCCCCGAATATTCATTCCCGACCGCCTTCGGACGGGTTGCCCGACGACGGGAAATTGCGGGAGTAGGACGGACTCCCGGCGGTGGGGAGTCACGGGAGTAGGGCGGCTTGCCCGAAAGCGGGGCGTCGCGGGAGCAGGTGCCTTTCCCGGTGGCACGCAAACCGGGGGCAGGGCGATTTCTCTGATGACGCACAATCCGGGGCAGGGCGACGTCCCCGATAATGGCGATCTGCGGGAGTAGGGCGGACCCCCGGCGATGTGGAAACGAGGGGCAGGGCGGTTGCTCCCGCGACCTGTAACTCCTATGCGGTGGGGAACCTCGGGGATAGAGCGGCTTTCCCGCCGACCAGTAACCCCGGGGTTAGGATGATCCCCTTGCGGGTGGAGCCGAGCGGGCAGGGTGCCTTCCCCGGAGGCACGCAACCCCGGGGATCGGGCGACTTCCCTGACAACGCACAACCCGGGGGTAGGGCGATTTCCCTGATAACGCACAACCCGGGGGCAGGGTGCCTTCCCCGGAGGCACGCAAACCTGGGGTAGGGCTGCTCCCTTCAATAACCCGCCCCCGGCTGATTCGCCTGCCTATATACGATAATCCCCGGTACGGTTGGGTACCGGGGTTTTTATGTTATTAGCTGGGACGCGCCGCCGGGATCAGCCGCTCACGCGACCCCGAGCCCGCCCCCGCGCGGGGGCAATGCATCGGGGTACTCCGCAGGGAACCGCCTTGCCGAGGGGATAATAATTCCCGTTACATAAGCGCCGCGCCGGGACCCCGCCGGGAATCCGTCCGTGGGAGGGGCGGCCAATCCTTTTTGCGGGTGGCGCCGCGCCGGGGATCCGCCGTGATCTGCCGCCAACGGGTAGCCGCCTTTCACGTAAACGCCGCGCCGGGACCCCGCCGGGATCCGTCCGCCGGTGCTGCCTACCTTTTCCTAACGAACAGCACTCCGAGCGTCCCGTAGCCGCAGTGGACCGAGACGGTGCAGCCCGCCCTGGTCACCAAAATCTCCTTAAAATTCCCCGCCTTCTCCACGACCGACTTGACCGCCGCTATGGACTCCTCCGGGCAGCCGGAATGGGTGATAAAGATACGATCCGTCTCAAACTCCCCCGACGAGAGCCGCCACTCCACGTACTCCGGAAGAACCTTGTCCATTCGCCCGCGGAACTTGCGCCCCGGCTCCATAGCCCCGTCCTTGACCTCGATCAGGGGGTGGAGCTTCAGCATATTGGCTCCCAGCGCCGCGAGGCCGGAGCACCGCCCGCCCTTGTAGAGGTAGTCCACGGTGTCGATGACGAACGAGGTGTCGACCCTCCGCTTCATCTCCTCTATGTATTCGCATATCTCACCCGCGCCGGCGCCCGCGTCGGCGAGCTCCGCGGCCCGTAGCACCTGGAGACCGATCCCCGTGGAAAGGTTCGCGCTGTCAATGACGCGCACGCCGGGGAACTCCTTCGCCGCCATCACGGCGTTGGCGTAGGTCGCCGACATACTCTGGCTAATGGTAAAATATACCACTTCCCGACCCGCCTCGGCGAACGGGCGGAACAGCTCCTCGTGGTCGCTCACGCTTATGGCGGAGGTTTTGGGGAGGACCCCCTTCTCCGCGACATAGTCGTACACCTTGTCCGGGGTGATCTCGAGCCCGTCCTTATAAGGTTTCCCGTCAAGTACCACGTAGAGCGGCACGACAGTAACGCCGTACTTCTCCACAAGCTCCGGCGATAAATCGCAGGTGCTGTCACTCAGAATGGCGACTTTGCCCAATTCTCTTCTCCTCCTAAAGGCTTACCGATAAAGGGGCCCGTAAGCGGCGCAGGCACGGTAGTCCGCGCCCTCCGGGTCGCTGCCGAACGCGTTCCACGCCGCCGGGCGGAAAATCTTCTCCTCCGGCACGTTGTGCATACTCACCGGGATGCGCAGCATCGAGCACAGGGTGAGGATATCCGCGCCGACGTGCCCGTAGCCTATCGCGCCGTGGTTCGCTCCCCAGCGGTTCATAACCTCGTACGCGTCCCGGAACGCCCCGCTCCCGCCGCACCTCGGCGCGAACCAGGTGCAGGGCCAGGTGTAATCCGTCCGCCGCCAAAGAGTGTCGGTGACCTCGTCCGGCAGGCGCACGGTGTACCCCTCCGCCACCTGCATCACGGGGCCCAGCCCCTTAACCAGATTTAACCGTATCATAGTGACCGGCATTTCGGCGCGGGTGACGAACCGCGAGGAGAACCCGCCTCCCCGGAAGTAGCCCAGATCCGCGTAGTTCCAGGTGACCGCGTTCATAATGGCCCGCGTGTCCTCCCCGGTGATGTCGTACCAGGGCTTCATCACGCCGTTCCCGTCGGCGCCCTTCGCCTCGCCGCACGCGTCAAGGCAGCACGCGCCGGAGTTTATCAGGTGAATGAAACCTCCCGCGTCCCGCGCCCTGCCGGTAAGATCGTACCCGGCGGCTTTCTTTGCCGCGTCGGCGCTCCAGTAAGTGCGCACATCGGCGAACATAGCGGCGCGGTGGGTCACGAGCTTGAGCAGCAGCATACCCAGCCCGTTGAGCGCGTCGTTCTCCGTCGCGAGAATGTAGGGCTCCCGCGCGCCCGTCCAATCGAACGAGGTGTTGAGCATAGCCTCGGCGAAATCCGTGTTGGGGTAGCGGTCCGTCCACTGCCGCTGCCCCTGGAAGCCCGCCGCGATCGCGTTGTGCCCCACGGCCTCCTCCTCGCGCCCGGCGGGGAGGTTCGGATTGCCGCTCATCAGGTCCTTAATGATCAGCGCGCACTTGACGGTGAACTCCCACTCTTTGTCCTTGACCTCACGGGAGCGGCGCAGCTCGGGCGGGTTCTTATCGAAGCCCTCTTTGCAGTAGGTTTTGACCCATCTCATAGCCGCGGCGAACTCGTCCCCGCTGTATATCCCCTCCGCGACGCGCCGGAGGATCTCAACTTCGTCCACCGACTCGAACCGCAGCCCCAAGTACTCCTCCATAAACGCGGGGTCGGCCGTCGAGCCGCCTATGCCCATACACACGGAGCCTATCTGCAGGTACGACTTGCCCCGAAGCTGGGCCGCCGCTATGGCGCACCGCCCGAAGCGGAGCAGCTTCTCCCGGACGTCCTCCGGGATCTCGCCGGCCTCGTCGGGGTCTTTGACGTCTCTGCCGTAAATGCCGAACGCCGGCAGCCCCTTTTGCGCGTGCGTCGCCAGCACCGACGCCAAGTACACCGCCCCCGGGCGCTCCGTGCCGTTGAAGCCCCAGACGCCCTTTATGGTGAGCGGGTCGCTGTCCATCGTCTCGGAGCCGTAGCACCAGCAGGGGGTCACGCTGAGGGTCACTCCGACCCCCGCCGCGCGAAACTCGTCCGCCGCCGCCGCGGCCTCGCCCACTCCGCCTATGCTCCTGCTCGCTATGACGACGCGCACCGGGTCCCCGCCGGAATAGCGGAGGTTCTCTTCGAAAAGGCGCTTCACCGCCCTCGCCATCGCCGCGGTCTGTTCTTCTAAAGACTCTCTGACGTGTAACGCGCCCCGCCGCCCGTCTATCACCGGGCGGATGCCGATAGCCGGCTCCCGGCCTATGTATCTCGAACCCATCCTGCCGCCTCCCGTACAATTTTACAGTCTACATTATAGCATAGTTCGGGCGGGGGCGCAAGAGAAATTTCACCGAAAACGCGGTTGCGCGTTCATTGGCACGGGGAAATTATTGCCCCGGCGTGGGAAGTCTCGGGAGCAGGGCGGACCTAGGATCTGAGTTTACAGCGTATGCCAAGCCCCCGCGGCCAATTTTTTGTCCATCGTGCCTAAAGTCGTGATGTAACGTCAAGCCGCCCCGGATGCCCCCGTTCGGGCTTTCTTTTGTGCCGCCGACAGGTTGTGCCCGGCCCTCGCTGGGTCTTGGTCCCCGTCGTCCCGGACTTCCCTTTCCCCAACAGCGGATTACGCTCGGTCGTCTCCCGGATTGCGCCCGGACGCCCCCCGCCCGGGTTTTGCCCCGCCGGAAAGCAGCGCCCAGTCTCCGCACGGGTTCTGCTTCCGTTCGGGCTTCCTTTTGCGCCGCTGGCAAGCTTCGCCCACTCTCCGCTCGGACGTCCCCGCCCGGCCTCCTTTCCACCCTCCGCCGACCCCCGCTGCCCCTTCTCAAAAATTCGCACAAAAAATTCAAGATTTTTTCAAATTCCACTTGACAAGGGGGGGGGGTTGGTGATATAATATACAATCACCAGGAAAACGGGCTCTGATGTGTTGGTATATTTTGCCGCCGTGAGGAGCGCCCCCGGCGCCCGGAAAAGCGTGCCCTGTGGGGGGCAAGCCGTCGGGGCGATGCGTCCTGTGTGGGCGAGCAACCGGGTAGGAGCACCCCCCGCCCGGAAAGTTTGCGGGAGAAGCGCCCCCCGTGTTGGGCGAGACCGCCGGCGCCGCCGGCAAAGCCCGACCGGGGGCCGCCGTGAGGAGCGCCGGGAGGCTGTCCCGCCTCGGGTAGCGGGGTCGCCGAAGGGGGCGGTTGACGCCGGAGCGACCCGCCGGGAGGAGCACCCCCGTGCCCCGTGAAGACGCGCTTTAAATGGAAGTGAGTCTCCACGAAGGACCGTATCCGTACAGGGCGGTCCGCCGGTAGAAGCGCCCCCTCGCGTGCGCGAGCCGTCGGGGAGAAACCCCCCCCCCCGCACCCGGGAGGATTGCCGGATGAACCACCCCCGTGTCGGGCGAGACCGCCGGCGCCGCCGGCGAAGCCCTGCCGGGAGCCGGCGGGAGGAGCCCGGACTGATGTGTCCTATGTGGGTGAGCAACCGGGCAGGAGCACCCCCCGCCCGGGAGTTTTGCCGAAAAGTTCCCCGTTCCGGGCGAGGTCGCCGCGAGGAGCGTCCGCCCTATGTCGGGGTCGCTCGAGTGCGAGCGGGGAGCGGTCCGCGCGGTAGTTGCCCGGGAGAGCCGCCCGGCTGAGCCAGACGCCCCGGCAGCGGCGCCGGAAAGCCGGGATCCGCCCGGAAGTGAGACGCTCCGTCCGGGAAGCCGGAAAGTAGCCCCGCCTCGGGTTGGCTTGCTCCGACGCCCCCGGGGGAGTGCCGGCGCGGAGAGGTTGCGACTCATCCGCAGGTCGCCCCGACCGGGAAGTTTGCCGGCACGAGCCGCGGCCACCTACCCGCCGCGAGCCGCGGCTACCTACCCGCCGCGAGCCGCAATCACCCGCGCCGCAAAAACGGGCATTTCGCGGGGAACCCCCCGCTTACGATAGACACAGTATTGTTCGTTCACAAACTCCATCATAGAAAGGTCGATGGTACAATGGCGAAGCAATCAAGGGCAAAGCGTACGCGCCGGATTCTTCTGGCGGCGCTGGGCGGGCTGCTCGCGGTCGCGGCGATCGTGTTCCTGCTCGTCGGGTGCGGTGACAAATCGCCCGCTCCGGACCCGGTGGACCTGGGTCTCACGCTCAACGAGCACAGCGTCGCGCTGGAGAAGGACGAAACCTTCCGGCTGCGGCTGATCCGCACCTCCGACGGGGAGCCGGCCGACGATGTTGACGTCGAGTGGACGAGCGACGTGCAGTCGGTCGCGACGGTCTCGGAGGACGGGCTGATCACCGCCGCGGGCAAGGGTGAATCGGCGGTTTCCGCGAATTTCGAGGTTGACGGGAACCGGTACAGCTTTTCCTGCGTGGTGACGGTGAAGGTCCCGGACGGGCAGTATTCCAGCTACCGGGTGCGCTACTTTACGCAGAATAAGGACCGCATAGGCTACACTTCGGTTGAGGAGTCCTACGAGCGGGAAGTGGGCAGCGAGGTCAGCCTCTCGCAGGTTGACGCGCGCCGCCGGCTCCCCGGCAACTACGTCCTCAATACGGAGAAGAGCGTGCTTTCCGGGACGGTGCAGAAGGATCCGGGCGCCACGGTGCTCGACATCTACTACGACGTCGCGGAGATCACCTATTATGTCGACGCGTATTACGAGTCAATTAACCAGCTCGGCACGTACGGCGAGAAGGAGACTGTGGCGCACAAGGCCTACGCCTTTACCGAGGTGCACGCCGCCCCCAACGCCAAGAAGGGCTTCGTGCTGAACGACAAGGCCCCCGGCTCGGTGCTGTCCAACGGCAGCGTCACGGCGGGAGCGCACTTAGTCGCCTACTACGACCGCGCGAGGGGCAACGTCACGGTGAGCTACGCGGGGAGCAAGCCTCAGCAGACTTACGAGCACGTTTACGGCAGAGCCCTGCCGGACGGCGCGTTAGAGGACGACATCGCCCCCCTGCGGGAGTCCTGGAAGGTTAACGGCAAGACGGTCGCCTACCCCGAGGACGAGATACAGTATTTATCCGGGAACATCACCGCTTCCTGCTCGGTGGACGGGGCATACGTCACCTACGACGCCGCGACTCGCAGCGTTGTGAACGCCACGACCAGGCGCAACCAGAACCCCTACGCGATGCTGGAGCGGCGCGGCAAAACCCTGTATTTTAAGACCACGGTGCACACCACGGGCATTTACGACCCGAACTTCGGCATTCTCCTGCAGGCGAACGGGAATGTCAGAATGCTCCACTTCAGCGGCAACGGTATGATTATGCTGCGCGACCACAACTTTTCCTCCGGGATGAACGGCGAATCGGGCTCCAATAATACGAATATGAGCCTGCTCGCCGGCGCCACTTTCGGCGCCAAAACCGGCACAAACGCGATGGCGGGGAAGATCGTGGGCTACCAGTGGGCGCCCAATCCCGCCGGGCAATTCGGCTGCACAGTGGATATTCCCTCGCGGGATATGACGGTCAACGAACCCAAGGCGGGCACGCCCGGCACGCATACGATGGAGTTCTTGGTGCTTGACGGCTGGTGCTACGCTATGGTCGACGGCACAATCAGCGTTTCGGTGTGTCTAAAGCAGCTTGAGACCTCCTGGACGGAGGACACCGTGTTTGAGATGGGGATTTCCACCTGGTACGGAAGCGTTGTCGCCGATCCGATGAGCTTCGGCGATATGGAGCTGCTGGCGGACGACGACGAGGGGCTTCAGAACTATTACGACTACCGGAGCAACAAAGTTTCCGATTCCGTGATAGGCAAGAACGAGGGCTTCGGTTGGGACGCTTTCCACGGGGTGTATTGGGGCTCCAGCAAGGGCGGCAGCAGCTACCTGTTAGGCAAGTCCGGTACGGACCTCGGCGCGTCGGCGCACGTCCGGTTTTTGGACTGGAACAACTCCGGCTCGGCTATGGGCGTGACGGTGGATTGGAACGGGCAGTCGATGCAGTTTGTCTCGCAGAGACCGACCAGTGGCAGCGAGCCGGGTATGTACCGCCGGCAGAGAAATCACACCTGGACCCCGGCCGACATTGTCTACTTAAACCCCAAGCAGATTACCGGGTGGTGCACGGACGGGCATCAGCTTTTCGAGGCTAACGGCATAGACGCGGCGACAAATCACCCGGTTTTCGAGGGCGACGTTTCCGCCTATGTGAAAGACGGCAGCTTCTATGTCTTCTTTAACGGCGTCCAGGTGTACGAGCAGAGCCTTAACGTCATCTTCCCGGATTACGCGGCGGGCGACGAGGTTTCCGTCGGCTTTGAGTCGTGGGACACCAACAACGGGCTCGCGAGCTTTTCCGATATCCGTTTCGGCACGGCCGAGGAAGTCCGCGCGGGGAACGGGGACGCCGAGCTTGTCGATTGGGCGGCTTATGTGGACTATTACGGGCGCGACACGGCGAGCGGCAACGCGTTCGAGTTTGACCCCGAGACGGGCGTCATTCAGGAGAACCCGAGTAAGTCGATGAACGCGGCGTACCTCGACGGCATATCCGACACCTGGCAGATTGATGGCACAATGCGCCGCACCACGGGACTCGAGAGGTCGGCGGCGTTCGGCGTGACGGTTTACTGCTACGATACGGGCGTCACCTCGATGATCAGGATGGATAATCAGGGCATTTTCGCGGCCAGCACGAATAAAGCGGCGTTTGTGGACGCGCCGCACTATTTTAACGCTACTACTCCGAAGGCGGATAACACGAAGATCCTCTTCAGAAACGACATCAGCACCTTCGCGTCCCAGAGTAGCTCCCGCGCCGACGTCAGGTTCCGCTTTGTGATTTACAAGGATATACTCTATTTCTGGATTAACACCGAGGCCAATCCCGACGAGCTGACGCTGGTCGCCGCGATGCCGCTGACGAGCGACGATTTCGGGCGGCACAAGGCGGGCTCGCGCTACAGAGTGGGGTTCAATACGGATTCGACCGTCGACACAATGTGCGGGCAGCTGCAGTTCAACAGCTTTTCGGAGAAGCTCGGCCGGCAGGTTACGGATCAAAAAGATTTCCTGACCGTGGACGGGAAACAGTACTCGCTCGACGAGGCGATCGCGGCCGTTAACGCCAATATGAGCCGGTTCGAGGTCGACGCGAATATGCGGTACTCCGGCGTCCTGTTGGAGGACGTCGGCGTCCCGACGCCGCCGGCTGCCGGGAACATCGGCGCCGCGTTCGGCCCAGAGCAGGCGGGAGACAGCTCCGAAACATTCACGGTCGCGGTGCCTGAAAACGCCGGCTCGATGAGCGGGATAGCCGTTCGCTCCGGCGGGGAGACGGTGTACATCCTCGCGGACAGGGACGGCTACGTAAAGCTCCTTTCCGGCGACCAGGCGGCGCTCGGGGGTCAGTGGGGGCCGAACAACGCGGTTCCTGTCAGTCTCGGCGGCGGGGTAAAGGTGTTCGCCGACGGTTTGACGTCAAAAGTCACCGTCACGGTGCAGGACGGAGTGCTCTACGTTTCGTTTAACGGAAAAGCGGCTTTTAAGACCCCGCTTTCCGGGCTGCTTGGCGGATATAAGGCGGGGGATAAGGTCTCCTTCGGCGTGGCGACCTACAACCCGGCGGGCGGCTCCGCGCTCTTCAGCGACTTTGCCTTTACGGGTGACGGCAACACGCCGGAAATAGGCGGGGAGGCTCAGAAGAGCTATCCCTCGTTCGTCAACACGCATTTTGCCATACCGCGTAACAACGCGACCCTTACGGACGGCAACCTTACTCTCCCGCTGGGCGGCAGGGTGGACTTCAGGGAAACCGCTAAGACGTGGGAGTTTTCCGGCACTATGAAGCGGCCAATAAACGGCGACAACGCGGGCAAGGCGGCCGGGTTCTCGGTGCTCGTGTACGACGGAGACGGCGCGATCGGTATGGCAAAGTACAAAGTGCGGATGGATCTGCTGTACGCCGGCGTGAATCTTTTTGTTGCCGACGGCACTTCCGAGGCCACCTACGCCTGGGCGAACTGGGCGCGGGAGGATCTCGGCGCGGAAGGGACCGACGCAAGCTACTGCGTCCCGCCCGCAAATATCTCCCCGGCTCGCGCGTACCAGTTCCGCACCGACGCCGCGGACTTCCTGTCCTACAACCACACGGAAAAGCCCGCCACTCGCGGCACGATGCAGTTTAAGATCGTGCTGTACGAGGACGTGCTCTACTTCTGGTTTGACAGCGCGGAGAACCCCGGGCAGCTGCAGCTCAATATGCGCTTTCCGCTGACGGAGTCCGGGTTCCTGCTTAAAGACGACGGGAGCACCAAAAACGCCTACACCCCCGCGGCGCCGGGATCGGACTACACTATCAGCATTTCCTCTTACGGCGCAGCCACGGACTGCGGCGTCGAGGTGGAGGGCTTCAAGGTGCTGCTCGGCGATGAGGTCACCGACAACGCGGATTTCATCAAGACTAAAGACGGCAAATCCCACACCGTGGCGGAGGCGGCGGCGGCTATCAAGGAAAACATCTCCCGCTTCTCGGAGGACTACCGCCCGCACCATATGCGCCTTGCCGGTGCCCTCGCCGAGGGTATGGAGGAGTACGGGGTCGATGTCAAGCGTGGCGAGACGGGGCACGTGGTCGCCGCCAACTGGTTTATGCCGGGGAAATCCGCGGTGAGCACAGATTTGTACCTTTCCGCTCACATCACCCACTTGCCCAAGGTCCCGCGCTCGGATTACACGGAGTACTACCGCGTCAGCGATATGTACGGGATCCTCATCAAGGATTCCTCGGGCAAGGCCATCCGCCAGATTTTCGCCAGCGCGGACGGGCTCATATTGCTGACGACCGTGTGGAACTGCGAGGGGATCCCCGCCATTCTGGAAAACAACGGAAATGTCACTACCGATGTCGGCTACTTCAAGAACGAGGATCACTTCGGCGAGTATATGTGGGGCTACGGGAACGGTCAGGGCACGCCGCTGACTAAGATAGTTAAGTACAAGGACAACCCCGACCTGATTAAGGACTTCAAGCTCGATTTCGAGGCGGCCATTACCGATAATGTCCTCTATATCCGCATTAACGGCTTCACTCTCGCGCGGTTCCCGTTGGATAAGCTTTGCGCGGACTGGACGCCGGGCACGACCTACACGATGGGCTTCGACGTCTGGGACAGCGCGGATACTCACGGCTACCGCTTCGACAACGTGGTGTCGCTGCAGGGCGAGAAGGCCCTCGCCAAGATGAACACCGGCGCGGCTGTCCCCGGCGCGGAAGTGTCCGGTATGCACTTTGACGCGGTTACGGGCAGCTACGCGGGCACCTGGTCCGCGAGGAACGTGATCACCCGGATGTTAGGAGCGGCGCGCGCGGGCAACCAGGCGCTGAGCTTCAAGCTGAAACTCGCGACTGAAAATTCCGCGTCCTTAAACGGGCTGGCGCTGAAAGCTGACGGCGCTCTCGCCTACGTCCTCTTCGGGAAAGACGGGAAGGTGCATTTGCTGAGCGGGTCCACGGCCGACAATGCCGATTACGCCGGGGCCGGACGGGACGCCGGGATAGCGGCGTTCACGACCGACGCGGTCTCCGTCACCGCCGTAGTGCGGGACGGGACGCTGTACGTTTCCGTAAACGGCAAGGGCTTCAGCGTGCCGATGACTAAGCTGATAGCCGGCTACACGTCGGACGGCGAGCTGCAGTTGGGCGTCGCGACGTACGCCCCCGGCAAGGGCGCGGCGAGCTTCGGCGAGATAACGTTCACCGACGGCTCCGCGGAGGGATTCCCGCAGCCCGAGGCGGGGGATTACCCGAGCCTCCCCGACGCGCAGCCCGTTTCCCACAACATCTTTAAGCTGCTGTTCGGCTTGATCCGCAGGCTTATTCTAAAGCACTAAATTCATCAAACCCCGGGGGCCCGTCCCCCGGGGCGTGAAAGGAAGACTTTATGGAACAGGCTTCTCCCCTCAAAAAACGGCGGAACTCGGGCGGTCTTTTTGCCGGAATGCTGGCCTTTATCCCGCTGTTGGGGTTCCTTATTTTCGGCGCGTTCCCGCTGATTTCGTCCGCCGCGGTGTCCTTTACGGAGCTGCACACCCCGGAGCTCGGCTCGATGAAGTTTGTCGGCTTCCGGAACTTTATCACGGTCCTTCTTAACCGGGACGACGGGAGGACTTATCCGGCCTACTTCTCCACAATCCTCTATACGCTGAACGTCCCCGTTTGTATGGGAATTTCCGTTTGGATTTCCGTTTTGCTGAACCGCGTTAAATTCGGCAAGGGCTTCTTCCGGGCGGTGTTTTTCATTCCCTATGTCTGCTCCACCGTCGTGGTGACGCTCGCTTTCCGCACGCTGCTGTTCGACTATCAAAGCGGCGCCATCAACACGATGCTGGATAAGCTGGGCTTCGAGCCCGTGGGCTGGCTTAATTCCTCCCCCTGGCTGTTTATGTTTTCGGCGATCGTACTCTCGGTCTGGCGGGGACTGGGCTGGTGCATAGTCCTGTACCAGGCGGCTCTCTCGAATGTGGATAAGACCTACTACGAGGCCGCATCCATAGACGGCGCGACCCCGGGGCAGATGTTCCGCGACATCACCTGGCCCGCCATTTCGCCCACTACGGCGTACATTCTCGTCATCAAGATTATGGGCTCCCTGCAGGAAGTCGAAATGATGATGATGCTCACGCGCGGGTCGAACAGCTACGGCGTCCCGATGTGGCCCTTCACGGAAACCGCCTGGGTGAGCGATACGGTCGTCAACCACATCTACAATATGATTTTCGGGTTCCCGTTTGTTTACGGCTACGGAATAGCGTCGGCGGCCGCCTGGGTCCTCGCCATAGTCATCTTCATAGTCACCCGGCTGATTATGAAGAGCCAGGATAAGTGGGTGTGCTATGACTTCTAAAATATCGTATGCTCATACCGCTAATCGCGCTGAGAGGGGGTCCGAGCTGTGAGAAACGACACCCTGCGCTTAAACCCCGCTCTCAAGGTGTACAAAGTCCTCTATTCGTTCCTCAAGCCCCTGCTGATAGTGGTCGCCGTGGTGGCCGGGCTGCTGTCTCTTCTTAAGCCCAAGCCCGGCAGCCCGTCCAAGATCATCGCGATAGCCGTCTTCGCGGGGTCGGTGCTTTTTGTGGTGTTGGGGACGCTGCTCAACAAGACCCTCACCAAGCGGGACGTCTCCTA
>CAYOSS010000033.1:0-17297 GCA_964406705.1 uncultured Eubacteriales bacterium
CCGCCAACGCCGGCTCCGGGATCCCGCCGTATTCATTCCTGGCTTACCGAGCCCGGCACAAAAGGCTCGCAGATTTGGGGAAGCTCGCCGCTGTCGTTCGGAGCTCGGCGATTCCGGGTAGCTTTTGCCCGGCGGTCGAGGAAAGTCCGTCGATATGCAGGGAGTCTCTCTCCTCCGTGTTGGGGCGAGCCACTGCGCCCCCCCGGCAGGCAGGGCGGAGCCGGAACCCCGGAACCGCCAAGCTAACCCGTGAACTGCCGTGTCTCCGGCAACGGGGCGGAGCCGAGCGATCCAACGGTCGTCGCCGGGCTATCCTATAAACCGCCGCACTTCCGGGGTGGGGGTTGTCGGTTGTCACCGGGTTACCCCTTGCGCCAGCAGGCTTCCGGGCTCCCCCGGCAGGAGCTTGCTACACACCCGCGAGCCGCTCTCGACCGGCGAGCTAAAAGCTACCCCACAAGAACCGAGCTCAGTTCGATAGCGGCGAGCCTACCCTAACCGGCGAGCCTTTTGCATCCGACTCTGCGAGGCTGGAATGAATACGGCGAGCTTTCCGAACCGGCGTTGGCGGGAACTCCGGGCTACCTTCGTAGGCACAAGACCCGCCGTTTAGGTGGCGGCTACCCCGTACCCACTCGGTGTTCGGCGTAGAAGTAAGCCGGTCCGCCTGAACTTCTTTTCTGTCCGCTTTTCTTCTTTCAGCCGCGCCCGTCGGCGAAGAGAAGAAAAGCGGACAACGTTCCCCCAGCCGCGCCGGGGAAATAAACAAGCCACCCTCGCGTTAGCGAGAAGAAAGCAACGGAGCCGGGCTGAGCCAATCCCCCGGCACCTCCGGATAAAGACGGCGCCCCGCCCCCCTTTGAGCGCAGGGGGAGACAGGGCGGATATTCGCCTTTGGACTTGCCGCCGTGGGAGGACGCGGGGCGTCGCGGAGGACCCCGCCGCCGGGTGTGCCGGAGCCTGCCTACGCGCCCTCCCGCCGCTACGCGGAATACTTCTCGATGTACGGGGCAATTCGCGCCTTCAGCTCGGCGGCCTCGTCGTCGGGCAGGTCGAGCAGGGGGCGGCGGACGTGGCCCCCGCGGATCCCCCTCAGGGTCTGGCCTACCTTAAACACCGAGAGATCCGTGCCGCGCTTCAGTATGTCTATCACCTTGACCGCCTCGGTCTGGAGCGCCCTCGCGCCGTCCAGATCCCCCCGCCGGAACGTGTCGTATATCGCGACGAATATTTCCGGGAGCACCGTCGCGCAGCCGGTTATGGTCCCGTCACAGCCGGCGGCGAGCATCGGCAGGAAGAGGTGGTCCGCGCCGACCATCACGGAGAAGTCCCCGCCGCGCACCCGCGTGTATTCCGCCGCGCGCTCCACGTTGGGGAAGCTGTACTTGACCCCCACCACGTTGGGGCAGGCGGCGGCTATCTCCTCCATTAAATCCGCCGGGACGTCGTTGCCGGTGAGCTGGGGGATCACGTAAACGTACACCGGGAAATCCGGGGGGAGCTTGGAGCAGACCCTCTTGTAATACTCCAAGAGCGCGCGCGGGCTCATCTTAAAGTAGCAGGGGGTGACAATTCCCACACCGTCCGCGCCTATTTTGCAGGCGTGTATTGAGAGCCGGACCGTCTCGTCCTCGCTCATCGCGCCCGTGTGGATGTAGACCACGGCTCTCCCCGCCGCGCGTTTTACCACCGTCTCGGCGACCGCTTCCCGCTCCTCGGCGCTCATCAGGTACATCTCCCCGTTGGTGCCGCAGGGGTAGAGACAGTGGACGCCCTTTTCAATGAGGAAATCCGTCTCCCGCTCCAACGCGTCGAGGTCGAGCAGCTCGTTCCCGTCGAACGGGGTCATCATAGCGGTGGTCACTCCGTAAAGCTTCTTCATAGTAACACCCTCCTTATACGTATATTATGCTCTAAGCGTCCTTTAATGTCAAGCGGTATTCGATGGTCAAAAAAAGTCAAAAATTCCCTGAAAATTTTGCCGAAAAGCCCTTGACAAACCCGCCGCGCTGTGTTATTATATGTAACAGGTTAGCACTCGGGGCTTTAGAGTGCTAAAAGAACCCGGTTCACTTAATTAACCGAAAGGGGAGAGGGAAATGGAGCTTAGCGAGCGTGGGCTGGCTATTCTCGAGACGGTTGTGAGCTCGTACATCGAGTCGGGCGAGCCGGTGGGCTCCGAGGCGCTGCGCGAGGCGCTGGGCACGTCCCTCTCCTCCGCGACGCTGCGCAACGAGCTTAAAGACCTCTGCGAAAAGGGGTATCTGAGCCAGCCGCACACCTCGGCGGGGAGGGTCCCCACAAGCGAGGCGTACCGGCTGTACATCTCGCTGGGCAGCGAGGAGCCGTCCCGCGACACCCGCGACAAAATCGACGGGATGCTGCTTTCCGCCTCGCGCGACCCGGCGCACCTGTTCGATTTGGCGGCGGAGATGCTGGCGAGGTTCACCGGGTTCCCGGCGGTGCTCGCGGTGACGCCGGCCAAGGGCGACCGCGCCGCCAAGGTCCGGGCCCTTCCCGCGGGAAGGCGCACGGCGTTGCTGCTGCTTGTGTCCGAGGCGGGGGCGGCCAAGAGCGCTTTCTGCCGCGTCCCGGGGGAGATTACCCCCGCGCTGCTTGACGCCTTTTCCCTCGCTGTGGAGCGGTACGTGGCGGAGGTTCCCCTCTCGGCTCTTGGCGAGCCGCCCCGCCTCGCCGACCCCTCGCTGGACGCGCTTTTGGCGGCGGTTTATGCTATGGCGGAGGATCTTTCGCGAGAGAACGTCTCGTTCGGAGGGGACGCGTATTCCCTCCTGCCCTGCCGGGGGGAGCTGCTGCGGTTCTTATCCGATATGGACGAGGACGTAGGGGTGATATTCGGCGACTCCACGGGCGTGGAAGCGTTGGGGCAGTACAGCGTGGTCGCGGCGAGGTACAACCCCGGCGGGCATTCGGCGGGGAGAGTGGGCGTCGTGGGCCCGGTGAGGATGGAGTACCGCAGTATGCTGCCGAGTGTGAGGTACTTCGCGGACCGCCTGGGCGAGGTCGCGAGGGAAACTATATCCGATATGGAGGCGTGAGATTATGCCGAGAGACGAGAATTTGCGGGAGGACGCCCCCCGGGGCGAGCGGGCGGATGACAGGCCCGTCGGGGAAGGTGCCGACCCCTCCGCCGTGAGCGGGAGAGCCGGAGGAAAGCCCTCCGGGGCGGGCGACGGCTTTTATACCGTGAGCGCGCAGCCGGGAGAGGGCGAGACCGCCAATCAGCCGGAGGACAAGTCCGCCAATCAGCCTGAGGAACCCGCCGGGCAGTCGGGCGAGGGTAGACCCGCCGCCCAACCGGGTAAGGGCAGTTCCACCGCACAGCCGGGGGAATCCGCGGGGACGCCGGAAGAGGGGTCCGCCGGGCAGCCGGAAAGAGGGTCCGTCTATCAGCCGGAAAAAGGGTCCGCCAATCAGCCGGAGGAAGAAGCCACCGGTCAGCCCGGGGACAAACCCTCCGGGAACTCCGAAGACGGCGCGCCCGGGGAGAAATCTTCCGGCGAGGGCAAGCCCTCCCGCAAGGCCCGCAGGCAGCGCGACGACGGGGAGCCGGAGAAGGCGAGGGCGGAGACCGAAAAGCTGAGAGCGGAGACCGAAAGCTTAAAAGCCGAGCTCGCCGACACCAAGGACAAGCTGCTGCGCACGGCGGCGGAGTTCGACAACTACCGCAAGCGCACCGAGCGGGAGAAGGCCGCCACGGCGGAGTACGCGAGGGCATCCGCCGCGAAGCCGCTGCTGCCCATTCTCGACAACGTTGAGCGCTCCTCCGCGAGCGAGGCGGGCTCGCCCGAGTATATAAAGGGCATCGAGATGATAGTGAAGCAGTTCCGCGAGCTCGCGGGGAACCTTGGCCTTGAGCCCATAGGCGAGCCGGGCGAGCGGTTCGACCCCGCCGTCCACGAGGCGGTGATGCACGTGGAGGACGAGTCCTTGGGCGAGAACACCGTCGCCGAGGTTCTCCAGAAGGGGTACAGGTTGGGCGATACGGTGCTCAGGGCCGCGATGGTGAAAGTCGCCAATTAGCCGGGGGCAGGCGAAACGGTAAAGGCACCGATTACCCGGGGCAGGCGGAACACTAAGCTGCCAATCAGTCCCGAACAGGCGGAACGCTAAACCCGCCAATCAGCCGGGGCAGGCAAAAATACTGAACCCGCTAATCGATCAAAACAGGCAAAAAATACTTACGAGGAGGAAAATACAATGGGAAAAATCATAGGCATCGATCTCGGCACCACTAACTCCTGCGTGGCGGTTATGGAGGGCGGAGAGCCCGTCGTGATCGCGAACGCGGAGGGCTCGCGCACCACGCCGTCCGTAGTCGCCTTCTCCAAGACTGGGGAGAGAATGGTGGGGCAGGTCGCGAAACGCCAGGCCATCACCAACCCCGAGCGCACCGTCATCTCGATCAAGCGCGAGATGGGCACGGGGCACACTGTCCAGATCGACGGCAAGGCGTACACCCCTCAGGAGATTTCCGCCATTATTCTCCAGAAGCTTAAGACCGACGCTGAAAGCTACTTGGGCTCCCCCGTCACGGAGGCGGTGATAACCGTCCCGGCTTACTTCACCGACGCCCAGCGCCAGGCCACGAAGGACGCGGGCAAAATCGCGGGGCTGGACGTGAAGCGCATCATCAACGAGCCGACGGCGGCGGCGCTCGCCTACAGCATCGACAAAGAGGAAGACCAGAAGGTTATGGTCTACGACCTCGGCGGAGGGACCTTCGACGTCTCCATTATCGAGATGGGCGACGGGGTGCAGGAGGTTCTCGCCACGGCGGGCAATAACCGGCTGGGCGGCGACGACTTCGACAAGCGGGTGATGGACTGGATCGTCGCGGGCTTCAAGGCGGAGACCGGCATCGACTTGTCCGGCGACAAAATGGCAATGCAGCGCATTAAAGAGGCGGCGGAGAAGGCCAAAATCGACCTCTCCGGGATGACCTCCACCGACATCAACCTCCCCTTTATCACGGCGGACGCGACGGGCCCCAAGCATTACGAGGCCACGCTTACGAGGGCGAAGTTCAACGAGCTCACCGCCGACCTCGTGGAGGCCACGATGGGCCCGGTGCGGCAGGCTTTGTCGGACTCGGGACTCAGCAAGGACCAGATCAACAAGGTGCTTATGGTGGGCGGCTCCAGCCGGATTCCCGCCGTGCAGGACGCGGTGAAGAACTTCATAGGCAGAGAGCCGTTCAAGGGTATCAACCCGGACGAGTGCGTGGCTATAGGCGCGGCGCTCCAGGGCGGAGTGTTGGGCGGCGACGTGAAGGGGCTGCTCCTGCTCGACGTGACCCCGCTTTCCCTCGGCATCGAGACGATGGGCGGCATCAGCACCAAGGTCATAGAGCGCAACACGACGATCCCCACCAAGAAGAGCCAGATCTTCTCCACGGCGGCGGACGGGCAGACTTCCGTTGAGGTCCACGTGCTTCAGGGTGAGCGCGAGTTCGCGAAGGACAACAAGACCCTCGGTGTGTTCCACCTTGACGGGATCCCGGCGGCGCCGCGAGGGGTCCCGCAGATCGAGGTCACCTTCGACATCGACGCGAACGGGATAGTGAACGTTTCCGCCAAGGACCTCGGCACGGGCAAGGAGCAGTCGGTCACCATTACATCCAGCACCAATATGTCCAAAGAGGATATAGATAAGGCGGTCAAGGACGCGGAGCAGTACGCCGCCGAGGATAAGAAGCGCCGCGAGGAGATGGATCTGCGCAACAACGCCGACCAGATGGTCTACAGCGCCGAGAAGACGGTCGCGGACTTCGGCGACAAGATCACCGCCGAGGAGAAGGTCGGCATAGAGTCCGCCAAGGACGCTCTTAAAGAGGCGCTGAAGGGCAACGATACCGACGCCATTAAGGCGAAGCAGGAGGAGCTGCAAAAGCAGATTTACGCCGTGTCCGAGAAGGTGTACAAGGCGGCGGCGGAGCAGCAGGCCGCGAGCGGTCAGGGCGGCGCGCCCGGCGATGGCAACCCCGGCGGCAACGGCGGCAACGGCGGTAACGGCGGCAACGTCTACGACGCGGACTTCCGCGACGCGGACAACAAGTAAGGCAAATCGGCAAGGCTTTAAGCGGGAACCGGGGGGCGCGGTCTTCTTCCCCGGGGGCGGCAACGGCTGTGACTCGGACAACAGGTAAAGCGGACTGACAGGGCATTTGAGCAAGAACCGGGGGGGAAGGCGCGGCCTTCTTCCCCGGGGGCGGCAACATCCGTGACACGGACAATAGGTAGGGCTGATTAGCAAGTTTTTTAGTAAGAGCCGGGGCGGCGGGAGAGCCGCTCCCCGGCGGCGGGGCGCGATAGACTGCGGCGGGGGTAGCCCCGTCGCGAGCGGGGGAGTGTCGTTTTGGCGGAGAAAAGGGACTATTACGAGGTATTGGGCGTCGACAGGGGCGCGTCCGACGACGAGATCAAGAAGGCGTACCGCGCCGCCGCGAAGAAATATCACCCCGACTTGAACCCCGGCGACAAGACCGCCGAGGCCAAGTTCAAGGAGATCAACGAGGCCTACGAGGTGCTCTCCGATAGCTCTAAACGCGCCCGCTACGATCAATACGGGCACGCGGGGGTCGATCCCAACTACGCCCCGGGCGGCGGCGGAGGAGGGGGGTTCGGCTTTGACGACATCAACGACATATTCAACTCCTTTTTCGGGGGATTCGGCTCGAGGTCCAACCCCAACGCCCCCACGCGCGGCGACGACGCTTCCGCCACGGTCAACCTCTCGTTCGAGGAGGCGGCCAAGGGCTGCCGCAAGACGGTCTCGGTCACGCGGCTGGAAAACTGCGAGGAGTGCGGCGGCACCGGCGCGGAGAAGGGCAGCAAGCCGCAGACCTGCCCCGCCTGCCACGGCACGGGGCAAATCAGGGTTACACAGAGAACGCCGCTGGGCTCCATGCAGACCTCGCGCGTCTGCGACCAGTGCCGGGGGACCGGCAAGATTGTGGACAAGCCCTGCCGCGTCTGCGCCGGGAAAGGGCGGGTCCGCCGCACGAGGCAGCGCGACATCGACATACCCGCCGGCATAGACGACGGGCAGACCCTCAACATCGGCGGCGCGGGGGACGCCGGGAGGAACGGCGGCGCCCCGGGGGACTTGCATATCCACGTGTCGGTCCGCCCCCACCCGATTTTCGTCCGCGACGGGTATGACGTTTACTGCGAGATCCCGGTGACCTTCGCCCAGGCGGCTCTCGGCGCGGAGATCACCGTGCCCACCCTCGACGGCAAGGTGCAGTTCGACATACACGAGGGCACCCAGCCGGGGGACGAGTTCAAGCTGAAAGGCAAGGGCATCCAGCGGCTCAACTACGGCGGCAGGGGCGACCAGTACGTCAAGGTCACCGTGGAGGTGCCCAAAAATCTTTCAAAGGAGCAAAAGGAGCTGCTCCGTCAGTTCGAGAGCTCCGGCAGCGAGAAAAACTACAAGGAGCGCAAGTCCTTTTTGGATAAGCTGAAGGGCCTGTTTGGGGATTAGCCGGGGTCCGGCTGGGGGCGGAACCGACCGCGCGGGAGCGGGGGCGAGACTACGCGACCGGGGGCGAGACTTCTCGCCGGGGAGTAGGGCAAGCCCGCCCGCCCGGGGGACTGGGCGAGATGACGCAACCGGGAATAGGGTCGACCACTCGGGGACCGGGCGAGACCGCTCAATCGCTATCTGACAGTGCTTTGACTCGCCCTACGCGGGCAAGGTCAACCGACCGGGGAGAGGGATTGACTGTTCAGTCGTTATGTGACGGTACCCGATCCGCTCCGCGCGGCTCAAATCAGCCGCCCGGGGACAGGGCGAGACTGACCGGGGACGGGGCAAGACTTACCGCCCGGGGAGTAGGGCAAGCCCGCCCGCCCGGGGGACTGGGCGAGATGACGCAACCGGGAATAGGGTCGACCACTCGGGGACCGGGCGAGACCGCTCAATCGCTATCTGACAGTGCTTTGACTCGCCCTACGCGGGCAAGGTCAACCGACCGGGGAGAGGGATTGACTGTTCAGTCGTTATGTGACGGTACCCGATCCGCTCCGCGCGGCTCAAATCAGCCGTCCGGGGACAGGGCGAGATTGTTCAGTCGTTACGCGGCGGCGCGTTGACCCGCCTCGCACGGGCTAAATCAGCCACCTGAGCGCAGGGCAGACCGCGCGACCGGGGACAGAGCGAGAACGACCGGGAGCGGGGGTGAGACCTCCTGCTCGGGGTCAGGGCAGTCCGCGCTATCGTCAAGCGGCGGTGCCCCGATCAGCCCCACACGGGCAAAACTGACCACCGGGGACCGGGCGAGACCGTTCAGCCGTTACGCGGCGGCGCCCGACCAGCCCCGTACACAGGGAAACACGAACCGCTCATCCGAAAACACGAGAGGGGGTGCCGCGATGCCCGCGACAGTAGCCGCCGTCTCCACCCCGCCGGGGGAGGGGGGCATCGGTGTCGTGCGGATAAGCGGTCCTTCGGCGTTCGGCGTGGCGGACGGGGTCTTCAGAAGCTTCTCCGGCAAGAGGGTTGCCGATATTCCGGGCTACACCGCGCTCTACGGGCGGGTGTACGACGGGGACGAGGAGTTGGACGAGGCGGTCGCGCTGAAATTCGCCTCCCCCAAAAGCTACACCGGCGAGGACGTGGCGGAGATTTCCTGCCACGGAGGGGCGTATGTCACGGGGCGGGTGCTGAGAGCCGTGCTTCGCGCGGGGGCGGAACCCGCAGGTCCCGGGGAGTTCACCCGGAGGGCGTACTTAAACGGAAAAATGGATCTCACCCGGGCCGAGGCGGTGGCGGACATTATAGCGGCGGACGGCGACGCCGCGCTGCGCGAGGCTCTCCGGGCGAGGGAAGGGGCGGTCTACAGAGAAGCGGAGCGTGTAAAGGGAATGCTGCTCGTCCCCGCCTCAAGGATAGCCGCCTACTGTGACGAGCCGGATGAGCCGGAGGAGTTCGCCGGGATCAGCAGCGTGGAGAGCGAGCTTTCGGAGGCCGTCGCCGCTCTGGACGCGCTCTTACGCGGGTACGAGAGCGGGAAAATTCGGCGGAGGGGCGCGTCGGCGGTGATAGCCGGCAAGCCCAACGTGGGCAAGTCCACCCTGATGAACCTGCTTTCCGGCGAGGAACGCTCCATAGTCACGGAGCGAGCCGGCACCACGCGGGACGTGATAGAGGAAGCCGTGAACCTCGGCGGGGTGAAGCTGGTCCTCTCGGACACGGCGGGGCTGCGAGACACCCCCGACCCCGTGGAACGGGCCGGCGTCCGGCGCGCCAAGGAGAAGTTGGACGGCGCGGATATAGTCCTGGCCGTGTTTGACGCCTCGCGTCCTTTCGACGCCGAGGATAGGGCGGTGTACGGGCTTTGCCGCTCAAAACGCCACGTACTGATACTTAATAAGGCGGATTTGTTAGGAAGCGGCGGGGCGGCTGACGGGGTGACCGGCGGTGTGCCCGGCGGCGCGGCTAACCTTTCTGCCGGCGCGGATGTTTCCGTTGGCACAGGCTGGGCGCCCGGTGGGACGGCTGCCGCGAACGGGCTTCCCGGCGGCGGGGTTGGCTTAGGAAACCCACTTGGCGGGTCGGTTGGCGTGGCTGGTTTCCCCACTGGTGTGGGTGATTTCGGCGGTGTGCCCGACGGCGGGGTTGGCTTAGGAAACCCGCTTGGCGGGTCGGCTGATGCGGTTGGCTCTCCCGCTGCCTCGGGCAGCTCGGATATCTTGGCACGTGGCGCGGCGGGCGCGGGCGGATCCCCTGTTGACGGGAACGGCTCGATAGGCGGTTCAACCGGCGTGGGTTTTACCGGTGGCGTGGATGGCTTCGGCGGCTCTTTCGGCGGCTCGGTTGTCGCTGATAAATCTCCCGGAGGGTCGCCCGACCCCCAAAGACCCCCCGGCGTTGGGGTCGGAGGGGCGCCTGACGTGGGCGGCTTTCCCGGCGATGGAGCTGGCACGGGCGGCTTTCCCGGCGGCGGGGTTGACCCGGATAGCTCGCTTAGCGGGTCGGTTGGCACGGTTGGTTTCCCCATTAGTGGGGACGGCGCGAACTTAGGCGGGGCGCCCGGTGGGACGGCTGTCAACGAGGTAAACCGGGATGGCGTGCTCGGCGGCGTTGCCGGTTTCCCCGTTGAAGCGGTCGGCGTGTGTGATCCCGGCGGCGTGTGCGGCTCCTCCATTAGTGAAGGCGGCTTGGATAATATGCCCGGCGGGGCGAATAATCTGTTCGGCGGCGCGGGTGGCTCAGCTGGTGCCGATAACGCCTGGGGCGGCTTGTCTAATCCTCAAAGATTCCCCGGCGTTGGGATCGGAGGGGCGCCTGACGTGGGCGGCTTTCCCGGCGATGGAGCTGGCGCGGGCGGCTTGCCCGACGGAATGGGCAGCTCGCTCGGCGATGCGGTTGGATCCCCCAACAGTGGGGACGGCGCGAACTTAGGCGACGCGCTCGGCGGCGTGTGCGGCTCCCCTGCCGACTCATTTGTTAGCACGAGCGGCTTCCCTGTTGGCGGGGTTGGCCCGTTCGGCGGGGCGGGTGGCTCAGCTGGCGCTGATAAAGCCCCCGGCGGATTGCCCGATCCCCAAAGACCCGCCGGCTCTGTCGATACCGCTGCCGCGATCCCCTCCCCCGCGAACCCCTACCCCGCGCTGTTCGGGGAACGGGCGGTGGCGATTTCCGCCAAGGAGGGGAGAGGGCTGGACGAGCTCTCCCGGACCGTCCGGGAAGCCCTCGGAGTTGCCGGCAGCGACGGGGACACCGCCACGCTTTGCGGCGAGCGGCAGTATTCCTGCGTGGCGCGGGCGAGGGACGCGGCGTGCTCCGCCCTTTCCGCTTTGCGGGGCGGGGTGACCCTCGACGCGGTGGGCGTGCTGATAGGCGACGCGCTGGAGCCGCTTTTGGAGCTTACCGGGGAGCGGGTCAGCGACGAGGTGACCGACGAGGTGTTCCGCCGGTTCTGCGTGGGCAAGTAGCGGGGAAGGGGGTGGCGAGCCGTGAGCTTCGAGGCTGAAAGCGGCGACATAGCGGTAATCGGCGCGGGGCACGCGGGTGTCGAGGCGGCTCTCGCGGCGGCGAAAATGGGCTGCCGGACTTTTCTCTTCGCGCTGAACCTCGATTCCGTCGCGAATATGCCCTGCAACCCCTCCATAGGCGGGACGGCTAAGGGTCACCTTGTGCGCGAGGTGGACGCGCTGGGCGGCGAGATGGGCCGCGCCGCCGACCGCAACACCCTCCAGAGCCGTATGCTCAATCGGGGGAAGGGCCCGGCGGTGCAGAGCCTTCGCGCCCAGGTTGACAGACGCGCCTATTCCGGCGATATGAAGCACGTCTGCGAAAGACAGGAGAACCTTTTTCTAAAACAGGCCGAGATTACCGACCTCGCGCGCGGGGCGGGGGTCTGGCGGCTCACGACGCGGCTGGGCGCGGTGTACACCGTGAAAGCCGTGATAATCGCGACGGGGACATTCTTGCGGGGGAAGATTTACGTGGGCGAGGAGTGTTACCCCGGCGGCCCGGACGGTATGCCGGCGGCGGGGGCGCTCGCGGGCGCCGTCCGGTCGCTCGGGATCCCCCTGCGGCGCTTTAAGACCGGCACGCCGGCGCGGGTACTGCGGCGAAGCGTGGATTTTGGTCGCCTTATGCCCCAGCCGGGGGACGAAAACCCCGTCCCCTTCAGCTTTTCCGCCGAAAAACCCCCCGTCAACAGCGAGATGTGCTACATCACCTACACGAACGGGGAGACCCGCCGGGTGATTTTGGCGAACCTCCACCGCTCCCCGCTCTACTCCGGGAAGATAGAGGGTGTGGGTCCGCGCTACTGCCCCAGCATAGAGGACAAGATGGTCCGCTTTCCCGATAAGGAGCGGCACCAGCTCTTTATAGAGCCCTGCGGCCGGGACACCGAGGAGATGTACCTTCAGGGGATGTCGTCCTCCCTGCCGCTCGACGTGCAGATGGCGTTTTACCGCACCATACCGGGCCTCGAGCGGGTGGAGCTCACCCGCCCGGCCTACGCCATAGAGTACGACTGCGCCGACCCCACGGCGCTGCTGCCCACTCTCGAGGTGAAGGGCCTGCCGGGGCTGTTCGGCGCGGGGCAGTTTAACGGTTCCTCCGGGTACGAGGAGGCGGCGGCTCAGGGCATAGTCGCCGGGATCAACGCCGCCCGTCTTGTAAAGGGTATGGAGCCTATGGTGCTGCCCCGGTCGGGCTCGTACATAGGTACGCTCATTGACGATCTTGTCACCAAGGGCTGCACCGACCCTTACAGGATGATGACCTCGCGCTCCGAGTACCGGCTGACGCTGCGTCAGGACAACGCGGACGAGAGGCTCACCCCCATAGGGCGGGAGAACGGGCTGGTGGGCGACGCCGACTGGGAGAGCTTCTTACGGCGAAAATCGCAAAAAGAGAGCGAAATAAAGCGGCTGGGGGCGGTTACCCTCCCGCCGGGCGACGGGATAAACGCCTTTTTGCGGGAGCGGGGGACGGCGGAGCTTAAAACCGGGGCGAGCCTCTCGGAGCTTCTCACCCGCCCGCAGGTGAGTTATTCATCTCTCGCGGGGTTTGATAAGGACCGCCCGCCCCTGCCCGATACCGTGGCGGAGAAGGTCGAGACGGAGATAAAGTACCGGGGCTATATCGAGAGGGAAAACGCCCGGGCGGGGCGGCTCCGGGCGATGGAGAGCAAGCCCCTGCCCCCCGATCTCGATTATACGAAGATAAAAGGGCTCAGGCTCGAGGCGGTGGAGAAGCTCGGCAAAATAAAGCCGCTGAGCGTCGGGCAGGCGAGCGGGATTTCCGGGGTTACCCCGGCGGATATATCTGTGCTGCTGGTGTGGCTGAAGACCCACACCGAGCGGTGTTAGTGGGAGGAACAGTTATGGATATGATTGAGGAGACCCTGTCGCGGGAGACCGTCTTCAAGGGGGACATCATCGAGGTGCGCCGCGATACCGCGCGCCTGCCGAACGGGGACGTCGCTTCCCGCGAGGTGGTGGCGCACCCCGGGGGAGTGTGCGTGGTGCCGCTTTGCGACAACGGCGACGTGCTGTTAATAAGGCAGTTTCGCTACCCGTTCGGAAGGGTGCTGTTGGAGGTCCCCGCCGGGAAGCGGGAGCCCAAAGAGACCCCCTTCGCCTGCGGGATCAGGGAGCTTAGCGAGGAGATGGGCGTAAAGGCCGAGACCTACCGTTCTCTGGGGGAGCTGTACCCGACGCCCGGCTACTGCGGGGAGGTTATCACTATGTACCTCGCCACGGGGCTGACCTTCGGCGAGGCTCACCCCGACAAGGACGAGCTGCTGGAGGTCGTGAGGATGCCGCTTAAGCGGGCGGTTGAGATGGTGCTCGACGGCGAGATCCCCGACGCCAAGACCCAGACGGCCCTCCTCAAGGCGCGTATGATAGGGTACGGCGGGTAAGGATCCGCGCCGCGCTTTTGGGTTTTGGGTGGATAAGGTTCCCCGCCCCGGCGATCGAGGGCTTCCGGGGGATAGGGTTTCCCGGTTCGGCGGTTGGGACCCTCGGGAAAGATCCCGTGTCCCGGCGACTGAGGCTTTCGGGGAAAGACCCCGCGCCCCGGCGGTTGGGGCTTTCGGGGAAAGACTCCGTGCCGCCGATTGAAGGTTTGGCGGATAGGGTTCTCTGACCCCGGCGATTGAGGCTTCCGGGAGATAGGTTTTCCCGGTCCGGCGGTTGGGGCTTTCTGGGGAGCGCGACTCCGCGGCCCGCCGCTTGGGGCTTCCCAAGGGCTGCGGCCCCGGTTTGGGGGCGTGCCCGCCGGTTGACCGCCGATTTTAAGCCCCCGGGAGCGAGACCCCTCCACGGAGCGTGAAAGAACACAAGAAAACCCGCCCGCCGGTAAGAGGCGGACGGGGGAGGGTGATGAGGATCGCTGCCGTCGTGGCGTCTACTCCGAGATCGCCTCTACGGGGCAGCCGTCGGCGCAGGTGCCGCAGGAAATGCACTTATCCGGATCGATCACGAACTGGGTTTCCTCCTCGGTGATCGCCTCCACCGGACAGTTGGCGGCGCAGGTGCCGCACTTCACGCACCCGTCGGAAATGACATATGCCATCGAAATTCACCTCCCTTGCGAAGTCGGTCCAACTATTATAACAAATTTTCCGCAAAAACGCAAGAGAAATTTTCCCCGAAAGGCGGGCCGTCTATGAAAAAATTCCTCGCCGCCGCGTTCGCGGTCCTGTTGCTGTTATGCTGCGGGTGCGTGCCGCTCACCCCGGGAGAGGAACCCGCCCCGGCGGAACCCTTAGACGAGACGCTCACCGTCTACTTCCTCGACGTCGGGCAGGCGGACTGCGTATATCTGCGGCTGCCGGGCGGGCGCAACGCGCTGATCGACGCCGGCAACAACTCCGACGGTCCGCTTATAGCGGATTTTCTTAAGAAACAGGGCGTTAAAAAACTTGATTATCTGATCCTCACCCACCCGCACGAGGACCACATAGGCGGCGCGGACGACATCATACGCGCGTTTACCCTGGGCGAGGTGTATATGCCCCGGGTGAAGGACAGTATTGTCCCCGCCACCGCCACTTACGAGGAAGTGCTTGACGCGCTTTCCGAGAGCGGCGCGCCGGTCCACGCCGCCAGGGCCGGGACCGACATAATAGACGACGGCGACCTGCGAGCCGTCATCCTCTCGCCCTCGGGCGATTATTCGGAGCTGAATCACTACTCCGTGGTGGTGCGGCTCACCTACGGGAGCGTCTCTTTCCTCTTCACCGGGGACGCGGAGGCGAAAAACGAGCGCGAGATGCTGGACGCCGGCTACGACCTCTCGGCGGACGTGCTGAAGGTCGGTCATCACGGGAGCGACTACTCCTCGACCGATGAGTTCCTGCGGGCGGTTTCCCCCCGTTACGCGGTGATTTCGGTGGGGGAGGGCAACCGCTACGACCACCCCTCCCCGGACACCGAGGAGAGGCTTTACGGCACCGGGGTGGAGCGCGTCTGGCGCACGGATCTTGACGGCACCGTGGTGGCGGAGTGCGACGGTTCGTCGTGTAAGATGACCGCCGATCCGGGCATTATGCTGGACGGAGCGAGGTAGCGCGATGTGCGATAAGCCGGTCCCCGCCGAAGGGTTCGCTTTTGCCGATGACGGGCTTGCGCGCGCCGCCGATGGACCCGTTTCCGTCAGCGACGGGTTTAATTCGGCCGGCGACGGGATTGTTCCCGCCGATGGTGACCTCATTCTCACCAACGGCGGTCTCATTTCCGCTGACAGCAAGCCCACCTCTGCCGACGGCAGACCTGCCCCCGCCGACAATAGCTTTGCCCCCGCTGACGGTGTCCCCGTCCCCGCCAACGGCGGCCTCATTTTCGCTGACAGCAAGCCCACCTCCGCCGACGGCAGACCGGCTTTCACCGACAGACCGGCTCCGGCCGATGGCAAGCCCTCTATTGCCGACATCGGACCCGGTTCAGCAGACAGCCTCGCTCCCGCCGCCGGACCTGCCCCTGCCGGCGCCGGACCCGGCTTAACAGGCGGGTTCGCCTCCGCCGACGGCAGACCTGCCCCCACCGACAATAGCTTTGCCCGCGCTGACGGTGTCCCCGTCCCCGCCGACGGCGAACTCATTTTCGCTGACAGCAAGCCCACCTCCGCCGACGGCAGACCGGCTTTCGCTGACAGACCGGCTCCAGCCGATGGCAAGCCCTCTATTGCCGCCGCCGGACCCGGTTCAGCAGACAGCCTCGCTCCCGCCGCCGGACCTGCCCCTGTCGCCGGCAGACTTGTCCCCGCCCTCGAGCCGATGAGGGAGCGCCGCGCGGGGGAGCTGGTCTATTACACTTTCCCCGCGCTGGAGGAGAGCGGACTATGCCGCCACTGCTTCACCACGCGTCTCGGCGGGGTGAGCGGGGGGTGCTACTCCACGCTTAATATGGGCCCCTCGCGCGGGGACGACCCGGCTGCCGTCGCCGAGAATTACCGCCGGGTGTTCGCGGCGCTGGGTGCGGACCTCTCGCTCGCGGTGCTTTCCCGTCAGACCCACGAGACCAACGTCCGCGCCGTGACGGGCGACGACGCGGGCACGGGGCTTTCCCGTCCGGCGTTCCGGGAGAGCGTAGACGCGCTTATAACCGATACCCCGGGGCTGGTCCTCGTCACCCAGTACGCGGACTGCGTCCCGCTGTTCTTTTTGGACCCCGTCCGCCCCGCCGTGGGTGCGGCGCACGCCTCCTGGCGCTGCACTTTGGGGGAGATAGGCTGTCTCACAGTCCGGGCTATGGTGAGGGAATACGGCACCCGCCCCGCCGACCTGTTGGTAGGGATCGGTCCCTCAATATGCGGGAGGTGCTTCGAGGTCGACCCGCCCGTGGTGGACGAGTTCCTGCGGCGCGGGATTACCGAGGTGACCCGCTGCTCGTCCCGCCGCGGGGAGAAGTACTACATCGATCTGAGAGAACTTAACAGGCTGCTGTTAATAAAGGCGGGTGTCCGCCCCGAGAACATCACCGTAACGGGGCTTTGCACAAAATGCCGCCCCGATCTCTTCTTCTCTCACCGGCGCACGGGGGCGAGCCGGGGCAACCTCGCCGCGATAATCTCGCTGAAGCAGGGCGGGGACTGGTCCGGGTCAACTTTGCCGCCATAATCTCGCGGGGTTAGCCCGAGGACCGCTCCTTGAGCTGCTTGGGGGCTGCTCCGGGAGCTATTTCCGATGGCTGTCCGGGGAGGCTGCCCGGAGGCTGTCCGGGGACTGCCGTGCCCCCCCGATGGGCTACCCGGGGACTACTCCGGGAGCTTCTTTTGCCGCCAGGACAGCACCGTCTTGGCGAGCGAGATGATGTCCAATATCAGCGAGATGAGGGTCAGCACCTTCAGCGTGCGGTCGATTATGGCGTCGCGCCGTTCCGTCGTCATAGTGTGGGCTCCTTTCGTATGTGCTGTTTTCCCCGCGGGGGAGGGGGTAGCGGGTCCGCCGCATCCCTTCCCGCCGCGTTTTGCCGTGCATATTATACCCCCGGGCGGGAGGGGTTGTCAAGCGGTCGGCTGAGTTTTCCCGGCTGTGCCGGGAGCCGACGGGCCGGGGAGGTTTATTTCGCCGCGCGGATAGCTCTGCGGGTGCCGTTTGCTTTGCTCCGCCCGGATCGGGGGAGGGGCTGCTTCCCGCTGCGCGGATAGCTCGGAGGTGCCGGGAGCTTTTTAGTTCCCTGTTTATGGCGGACTTGCCCTGTTTCGCGGGTAGTTATCCAATTTTTTCAGCTATGCTGGGGAACGATGTCCGCTTTTCTCTCTCGGCCGACGGGCGCGGCTTCGTCGTCGCAAGTTCCATA
>CAYOSS010000034.1:0-16649 GCA_964406705.1 uncultured Eubacteriales bacterium
GACAGAAAAGAAGTTCAGGCGGACCGGCTTACTCTTACGCCACTCACCGGGTGGTTTAGGGGTAGCCGCCACCTGTGCCGCAGCTCTTGTGCTCGCTGACGCGGGGGTAGCCCGGATGTACCCCCGGCGCCGGCTCCGGGACCGTGCCGGGGTCATTCGGGGCTTGCCGAGCCCGGTACAAAAGGCTCGCCGGTTCGGGGACGGCTCGCCGCTATCGTTCGAAGCTCGGCTCTTGTGGGGCAGCTTTTTGCTTGTCGGTCGGGGTAGGCTCGCAGATATGCAGGAAGCCTATCCTCCGTGTGGGTCAACCCGCCGCGCTTCCGGCGGGCGGGGCGGAGACGAACGATCCACCGGTCGGCGTCGGGCTATTCCCCGCTAAACCACGCTGCCGGTAATGGGGCTACCGTTCGCCGCCGGCCCCCGCGCCGGCGGACCTCCGGGCTCCCTCGGCAGGGGTTCCCTGCACACCCGCGAGCCGTCCTCACCGGCGGGCAAAAGCTACCCGGAAGCGCCGAGCCCTAATCGACAGCGGCGAGCCGCCCCCCAACCTGCGAGCCTTTTGCATCCGACTCTGCGAGCCCGGAATGACCCCGGCGGGGTCCCGGAGCCGGCGCCCACGTGACCCCCGGGCTATCTCCGCGTCAGTGACCGCAAGGGCAACGGTACAGGTGGCGGCTGCCCCCTAACCGCTCAGCGTTCGGCGTAGAAGTAAGCCGGCGCGCTGAACTTCTTTTCTGTCCGCTTTTCATAAGGGGCCCCCGCGGCGCCGTTAGGCGTCGTGGGGAGAGGAGGAGCAGTGGAATGAGCGAGCTTTTCACGCTTTAGCGTGGAAACGAGCGATATGGAACTTGCGACGACGAAGCCGGACCGTTCCGGCGCAGAGAAGAAAAGCGGACATCGTTCCCCCGGCGCAGTCGGGGAAAAAGCAAGCTACCTTCGCGTTAGCGAGAAGAAACCACCGGGGACAGGCGGCGCCAGAGCTAACGGACACCGTCAAGCCGCCCCCGCGCAGCCGGTACCTCAGCCCGCCGGGAAGCTGCTCCTCTCTCAAATTGCAAAATCCCCTTGCGCCAGGGGGAATTTCGCGGTATAATGAAGCATACGGGGCGCCCCCCGATTACGACAGATGACAGGTGATTCGCCGATGAGCTTTTCCCGCAAGATAAAGGACTTTATTATAAGTCACGACCGCCCCTATGTGATTTCGCGCTGCGCCGCGAGCCTAAACGACCCGGAGTTTGCCCGGCTGCTCCGGGGCTATTACAACGCCTCCTCCGACTACGAGTACGCGGCTATCTTAGTAAAACGGTGGGGGGGGGGGGGAGATAGTACCCCTAACGGCGGCGACAGTAACGGCGGCTCCCCTGACGGCGCTGCCCCCGGTCGTCCCGCCCGTAACGTCGGCGCGTCCGATTATTGCTCCGTCCCCGACGGCGCCCGAAATAGTTGCGCCCCCGGCGGTGCTACTCCTGACCGTCCCGCCCAGGACGGCGGTTCCATTGACTGTGTTGCCCCCGGTCGTCCCGCCCGTAACGGCGGCGCGCCGGGCGGCGTAAAGACCGTCTACTTAATCGAGGAGGGCGACTTCGACGGCGTCCCCGACAAAGAGCGCAAGGGGACGGGGCTTTGCGCCCTGCTTCGCCTCGCGGTGGAGAAGCTCGCCTTCGCGGACTACTTGGGCCTGACCCCCGTCGTCCACTGGGGGCGGGGGACGAATTACTACCAGGCGGAGAAGGACGCCGAGACCGAGAACGTCTTTGAGTACTACTTCCTCCCCGTGTCGGGCGTGCCCTACAGCCGGGACCTCCCCTGCAACGCGGTGATGAAGGCGACCACCGCCCACCGCTGCTACCTTCTGCGGCACGGCGGCAACCGCTTTTCCTACAGCGCCGACGAGGGGGATATTTCGGAGCTTGCCCGCGTTTACGCCGAGTACATTCGCCCGAACGCCGCGCTGTCGGAGTATTTGCGCGAAAACATCCCCGCGGTGATAGACGGAGCCCCGACGCTCGGCGTCCACTTCAGGGGGACGGACTTCAACGTGGGCTTCCGCAACCACCCCGTTGTCGTGGGCGTGGATCAGTGCGTGGAAGCGGCAAAAAAGGAGTTCTCCTCGGGCGGGTACGGCAAAATCTTTCTCGCGACGGACGACGAGCGCGCCCTCGCCGGCTTCCGCGCCGCCTTCGGGGACAAGGTGGTCTGCTACACCGATACCCTCCGCTCCGGCGACAGCTCCGGGATCCACTGCCAGTTCTCCGACCGCCCTCTCCACTACTACCGGCTGGGGCTGGAGGTCCTGCGGGACGTCTACACCCTCGCCTGCTGCGACAGCCTTATATGCGGCCGCTCGCAGGTGTCCATCACGGCGAGGTACGTAAACCGTGCCCTCGGGCGGCGGTACGGCTCGCTTACCCTCCTCGATAACGGGATATATCAGTAAGGTCCTTCGCACGGGGCTTTGGTAAAAGTTGAGACTGCTCGGGGTTTTGGAAATCAAAGCGCGGGGTTAATAAGCGGATGCCGGGAAAAAATCTATTAAATATCGCAATACTTTTCGGCGTCAGAAAGGAGAACCGGATGAAAGAGTATATTTTTGAAAAAGTCACCTGTTCCGCTTCTTCCGGAGGAGCAAAAATTTCTTTCGGTGAACACAGGAAGAAAATCAACGAATTTGCTCAAAAGGGGTTGTCCTACGTCGGTTGGCTTCCCACAGAGATGGACGGTTACGGGCATATAAAGGAAATTGATCTAATTTTTGAAAAGCAAAAGGAGGAGCCCTGATTATGCGGGATAAAAGGCAGAAAATGTCATTATAGGAGTTCCGGGAGAAAGAAGTGCCTTGATTGCCGGGTATATTCGGGTTCTCCGGCAACATTACAATTTCAAATTATTTTGACAGACGTGCCGGAGATCGGGAACAAACTTATTGACGGCGGCTTCTATCTGTTCGGGCGCGGGGAAACGGAAGCGTTTATCCGTCGGGGACCGGCGGCCGCGAAATGGTTCAAACTCCCGGGCAGCACCCTCGCCGACCCGTACGATTAGCCGATTGTGCCGCCGGAGCCGCGAAAAGCTCATCGGGAAAACGACCGCGCCGTTATGCAAGTCTGCGGGTTCCCGGTAAAGGATACGATCGAGAGCCGGTGCGTCGCGGAGCCGATGGAGATGTACCGGCGGCCGGCCGGGAAGAAATAACCCGCCCGGCCCGCGGGGGCAACCCGGATGGGCGACGGATCCGGGGAGACCGGTACACCCCGAAAAGCCCCCACTCTAAAGCTGCAAAACCAAAGCGGGAAGCCGGCTTCCGCGACTTCCCGCCTGATTTTTTTGTTGACCCGGGGGGCAAAGGACCCCAACTCGGGTGCAAGGGGTCACGACCCCGGGGGAAAGGGGGGTTAGGGACCGATACCCCCGGGCGTGTTGTGCGCGGGCTTACGGGGACCCGGTTTGCTCCCGCGGGCTTTTGACGCCCGCCCCGGTTACTTCCCCGGGTTTTGATGCCCGCCCCGGTTACTTCCCCGGGTTCTTTATGCCTGCCGCTTACTTCCCCGGTCCCTTTATGCTCGCTCCCTTACTTCCTCGGGTTCTTTATGGCCGCCTGCGCCGCGGCGAGGCGGGCTATCGGCACCCTGAACGGCGAGCAGGAGACGTAGTCGAGCCCAATCTCGTGGCAGAACTCCACCGAAACCGGGTCCCCGCCGTGCTCCCCGCAGATTCCGCAGTGGAGGTCGGGGCGAGCGGACTTGCCGAGGCTGACAGCTATCTTCATCAGCGCGCCGACGCCCTTCTGGTCGAGTTTGGCGAACGGGTCGTTCTCGTAAATCTTGGTTTCGTAGTAGGCGTCCAAGAACTTGCCCGCGTCGTCGCGGCTGAAGCCGAAGGTCATCTGGGTGAGGTCGTTGGTGCCGAAGCAGAAGAACTCCGCCTCGGTGGCGATCTCGTCCGCGGTGAGGGCCGCTCTGGGGACCTCTATCATCGTGCCGACCTCGTACTTGAGGTCAACCCCGGCGGCGGCTATCTCCTCGTCCGCGGTCTTAACCACGACGTCTTTGACGAACTTTAATTCCTTCACGTCGCCGACAAGGGGGATCATAATCTCGGGGCGCAGATCCCAGTCGGGATGAGCTTTCTTGACGTTCACGGCGGCGCGGATTACGGCGCTGGTCTGCATACGCGCGATTTCGGGGTAGGTGACCGCGAGACGGCACCCGCGGTGGCCCATCATCGGGTTGAACTCGTGCAGGGAGGCGATAACCTCCTTGATTTGCTCCACCGTCTTGCCCTGAGCCGCGGCGAGCTCCGCGATGTCGTCCTCCTCGGTCGGGACGAACTCGTGCAGCGGCGGGTCGAGGAAGCGGATCGTGACCGGCCTGCCCTCAAGAGCCTCGTAGAGCTCCTCGAAATCCCCCTGCTGGTAGGGGAGGATCTTGGCGAGAGCCGCCTCTCTCTGCTCCGGCGTGTCGGCGCAGATCATCTCGCGGAAAGCCGCTATCCTGTCGGGCTCGAAGAACATATGCTCCGTACGGCAGAGCCCGATGCCCTCCGCGCCGAGCTCCCTCGCGCGCTTCGCGTCCGCCGGGGTGTCGGCGTTGGTGCGGACCTCCATATCGCGGAACTCGTCCGCCCAGCCCATAATGCGCCCGAACTCGCCCGTAATTCCCGCGGGGACGGTGGGGATAATCCCGTCGTAAACGTTGCCGGTGGAGCCGTCAATGGAGATGAAATCCCCCTCGTGATAGGTCTTCCCGCCCAAGGTGAAGCGCTTGTTCTCCTCGTCTATGGCTATCGCCCCGCAGCCGCAAACGCAGCATTTGCCCATACCGCGCGCGACTACGGCCGCGTGGGAGGTCATCCCACCGTACACGGTGAGGATGCCCTCGGAGGCCTTCATCCCGGTGATGTCCTCCGGGGAGGTCTCGCGGCGGACCAGCACGACCTTCTCCCCGTTCGCTTTCCAGGCGGCGGCGTCGTCCGCGGAGAACACAATCTTGCCGCAGGCCGCCCCGGGGGAGGCGCCCAGCCCCTTGCCGACCGGCTCGGTCTTCTTTAACGCGGCGGAGTCGAACTGCGGGTGCAGCAGGGTGTCCAAGTTGCGCGGCTCGATCATCGCGACGGCCTGCTTCTTGTCTATCATACCCTCGTCCACGAGGTCGCAGGCTATCTTGAGAGCGGCGCTCGCGGTGCGCTTGCCGTTGCGGGTCTGGAGCATATAGAGCTTGCCCCGCTCCACCGTAAACTCCATATCCTGCATATCGCGGTAGTGGTTCTCCAGAGTGCGGCAGACCTTCTCGAACTGGGAGTACGCCTCGGGGAACTTCTCGGCCATCTCGACAATCTTCATCGGGGTGCGGATCCCGGCCACGACGTCCTCGCCCTGGGCGTTCACGAGGAACTCGCCCATCAGCCGCTTCTCGCCCGTCGCGGGGTCGCGGGTGAACGCCACGCCGGTGCCGCAGTCGTTGCCCATATTCCCGAAGACCATCATCTGGACGTTGACCGCGGTGCCCCAGGAGTAGGGGATGTCGTTGTCGCGGCGGTACTCGTTGGCGCGGGGGTTATCCCAGGAGCGGAAGACCGCTTCGATGGCGCCCATCAGCTGCTCCTTCGGGTCATAGGGGAAATCCTTACCGATTTGAGCCTTGTACTCCGCCTTGAACTGGCCCGCGAGCTCTTTTAAGTCGTCCGCGGTGAGCTCCACGTCCTGCTCAACGCCGCGGGCTTCCTTCATCTCGGTGATCAGGTCCTCGAAGTACCCCTTGCCCACGCCCATCACGACGTCGGAGTACATCTGGATAAACCGCCTGAAGCAGTCCCACGCCCAGCGCGGGTTGCCCGACTTCGCCGAAATGGACTCCACGACCTCCTCGTTCAGCCCCAAGTTGAGGATGGTGTCCATCATACCGGGCATAGACGCTCTCGCGCCGGAGCGGACGGATACTAACAGAGGGTTCTCGACGTCGCCGAACTTCTTGCCGGTGATGTCCTCCAACTTCGCGATGTAGGTCATAATCTCGGACTTGATCTCGTCGTTGATCCGCCGCCCGTCCTCGTAGTACCTGGTGCAGGCCTCCGTGGTGATGGTGAAGCCCTGCGGCACGGGCAGCCCCAGCCCCGTCATCTCGGCGAGGTTCGCGCCCTTGCCGCCCAGGAGCTCGCGCATATCCTTATTGCCTTCGGAAAAGAGATACAGATACTTAGTCGCCATTCTTTTTACCTCCAAATGATGATTTGCCTATATGCTCTCCATTAACTGTACCATTATAGCAGATTTCCTCGCGTTTGAAAAGCCCCTTTTTCAAGATTTTTCGAGAGACAGCGGGGAAATTGACGACGGAAAACGTTATGGAACGGGGCGTAACGCTCTTAACGGCTTAAACGCGCGCGGTGAGCCGGGGAAACGAGATTACGGCAAAATCCGAGGGCGGACGCGGTATTTGTTCAAGTAATAATAACACTCCGGAACCAAGCCCGAGGCTCCGGGCACGGGGCTGCCGCTGCCGCAAGATTGGGGCTACCATTTTCTCCGCCTCCTCTTCCCCCTGTTGAGGTACACTACGGAAATAACGAAGCCCAGCACCGCGAGGGCAAGGACCAGCAAAATCACCCGGAAGGCGACGGAGGTCACCGCCCGCCTCACGGCTCTCGCTATCTGGAGGAACACATTCTTCCGCACGTCCTCGCCGGCGACAAGGTCCACCGTGCCGAGCTCGGAGCCGGCGTACATAATATGCCCCACACCCACCTTCTCGCCCTTCTTGACGGGGGCGTCGAGGGTCTCACGGAGAAGCTCGCACCGCACGGTAACGGTAGAGCCGTCCGCGTCGACGGGAACCAGGGCGCTGAAATCCTCGGCGGGGTAAAGGGTGACGTGATCCGTGTCCCAGGAGAGCTCCACGGCGGCCTCCCCCACCGGCGCGTCGCTGGAGACCACAACCTTGCGCCCGAACCCGGTGAACCCCCACTTAAACAGCGCCGCCGCGTCGGTAAACTCCGCGCGACCCTCTTCGTCGCTCTCCCCCATCAGCACCGCGACATAGACGTCCCCCTCGTAGCGGGCCGTGGCGGCGAGGCACCTTCCGGCTTCGTCGGTGTAGCCGGTCTTAAGGCCGGTGGCGTAGCGGTAGGAGTAGCCGGTGTTGGCGTCCAATAAGTAGTTTGTGGTGGAAAGCACGCGGCGCCCGTGGAGGTTCGTGGGCGGAATGGTGTGCCGCCGCTCCGACGCCGCTTCCTCTATTTCGGGGAACTTTAACGCCCAGGCGCAGAGCGTCCCCACATCGCGGGCGGTAGTGTAATGCCCTAAGTCGTGCAAGCCGGTAACATTGTAGTATCGGGTGCCGGTCATCCCGAGTTCCTTCGCCTTGGCGTTCATCATATCGACAAAGGCCGGGACGGAGCCCGCGACCCCGCAGGCCACGGTTATGGCGGCGTCGGGGGCGGAATTGAGCATTATCGCGTAGAGAAGATCCTCCGCCGAGAGGGTTTCCCCGGGGCTGAGCTCCATCACCGCCGCGCCGGTGCCGAGCAGCGAGGTATACGCCTCCTCCGGGACGGTGAAGACCTCGGAGAGGTCGCTCTTGGCCTCGCAGAGCAGCGCCGCCGTCATAATATTGGTGAGCGCGGCGGGGTAGCACCGGGCGTCGGGGTCCTTTTCGTAGAGAACATCCCCCGTCTCGGGGTTAAACATATACGCCGACTTGGCGTTCACCTCGAAATCGGAGGGGGTGTAGCCCATCGCGGGGAGGGAAAACGCGCAAAACAGCGGCAAAATCAGAAAAAACACGCAAAAAAATTTTTTTAGCATGGAAATATCCTTCAAAATGTTGTATAATGAAAACGGGCGCGCCCGGACGACCACTTACTTCTATATTAGTATAGCAAATCGGGGCGGGTTCGGCAAGGGGAAATTTGAAATTTTCGGCGGACAGGGGGCGGGGGCTTAGTATGGTGTGGCTCACCGGGGACACGCACGGCGACGAGTCCCGGCTGTACGGCAGGGAATGGAACAAGCTCCGCCCCGGGGACACCCTGCTCGTCTGCGGGGATTTCGGCTACCTCTGGAACGGCGACCGCCGCGAGAGGGAGATAATCGAGTACCTCGGCACCCGCCGCTTCTCGGTGTGCTTCATAGACGGCACCCACGAGAACTACGATCTGCTCTCCGCCTGCCGGCTCACCCGCTGGAGAGGGGGGCTGGCGCACCGGGTGTACAGGCACCTCTACCACCTTTGCCGGGGAGAGGTGTTCCGTATGGAGGGGGCGTCGGTGTTCGTGTTCGGCGGTGGGGAAAGCGACGACCGCGATATACGCGAGCCGCTCGGCAAATGGTGGCGGGAGGAGATGCCCCTCGCCGCCGAGATGGAGCACGGGGCGAAGGTCCTTGACGAGCGGGGCTGCAAGGTGGACTACGTCGTCACCCACGAGCCGCCGTCCTCCGTAAGGTGGGCTATGAGCCTCGGCGCGGGCGAGGGCGAGCGGCAAAGCAAGCTTGGCGGGTACCTGCAGACGCTGGACAACGAGTGCGAGTTCCGCCACTGGTACTTCGGCTCGATGCACGAGAACAGGCTGGTCACCCCGAAACACACCTGCCTGTTCGATAAGATAATACCCTTGGGCAGCGAGGAGGGCTTCGCCAAGAAGGCGTAGCGCGCGTCTCCCGGGGGTCGGAAAGGGCAAGGCGCAGCGCGTCGCCCGGGGTCATAGAAAAGTAACGAGGAGGCATAAGTCTTGGATTTTAAGCAGTTTTTCGGGCAAATAGAGGGCAAGAGGATAGCCCTCTGCGGGATTGGGGTCAGCAATATGCCCTTGGCCGAGAGGTTCCTGCAAAAGGGGGCGCGGGTGTTCGTCTGCGACAGGCGGGAGAAGGAGCAGATAGGCGACGCCGCCGACCGGCTGGAGGCGATGGGCGCGGAGCTGCGGCTGGGCGAGGATTACCTGAACGACCTCGAGGTGGACATCATATTCCGCACGCCGGGGATGAGGTTCGACCTGCCGGAGCTTGTCCGCGCGAGGGAAAACGGGATAGCGGTCACCAGCGAGATGGAGGTGTTCTTCGACCTCTGCCCTGCGACAATCATCGCGGTCACCGGCTCGGACGGCAAGACCACCACCACCACACTGATAGCCGAAATGCTCCGCGCCGAGGGTAAAAACGTGTTTGTGGGCGGGAACATAGGCAACCCGCTTCTCCCGGAAATCGAGAAAATAGGCCCGGACGACTTCGCGGTGGCGGAGCTTTCCTCTTTTCAGCTGATCTCAATGCGCAAGAGCCCCGACGTCGCCGTAGTCACCAACATAGCGCCGAACCACCTCGACATTCACAAGGATATGGACGAGTACGTCAGCGCAAAACGCAACATCGTGCTCCACCAAAACGCCTTCTCCCGCACGGTGCTCAACGCCGACGATGAGTTGTCCCGCTCCTTTTCGGCGGACGTGCGCGGGCAGTGTATGTACTTCTCGATGGAACGCCCCGTGAAGAACGGCGCGTACTTAGCGGAGGACGGCACCCTCTGCGTCTCCTACCGGGGGATACGCGCGCCGCTCTTTAGCCGCCGCGAGATTAAAATTTTGGGCGACCACAACGTGGCGAACTACCTCGCGGCAATAGCGGCGGTGTGGGGGTACGCCGGGGCGGACAGCATTTTGAGGGTCGCCCGCGAGTTCGCGGGTGTGGAACACAGGATAGAATTTGTCAGAGAGCTGGGCGGCGTTAAGTACTACAACGACTCCATAGCCTCCAGCCCGACCCGCACCGTGGCGGGGCTCAAGGCCTTAGGGCACAACATCGTCCTCATAGCGGGCGGGTACGACAAGCATATCCCCTTCGAAGCTATGACCTCCGCCGTCGCGGAACGCGTCAAGACGCTGATACTGACGGGGCCCACGGCGGGCAAGATAGAGGCCGCCGTGACGGCGGACCCGGGCTACTCCCCCGAAAAAACACGCATACTCCACGCGGCGGATATGGCGGAGGCGGTAGCTCTCGCAAAACAGTACGCCGAGCCGGGCGACACGGTGACCCTCAGCCCGGCGTGCGCGAGCTTCGACGCCTACCCCAACTTCACCGAACGCGGGCGGCACTACAAGGTGCTTGTGAACGCGCTTGAGGGGTAACAGTATGTCGGAATTGCTGAAGCGGCTCTGCGAAAGCTGGCGCGTGTGCTCCCGGGGGCCGGCGCTGGACCTCGCGGAGGAGGAGCTTTCCCGGTACTGCGAGGTGAAGCCCCTTCGCGGCGGGGTATACGGGGTGATGCCGGGGGGCTCCCTTCTCCCCCCGCTGATGTTTGACGCGCATATCGACGAGGTGGGCTTCCTCGTGACCGCAGTCAAAGACGGGTTCGCGAAAGTCGCGCCCTGCGGCGGGGTAGACGCGCGGACGCTCCCCTCGGTAAGGGTTACAGTGCACGGAAAGAGGGACCTACCCGGCGTGTTCGCCGCCGTGCCGCCGCATTTTAATAAGAATAAGACACCGCCGGCGGAGACGGACGAGCTTTATATCGACCTGCTCTCCCCCGGCGCGGCGGAGCTCGTTTCCCCCGGGGACACGGTGACCTTCGCCCCCCGCTACGAGGAGACGGAGGACGGCGCTATTATCTCAAAATCGCTGGACGACCGCGCGGGGGTGGCGGCTCTCATAACGGCGGCGGAGCTGCTCGCGGGGAAGGAGCTTCCCCGGACGGTGCTGTTCGCCGTCAGCGACGCGGAGGAAGTGGGGCTTCGCGGGGCGGGGATAAACGCCTTCGCGCTCTCCCCCGGCGAGGCGGTGGCGGTGGACGTCAGCTTTGCGGCGGGGCCCGGCATCCCGGAGGACAAATGCGGCAAGCCCGGCGCCGGGGTGATGATAGGCGTCTCCCCCGCGCTGGACGCCAAAGTGACGGACAGGCTTTTCGCCGTAGCGGCGGCGGAAAATATCCCCCGGCAAACCGAAGTGATGGCGGGGGCGACCTCCACCGACGCGGACAGGATCTCCCTCGCGGGGGCGGGGGTGCCCACGGGGCTTTGCTCCATACCCCTGCGGAATATGCACAGCCCCGCCGAGGTCGCGGACACACGCGATATAGACGCGGTAGCCCGCCTCCTCGCGGCCTACGCGCTCTCGGGGGGAGCGTACCGGGAGTAGCCGGTAACCGGCAGCTGACGTTGGCGGGCTTCTTCCCGCTGCGCGGGGGGAGCTTTGCGGTGCCGGTGGCTCCGGCTACGCCCATTTTGGCAGGCTTCTTCTCGCTGCGCGAAAGTAGCTTATATGATTTTCCCAGCTATGCTGGGGAACATATCCGCTTTTCTTCTCTACACCGGCAGGCGCGGCGGTCCCCCTGCCTTCGGCTTCACCCGTCCCTCGAGATTTCTTCTCGCTAACGCGAGGGGTAGCTTGCTTTTCCCCCAGCTATGCTGGGGGACGATGTCCGCTTTTCTTCTCTGTGCCGGAACGGTCCGGCAGAAAGAAGAAAAGCGGACAGAAAAGAAGTTCAGGCGGACCGGCTTGCTCCTACGCCGAACGCTGAGAGGTTATGGGGTAGCCGCCACCTGTGCGGCGGGTCTTGCGGTCGCTGACGCGGGGCAGCCCGGATGTACCCCCGACGCCGGCTCCGAGACCCTGCCGCATTCATTCGGGGCTCGCAGAGACGGATGCAAAAGGCTTGGTGGTCAGGGCAAGCTTGTCGCTATCGATTAGGGTTCGGTGCTTCCGGGTAGCTTTTGCCTACTGATTAGGGAAGGCTCGCAGACGTATCGCAAGCCCTTATCGTGGAGTCCGGAGGTCCGCCGGTGTGAGGGAGAGCCCGGCGGCGAACGGTAGCCCCGTTACCGGCAGCGCGGTGGTTCAGGGGATAACCTGGCGACGACCGGTGGATCGCTCGGCTCCGCCCTGCCCGCCGGGAGCACAGGAGGCCGCCCCATACGGAGTAGGAAAGCTCCCTGTATATCTGCAAGCCCACTCTAATCACCAAGCAAAAAGCTGCCCCACAAGAACCGAGCTCAATTCGATAGCGGCAAGCCACCCCGAACTTGCGAGGCTTTTGTACCGGGCTCGGCAAGTTCCGAATGACCCCGGCGGGACCCCGGACCCGGCGTTGACGGGACCACTGCACCAACCTCGAAGGCACAAGGGCGGCGGAGAAGAGGCGGCTACCCCATAACCTCTCAGCGTTCGGCGTAGAAGTAAGCCGGCGCGCTGAACTTCTTTTCTGTCCGCTTTTCTTCTTTCAGCCGCGCCTGTCGGCGCAGAGAAGAAAAGCGGACACCGTTCCCCCAGCCACGCTGGGGAAAGGTGAAAGGCTACCTCGCGTTAGCGAGAAGAAATCAGCCTTAACAGGGAAAGACAAGCCTCCGGCACCTTCGAGCTATCCGCTAAGCGCGGCAAGCCTCCCTAAACGGGCGGAGCCAAAAGCCCCCGGTACCACAGAGCTACCCCCGCACAGCGGGAAGCGGTCCCCGGAGCCGGGCGAAGCCAAGCTTCCGGCACCGCAAAGCTGCCCCGCGAAGCAATATAAGTTCGACATAACAGGTAGAAGCCGGTTACCCAATCAAATCCCACCTGCAGGGAGGTCCCCATATTGATGAAAAAGTTTGTCGCGTGCGCCTTGGCGCTCATACTGCTGTTCGCGCTGACGCCGAAAGCGGGAGCGGCGGGGGTGTTCCCCGACGCGGAGTGCAAGGGGTACATACTCTGCAACGCGGTAAGCGGCGAGGTCTTGGACGAAGAAAACGCCGACACCCGCCTCTACCCCGCGTCTCTCACCAAAATGATGACCGCTCTGCTCACCGTGGAGCACGCCGTCGACCTCGACGCCGAGACCGCCACCGTCTCCCGCTCCGCGCTTGACGCCCTCTCGGGGACCGACTCCTCCACGGCGGGGACGCGCGTGGGCGAGATATACTCCCTGCGGACGCTGCTCTATATGCTCCTTCTCCCCTCCGGCAACGACTGCGCCAACGTCTTAGCCGAATATATCAGCGGCGGGATAGAGCCTTTCGCCGAGCTGATGAACCTGCGCGCCCGCCAGTTGGGAATGAGCAGCACCCATTTCGTCAACCCGCACGGGCTCCACGACGAGGGACATTACACCACGGCGCGGGATATGGCGACCTTGGCGCGGGCGTTCTTCTCCCACCCCGTCTTAAAGGAGATCAGCGGCGCGGCGGAGGTCACCATCCCCGCTACGGGGGCGCAGGGGGAGCGGACCCTCAAGAACTCCGACCTGCTGGTCCGCCCCGGCAACGAGTACTACTACCCCGATGTCTACGGCGGCAAGACCGGCAACACGGACGAGGCCGGCCGGTGCGTCGCGGCGGGGGCGAGCAGAGGGGGGCTCAACCTCGTCTGCGTGATAATGGGCGCGGCGGATAAGTCGCAGGGCGGCAAGACGGTTCGCACGGAGTTTTCGGGCGCGGCGGCGGCGTTCACGGCGGCGTTCTCCAACTTCAGCTACCGCGTTGTCCGCCAGGCGGGCGAGACGGTCGGGCGCAAGAAGGCGGGCAACACCTTCTCCAAGGAAGTTACCGCGGTGTTAAAGGAAAATCTCAGCGCGACGGTGCCCAACAGCGGCCCGGACGACGTCACCCTGTCCGTAGAATGGAAAAAAGACCCCGTCGCTCCCGTTAAGGAGGGCGAAGTCTTGGGGACGGCGCGACTCGAAAGGGACGGGGTCACGCTGGACATCGCGGAAATCGTCGCGGCGGGCACGGTCAAGGCGAACCCGCTTATCATATTCTGGCACAAAGTGGACGTCGCTGTGTACATTATCTTGGGTGTCTTAGCGGCTGCGCTGCTCGTCTTCGCCGCGCTGGTGGTGAGGGCGCGGATCCTGCGGGCGCGGCGGCGGAAACGGGCGAGATAGCGGCGTCCGCGCGCCGCCGGACTGATCCCGGTCGCGGGAACGAGCCCCTGTCGCGGAAGCTAACCCCCGCCGCGAACGAGCCCCCGTCTCGGGAATGGAATACACCATCCGCCGTTACCCGCCGCCGGGCAAGGCAGCCGTTCCGCGCTACTTCCCCCTTCCGGGCAAACAACCGTTCCCGCTGCCCTTCCTCACCTGGCGGGCGCCGTCTCCCGCTGCTCTACCTCACCGGGCGGGTGCCGTCACCCGCTACTCTCCCCCACCGAACCTCTTGTCATTGTACATCTTGAGCTGCCGGAACGGGGCGGGAGGGGCCTCCCCCGCCGCGACGCGGTCGAATATACCCTGAAGTTCGGCTACGAGCGAGGCGCGCTGCGAGCGAAGGATGCCCAGCCTCTCCCGGCACTCCTCCCGCAGTTTCGGGTCGCAGGAGCCCGCCTTCTCACCCGTGTGGTAAATCTTCAGCTCGTTGACGCAAAGCTTATCTATGAGGCTCCCCACTGTCTCCACTGTCAGCTCCCCCTTTAGCTGTGTCTGACATTATCTCGTCTATCTCCTCAATGAGATCGTTGCGGCGCTGGTTGAGCGGGTTGATATTGCGTATCGCGCGGAGCACCACCGCGTCGTCGGCGGAGCGGACCTTATCTTCCTCGTGCCACATCTCGGTGTTGACGGCGGCGAGCTCCCGGGCGGCGTCGGGTAAGCTCTCCCTGTGCTCGCCGTGCCGCCTTATCTCCCTCGCGGCGGGCGGGACTATCTCGTCCTCCGGCAGTCGCCCGGCGGCGCGGACGTGCCAGGCGGCTATCTCACCCGATAAAAGCTCCGCTATATCCTCCGCCGAAAAAGCTTTATCTGCCATTTTTCCTCTCCTCGCGGCGAAGCTGCTCCACCCGCTCCGGCACCCAGAGCCCCTTTTTGCTTATCTTCTGCTTAACGTAGGACTCGTAGGCGAACCGCTCCCCCCGGCTCCTCTTGAACACGGCCGCGGCGAAGCTCACGAACGACATCCCAGCCACAAGCCCCCCGCAGTAGGTCATAGTCAGCATATCGCGGAGCACCTCGTACCCGAGCCGAAAGCCGTCCGCCCCGCGCGTGGCGGCGTCCTCCAAAATGGGCAGCAGGCGGCTCCCCGACACAGCCTTGTTCACGTCGGAGTAGCAGATGATAATTTCACCGTACTTCTTCTTAAAATGCGCTAACGTGTCCTCGCTGTCCGTCGCTAAGAATACCCGCTTAAAGCCGCGCCCCAGCGCCTCGTCGATTTTCTCCTCATAAGCGCCAAACGCCGCCGGGATGGGGTGCCCTTTGATGTTGCCCCACTCCACGCCCCTTACGTGCGCCGCCAAAGTCTTATCATCAACGCCGAGACGCTCCGCCTCGCTCTTAATGACGGTCAAAAGCTCCGGGCGGACGCGGATGTACCTCGCGTTCACCCCGGCGAACTTCTCGACCGTCTCCTCGCTCCTGCCGCCGTAAAGGTCGAAATCCTCCCCGTCGCAGTGCTGATCGTAGATGATTACGTTGCGACCGCGGCGGGCCTCCTCGGGCGAGACGTCGGACACCGGCTCGAAGAAATACTCGAACGGGTTGGTCCGCCCGTCCACACCCCCCGGCACGGCGTAGGGGCTCCGGGTCCAGTCCGGCACCGGAGTGAAGCCGAACCGCTCGCAGACCATTAAGCCGCGGCACGTCCCCGCCCAGCAGTAGAAGAAGCCGGAGGTGTAATTGATATTGTCCACCACGTAGAGCAGGCGGTCGGGGTTGCCCCCGCCCAATTCCCGGACCTTGAACACGGTGTGCAGGTCCCAGTCCTCCAGCCACTGAAGGTAGACGGGGTGCCGGAAGATCCGCCATACCGTGAGGGCGGCGAGCCCGGGCTTGGATTTCAGCAGTTTGCGCTTGAAGCTGTCTTTTCCCATAATTCCTCCCTGATACTGCCCCGGCGGTCCGGGGATGAGATGTACTCCGGCAAGAGGTTCGCTCCCGGCTTATCGGGGCGAAATGCGGTCGGCGAGTGGTCCGCTCCCGGCTTATCGGGGCGATGTACGTATCCGGCGAAAGCTGCGTCCTCCCTGTGCATCGGGGCAAAATGTGCCCCCGGTATGAGGCTCGCCGCGTACCCGCAAGCTTCCCCCGGCGCCCCGGGGCGAAACACGCCACCCGTGAGAAGCACTCCCGGCGCTCCGGGGCAAAGCGCGCTCCCGGGCAAAGCGCACCCACCGGCAAAACCATAATCCCCGGCGCCGCAGCGGAAACTCCCGCCGCGAACACGCCCGGTACAAAGCAAGCAGCGCGGCGCCCCGCCGGATGTTCATCATTATATAACAGGGGGGGGGGGGGGCTTGTCAAGACCTTTTTTTGAAAATTTTTCGGGGGCTCGGCACACTTGCACGGGCGCGGCGGGTGACGTCGGCTCTGGCTCCGCCCAGACCCGGGGGGCTGCCGCTCGCTGCGCGGATAGCTCTGTGGGGGAGAGAGCTCCGGCTCTACCCTATTTGGGGGACCTCTTCTCGCTTCGCGAAGTTAGCTTTCTAATTCTTCCCAGCGCGGCTGGGGAACGATGTCCGCTTTTCTCTCTCGGCCGACGAGCGCGGTGGTTTCCCTGCCTTTGGCTCCGCCCGGGTCCGGGGACTGCTTCTCGTTGCGCGAGGATAGGCTGTGACGATTGGAACATCTCAGGTTTGGAGAGCCTTTGCCCACCTTGCGGTGCCCGGCTCGTCGCTCGCTTGGAGCGCGGCTCCTCGCCGACCGCTGCCGGGATGAAGCCTTCGCTGCTTCGTCCACCGGACGCGCTCGGCTTCATTCCCAGCGCGG
>CAYOSS010000035.1:0-16505 GCA_964406705.1 uncultured Eubacteriales bacterium
GAAGCCTTCGCTGTTTCGTCCACCGGACGCGCTCGGCTTCATTCCCGCGCAGCGGAACCCAGCCCCCGGACCCGTGCGAAGCCGGAGCGACCCCCCGGCGCCGTGCGGACCCGAAAGCGAGCCGCCTGCGGGCACCCTCCCTCAAATTTTGCTTGCAAAACGGGAGCCGCTGTATTAAAATAGTACTTCAGTGCCGCCGCGCGCGGCAAAACGGTAGTTGGGGGAGTTTTCGCTTTGAAGAAGATATGCGCCGTCGTATTGTCCGTCTGCTTCGTGTTCCTCGCCTTGTGCGGGTGCGGCGGGGGGAGCGGCGGCTACACGCAGGTGGGCTCCGCGCCTACCGGGTCCAAGTCGGCCGCCACCGTCCGCGACCCGCTCACGGGGGTCGGCAAGGTCAGCGAGGAGAGGGCGAAGTCCCGCCCCGTCGCAGTGATGATCAACAACATCACCGTCGCCCAGAAGGCGCAGACTGGTCTCTGCGCCGCCGACATCGTCTACGAAACCTACGTGGAGGGCGGCATTACGCGGCTTATGGCGGTGTACGGGGACATCTCGGAAGCGGGGCAAATCGGCACGGTGCGCTCCGGGAGGTACTCGTATATCGACCTCGCGAACGGGCACGGCGCGCTTTACGTCCACGCGGGGATCGACGGCGCCTTCGCGCTGCCCTACGCCAACGAGGTGACTGATCATATCGACCTGCTGCAGGGCGCGGCGCAGGAGGCGTCCTTCCGCGAGGAGAACGGCCTCGCCTACGAGCACCGGCTCTACACTTCGGGCGGCAAGTTAGCGAAAACCGCCGCGTCGATGGGCAGGCGTATGACGCTTTCCTCCGTCCCGTCGCCCTGGCAGAAGTTCGCCCCGGAAAGCGACCCCATAGTCCCCGAGGGGCTGCTGCCGGAGGGGACAAAGGTAAATTCGGTTACCATTCCTATGTCTACTAAGGAGTATACCAGCAAATTTGTATATAACGCCGAGACAGGCAAGTACGAACGCACCCACGACGGCACCCCCTACACCGACTGCAAGACGGGCGAAACGGTCGCCTCGCGTAACCTGTTTATCCTCTTCACCACGGTGTCTATGTTGGACGACGAACACGTCAAGCAGGCCCTGGAGGGCGGCTCGGGGTACTACATCTCGGCGGGCGGTGCGACGGAGCTTCGCTGGGAGAAGGGCGGCACGAACGACCCGCTAACGTTCTACGGCCTCGACGGGCAGCGTCTCACCGTCAACCCCGGTAACTCCTGGGTATTTATCGCGAGGGAGTCGGTGCGCGGCGCCGTGGTGTTCGGTTGAGCGGAGGCGTTCGCCCGCCCGCTCCGGGGGCCGTGTATTCCGGCGCCCGCCCCGGCAACCCAGCCTCGCCCTCCGGCACAGTCGCCGCCCCGCCGCCTATGTACTCCCGCGCGTGCCCCGGCAACCCCTCCATATACCTGCTGCGAACCGCGTCCACAAACGCCGTGGCGAAAAAATTGGCGGCGGAGGGTTACCCCTCGGGGACGCTCGTCACCGCCGTGACGCAGACCGCCGGACGGGGCCGCCTGGGGAGGGATTTCTACTCGCCCCCCGGGGGGCTGTACTTCAGCCTGTTAGTACGCGATCTGCCGCCGAACGACGCGCCGCTTGTCACCTCGCTTACCGCGGCGGCGCTGGCGAGGGCGGTGGAAAGCGTCGCCCCGGTAACGGTGGGGATCAAGTGGGTCAACGACCTTGTGGTCGGCGGGCACAAACTCGCCGGAATCCTCTGCGAGCGGGTGAGTATCGGCGGAGGCAATCCGCCCGTCATAATTGGGGCGGGGCTCAATCTCGCCGACGCGGGGTTCCCCGCCGAGCTGCGCGGCACCGCGACCTCCCTTGAGGGCGAGTGCGGGGCGCGGGTGCCGCCCGGGGTGATGCTCGGCGCGGCCGCGCGGGAGATCTGGGAGGCACTCGGCGAGCTTCCCTCCCGCCGGTTTTTGGAAGAGTGCCGCTCGCGCTCGGTCACCCTCGGGAAAACCGTCACGGTGACGGTCCGCGGGGCGCGGCTCACCGGGCTGGCGGAGGGTTTGGACGACGAGGGCGCGCTTTTGGTCCGCGACGCCGCCGGCGTCCTGCACGCCGTATCCTCGGGCGAGGCTACGATTCACGGGGGGTAGCGCGGCGGCGCCCAAAAGCACGAGGGCTGGCGCCACTCAAGGCACGCGGGCCGGCGGCGCTCAGAAACACGCGGGCGCGGCGGCCATCAAAAAACCGCACGGGCGGCGCGCCTCTCGGAGAACACGCGGGCGGCGCTGAGGCGTGTCCGCCGTACGGGGCAGTATTGCCCCGATCTCCCCCAACACGCGGGCGGCGCTCAAGGCGGCCGGTCGGTCACGTTCGGCGGCTTCTTACGCGAAGACGGCTACGGAGAATTATCCCGGCATAATTAGAACAGAACGAGGAAAATGGCGAGAACAATAACGGCAAAGGGCGCGGGAAAAGCGAAAACCGCTCCCGATCTTGCCGTGATCTCGATGGATCTCGAAAGCGGGGAGCGCGATTACGGGAAGGCCCTCAAGCTCGCGGCGGGGAAAACCGAGGATCTCAACCTGTCGCTTGAGAAGGCGGGCTTCGGGAAGAAGGCTTGAGCTTCGACATCGGCACCGACCGCGGCCACGTCAGGGAGAAAGACGGGAATTTCGGCAAAGTGTTCCGCGGCCACGTCTGCCGGCAGAGGCTGAAGGCGGAGTTTGACTTCGACTCGAAAAGGCTGTCCGGGACGCTCGACACGCTGTCAAAATGTCTCGCCGAGCCCGAGTTTTCCGTAAGCTTTACGGCAAAGGGCCCGTCCGCCGTGAGAGGGGAACTGCCGGAATCCGCCGCCGCAAACGCCCGGGATAAGGCGGGGATCCTCCGCGAGGAGGCGGGGCGGAGTCGGGGGATTTGCTCGCAACCGATTACGGCCGGAGCGAGATCAGCTTTACCTCCCCCACGAGATATCCGCGGGAGATGCGGTACTTGGCGACGGATCCCAGCAAGAGAAGCGCTCCCGAAATCGAGCCGGACGGCATCGGCACGAGCGGCACCGCGACGTTTGTCCGGGAGATAAAGCAGCGGAGCCGCCACGGGGCGAAACCCGGCGCGGAGCGCCCCCTCACGGAGCGGAACTCTTTGCGGAGAGAACCCTTCACGGAGGTGAACTCTTCACGGAGCGAAACCCATCTTCGGAGCGAAACCCGGCGCGGGGCGGACTCGCTGCCGAGTGAATCCTTTTTGGGGCGGACCCGCTTCCGAGCGGATCCTTCGCGGAGAGAACCCGCTGCCGAGCGGACCCTTCGCGGACCGCGCACAAAAAGAGACCCGCCGGTCGGGGCGGGTCTCTCTTTTTATGACACGGTGTTTATAACGGGTCTCGTAACGACCCCGCGTCCGTCACGCGACAGATTATCATTTGGAGAAAAAGCGCGGACCGGCCCCCGATGCCGGGCATTTTCGCGGAAAGCAAACGGAATGTGCCGGTCAGGTACCGGTAAAGCCGTTGAGCCGGTCCCCGACAGTGTCGCCGAGCCGATGCCGCCCCGAACCGCAGAGCCCTTCAGCCGGTAACGTCGCCCGACGATGCCGCCCCGGGCCGTCCGCTCTTCGCCCGACGGTGCCGCCTGACAGTACCACCCTAACCGCCTTGTCTCGCCCGCCGCCCTCAGATCTTCTCCATCCGATCGACGTCAAGGACGAAAATCGTCGCGCCGCTCACGGTGACCTCCTCGGGAGGGCTGTAGTTGCGCAGCCCCCCGCCGAAAGAGGCCGTCGGGGCGACCGCCTGCCGCCGCGTCGTGCACTGCTTCTTGATAATCCCGATGGCGCTGTCGACATCCTTGTCCTCCGCGCCGATGAGCAGCGTGGTGTTGCCCACCATCAGGAAGCCGCCCGTGGTGGAAAGCTTGGTCACGAAGAACCCCGCCTCGGTTAGGGACGCCGTGGCGATGGCGCTGTCGTCGTTGTTGACGATGGCGAGAATGAGTTTCATCTTGCGTTTCTCCTTTCGCGTAATACTTTTGCCCCATACGGAAGACGGCAAACTCAGCCGCGTTTACAGAAACGTCTCGATCAGCCGGCGGCTGCGCTTATCTATGCGGTGGATGTCGGGGATCTCGTAGCGGTTATCGTTGTTGTCCCGGAACAGCACGCGGGTGTTGTACATAAGCTTCAGCCCGTGGAGAATGTTGCGGATCTCGATGGTGGCGGGGCCCTTGTCCGTCTCGGTCTCAATAACCAGCTGCCCGTACTTCTCCTTGCAGTCGATTATCCGGGTGACTTTGGGTATCAGGTAATACTGGTCGAGACAGCCCTCTATGAGCTTCCTGTCGGCCGGGGTGAGCGCGTCCAAGTCGCGGATTATAGCCCGCTCCACCCCCTCGCTATCGAGCAGGGTGATGTACTTTCGCAGCCCAGTTATAGGGAACAGCCGGCGGGGCTCCAAGTTCTCGAAAACCCGTCCGTCGTAGAGCTCAACATCCACAAGGGTGATGTCCTTCGGGCTGAACCTCGCCGTGTTGCTGTCGATATACAGTCTCGCCACGTCAATCCTCCAGCCTTTCTTCCTCGCGCGTCTTGCGGACTTCCTCGGACATAGTCTGGATTTGGATAAGCTTGTAATACTTGCCCTTCATCGCCAAAAGCTCCTCGGGCGAGCCCATTTCGAGGATCTCCCCCTTGTCCACCACGATTATCTTGTTAGCCTTGCGCAGCGTGGACAGCCGGTGGGCGATCATAAGGGTGGTGCGCCCGCGTATCAGCCGCTCTATGGACTCCTGTATGAGGCTCTCGGTCTCGGAATCGACCGACGCCGTGGCCTCGTCGAAGAACAGCACGCTGGGGTTCTTCAGTACCGCCCTCGCGATGGAAAGCCGCTGGCGCTCCCCGCCGGAAAGCCCCGTCCCCCGCTCGCCGAGGACCGTGTCATACCCGTCCGGAAGGCGGGCGATAAACTCGTGCGCGTTCGCTATTTCCGCGGCGTGGATGACCTGCTCCACCTGCGGGTGCTCCGTGCCGTACGCGATGTTGTTGTACACCGAATCGTGGAACATCATAGGCTCCTGCTGGACGTAGCCTATCTGCGAGCGGTAGTACTGAAGGTCTATGTCGCGGATATTCACCCCGTCGACCAAAATCTCGCCGTCGTAGTTGTCGTAGTATCGCATTAACAGGTTAATCAAAGTTGACTTGCCCGCGCCGGTCGTACCGACAATCCCCACTATGTCGCCGGGCTCTATGTCGATGTTGATGTTGGAGAGGGTCTTTTTGGAGCGGTCGAAGGAGAAGCTCACGTTGCGGAACTCGATTTTGCCCTTAAGCCGCTCCATATGCTGCCCCGCCGAGAAGTTGCTCTCCGGCTCGGCGTCTATGATATCGAGCACCCGCTCCACCGAGTTGAGCGCCTGCTGGTAGGAGTCGTTGAGATTGGCGAAGAAGTTCACGGGCCCGTAGAACATAGACGTGTAGGAGATGAAGGACACCAACAGACCGGCGGAGAAATGCCCCGTGCCGTTTATCACGAGGCTGCCGCCCACCCCCCATATAAGGAGCGAGCCGCAGGTGATGACGAAGTTCACTATGTTGGGGAACAGCGTGGTGATTTTAGACGCGCTGATGTCGGTCTTCAGCCACTCGTCGTTGTAGGACTCGAAATCCTTCTCGCTGTTCTTCTCGTTGGCGAACGCCTTTATCACGCGTATGCCGGGGATATTGTCCGTCAGCACGGAGGAGACGGCGGACCAGCGCCGCCAGATCCGCCGGTAAAACGGGTTGATCTTCTTGCCGAATATCCGGGAGCCCACCACCACGAACGGCACCGGCACCAAGGAAAGCAGGGTCAGCCGCCAGTTGCGGGTGAACATAATTATCACAATGCCCACGAGCAGGAAAAACTGCACCACAACCTCCTGCGTGATGCGGAGCATAAAGCTTTGAATTGTGGTCGTGTCCCCGCTGATGCGGTTAATCACCGAGCCGGTACTGGTGCGGTCGTAAAAGCTCATCGGCAGGTGCTGGGCCTTCTCGTAGACGTCGTTGCGCAGATCCGCCACTATCTTGTCCCCGCTGATCTTTAACAGATAGGAGCGTATCGCGCCGATCCCGTACTGTATCAAGTACGTAGCGAGCAGGGCCCCCACGCAGATAAACAGCAGGTGGCTGTCGCGGTTGGGCAAAACGTCGTCCACCAACATCCCCGTCATATAAGGGGGCACGAGGGACGCCGCCGTGGTTATGGCCGCCAAGAACAGGCAGAAGAGCAGCGTCCACTTGTACGGCAGGACATATCGGGCTATCTTGCCTATGACCTTCTTTTTTGACTGGCAGTTCATACACGGCGCCCCGGGACGGATGAGGTTCCTCCCGCAGCGCGGGCACACCTGGAACTGCTTTATGAAGGAGGCCTCCACCACGCGGAACTCCTCTTCGGGGTCCTTCCCCGCGGCTATATTCTGGATGAAGTTCGCCGCGGCGTCGTAGAGGGGGGCCACTTTATAGGAGAAGCGGATAAAGTTGGTCCGCTTTTTGGTGAGGTCAACCTTATCCCGGGGGCTGCTGTCCTCCGAGAGAATGAGCATAGCGTTGCCGTAGTACCTCTTGACGTAGGCCTTGTTGACCCCCTCGTACCCGCCGACGCGCAGGCCCCCCGGCGCGGAGTCGTCGAGGGCGTATATGTGGGCGTCCGTCACCGCCAAGATGGATTTCGCGTACCGGCTGGAGATATCGAGGTCGCCCGAAATCACGAAGTAGAGCCGCTCCGTCTCCGGGACGGTCTTCTCGAGGCGGGCCCTGTCCTCCTCGGAGAGCTTTTTGTTGGCGAGAAGCTTTTGGCCCCTGAAAGGCTCGTTTACGTAAACGGCGGAGTCGTCGGAGCTCCCCCGCTCCTCCCGCCGCTCGGAAACCTCGGTATTTTCGGCTTTCATAGAAAACCCCTCCCGCTGCCATTGAACGGTATCTTCGCGCCTACAATATACTATTTTTCTCGGTTATTGTCAATAGATAAAATGAAGAAAATTGGGGGCGGATAAGGGCGGGCGGCGCCGAACGGCGGCTTGACTTATCACGGGTGGAGTGGTAGAATATAGGCGAAAATCAGAACGATTGACTGTAGCGCTTACGATGGTGGCGCAGAAAAGACAAGACGCAATAAAGAGTTTGTTAATGGATGAAGTGTCTACCAGTTAGGAGGGTCTGTATTGAGAATATTATTCTCGAAAACAGCAAAAAAGGAAATCGAAAAGCTGTCAAAAGACTATAAGCGTCTTATTCGCAACGGAATTGCCGGACTGGCTAAAGCGCCGCCGGAAGGAGATATAAAGCCAATAGAAAGCTCAAAAAACGAACAGTATCGCCTTAGAATAGGCAAGTACAGGGTTTTGTTCCGATATACGGCTGATAGTGAAGGACAATATTTGTACGTCGATGCTGTCGGTTCACGTGGAGATATTTACAAGTAGGAGGGAAATTTAATGTCTGAGCATACAAAAGAGCTCTTTACGATCGTTGACGCCTTGCCGGACAGCGAGAAAAGCCTGATCGACGAGCTTGTTCGGCGCGTAATTATCGCCTGGGATCCGGATTTTACAAAGCTGACCCCGGAGGAAATTGCCGTCCTTCGCCGGTCGGAGCAGGAACGCCAAACAGGCGAGGTGTTCTCCGACGACGAAATTAGCTGGGACTAACAGACCAAGCCCCGTCATCTGCTTGTATCCCGATTGACAGGTGGATCCGGCCCGCCGGCATCCGGCAAAGCTTCCCCGCGATGCGAGCCCGCTCTCAAATTATAGTTGACATTTGGCGGGCAATCAGTTATTATAATAGGAGCCGGGAGCGATCCCGGCCGGCGAGGTGTGGCTCAGTTTGGTAGAGCGCTGCGTTCGGGACGCAGAGGCCGCAGGTTCGAATCCTGTCACCTCGACCAGCAAAGCCGGGGTTTTGCCGCCCCGGCTTTTTCCTTTACAGCGGGTTAATCGCCCGCGCAAGGAGATGTCGGGCGCCGTTCCGCCCGGCTTCACTTATTGTAGCGAGCTGTCACCCACTTGGGGGACACCGGGATATTGGTCGCCCCGGCTTCTCTTTTTACGGCTGGATACCACTCGCCTGAGAGCTACCGGGTGCCGTTCAGCCCCGGCTTTTCTCATAGGGCGGCGGGGGCGACTTTAAGGGCGCCGTTCCGCCCCGGCCTCTTTTCCAGTGGGATGGTGGCGAGAGGGGACCGTCCGGGTACTATGTGCTGCCCGGCTTCTTCTATTACGGCAGGTTAATCTCCCGCTTGTGGAAAGCCGGGCGCCGTTCCGCCCGGCTTCATTTATTGCAGCGAGCTGTCACCCACTTGGGGGGCACCGGGATATTGGTCGCCCCGGCTTCTTCTATCGCGGCGGGATACCCCTCGCCCGGGAGAGATGTCGGGTGCCGTTCAACCTCGGCTTTTCTTTTTTTGGCTGGATACCCCTCGCCTGAGAGCTACCGGGCACCGTTCAGCCCCGGCTTTTCTCATAGGACGGCGGAGGTGACTTTAAGGGCGCCGTATCGCCCCGACCTCTTTTCCAGCGGGATAGCGACGCGGGGGGACCGTCAAGGCACCGTTCCGCCCCGCTCCCCCTTTCCCACGGCGGCGCGGGGGGTGCTACCCCGCCACGGTGACGCCGTAAATCAGGACATTGTACCCCGGCGCGGAGGAAAAGGCGAGGGAATCCACCGTTTTCGCGGGATCGGCGGGGAAACGCCGGGCGGCGAGGGTGTACCGCTCGAAATCCCGGTCGTAGCAGTAAAGAAGAGCCGGGGCAGTATTCTCCGCCCTCGGGTCAATTCGCGTCGTGCCGAGGAGGGTGTCGGCGGCGGAGATGTCCACGCCGTTCCGCAGGACATAGCGGTCCTCGGAGCCGTCGGAATACCGCACGGCAAGCTCCCCCGCCGGCTCCCCGTACTCCCCGCCCAAGGGGAACCCGCCGGGGTAACTCACGTTGCCGAACACGTACACCCCCGCGGCGGCCCGACCCACCGGGATCACCGTCTCCCGCTCCGCGACGACGGGGCGCCGGCAGAGATTTACCGGCAGACCGCCCAGCGCGTACACATCCTCCGGCAGAACGGGCCCCGTCGCGGCGCGCCGCTCCCTGCCCCTGCCGTCGAGCTCCGGGGCGGACGCCGTCATACGCGAAAAGGCTGGGGCGGCGGCATCCGACGCGCCGGCGAGGTCAAGCGGGAACGCGCCTTCCTCGTACGGGAGCGCGGCGGTAAACTCAATCTCGTAGCAAGGCGGCTCGGGAGGGAGCTTCAGAGCGGCGAACTCCTCGGTGAATATTTTCAGATTGTCGGTCGGCACGCGGTACTTATCCACCAGCCCCTCGCGGACGACGCCGTCCTCCACGGCGTTCGCCCTGCGGTACTCGTCGTACTCCGCCCAGCACCAGAACGTCGCCCCGGCGAGCACCGGCCCGTCCTCCGGGTTGCGGGAAAGCTTCACTATCGTGCGGATAAACTCCCTGAACAGCCGCTCGTTGCCCGCGACGTAGTACCCTCCCCACTCGGTGAGCAGCAGGGGCATCTCGGTGAGGGTCTCGGCGCTCTTAAGCAGCAGCTCCGTTGTGGGGGCGTAGGGGTGCATAGTGTAAAAGTCGAACCCGGACCGCGGGTAATTCTCCTTTGTCATTTCCAAATCCATACAGTTCGCCCCGGAGACCATTCGCGTGGGGTCGGCGGCCCGGCAGACTTTGGCGGACTCCCGCAAATACTCCAGAGTAAACACGCACTCGTTGAAGCTCAGCCAGAACGCCACGCTCACGTGGCTGCGGTCGCGCTTTATCACCCGGCGGAGCACCTCCAACGCCGCCTCGCAGATCTCGGGGTTATGCATATCCGACCACCAAAGCCCCGGCTCCTCCGAGACCAGCAGACCGAGCTCATCCGCGAGCTCCAACACGCGCTTGTGGTGAGGGTAATGCACCAGTCGGACGTAGTTCACCCCCGCGCTCTTTATCATCTTCATATCGCGGAGGGTCTCCTCGTAGGTCAGCGTGTGCCCCTTGTCGCCGTAGAGGTCGTGGCGGTTGACGCCGAGCAGGAACAGCGGCTCCCCGTTCAGGTAAAACCGTTTCCCGCGCGCGACAAACTCCTTAAAGCCTACCCTCATCTCTCTCGCGTCGGTGACCTCGCCGCCGCTTACGAGGGCGACGCGGAAGGTGTAGAGCGCGGGGCTGTCGGGGCTCCAGAGCGCGGGGCGGTCGACGGGAAACTCCAACGCTCCCGGCTCCCCCTCATATGAGCCGACGGGGGCGCCGTCCGGCGAGGCGAGCGTTACTAAAACCCGCTCTCCCCCGGCGCACTCGGTCTCAACTTTGGCGCTCGCGGCGGTGTAGCCGTCCCGGAGGGTGGCGCTCCAGGCCACGTCCTCGAAGCGGGCGGCGGCGGTGTACTCCAAATACACCTCGCGGATTATCCCGCCGTAATTCTCCCAGCCGTTGGAGGGGCCGAACACGGGGTCTATGTCTCGCAGCTCCGCCTCGAGCCGGTTGCCCTCCTCTTGCAGGACGTCCGTCACGTCGAAGCGGTACTCGCTGTAGGGGAGCATTTCGCCCAAAGAGGCGCCGTTCAGCCGGACTGTGGCGGCGTAGGTGATCCCGTCAAAGACGAGGAACACCCTCTCCCCACGGAAAACTTTACGGAAAGTGAGCGCGGCGGTGCTGACCCCCACCGGGCGCGCGCTGAAGGGGACCTCTCTCTTTTGCCGGGGCCCGTTCGCCACGCGGTAATCCCAAAGCCCGCAGAGCGACTGCCGCCGGCGGGCGACCTCCGCCATACCGTACAAACTGTTCTTTGTACTTCCCGCGCCCCGCTCGCGGAGCATTTTGCGGTAGTGGGACATAATCCGCCCGCCTGTCGGCTCCCCGGGGTCTATCCCCGCCACCTCGCGGAGAACTTCCTCCGGGGCGTGGGAGGACTTGTACGCTTCCCAAGCGGGGTCGCCGGAGTAGAGGAGGGTCGCCGCCGCCGTGATCTCGAGAGCAGTCGGGTCCTCTCCGTATTTCTCCATTAGGCGAAGGGGGCCCGCTATCCGTTCATCCCTCGCGAGCTTACGCTCCGGGTCTCGGGCGTTGCGCTCCACGCTGTCGGTGATGGCGCGGTTGCGGAACTTGCGCAGCGCGGCGGCGGCGAACTCCGCCTGATCCTCCTCGCCGTACCCGTACTCCCGGCAAAGAGCGGCGTTTATCCCGGCGACCGCCGAAGAACAGAGCGCCGTAACCCGCGGGTCGTTCGCGGCGTCGGCATAATCGGAAAACCCGTAATACGCCCCGGTGTAGGCTATCACGCAGCTGAGGCAGTTGTAGGTGTAGAGCTTTCGCCGCAAAAAATCCTCGAACCGGGGGACGGGCTCCACCCCCGCAAGCCCGGGCGAGAACCCCGGCAGCGCCTCGCCGTCGTAAGGCAGGCGGGAGTAGTCCTCCGATAAAATGTCGGGCGAGCCGCCCCCCGCTTCCGTCGTGGTGCAGAACACCGCCGCTTCGGCGACGGCGAAGCCCTCCCCCGCCGCCTTCGCGAAAGTTTTGGCGGGGGATACGGCGTTCTCGCAGGTGATGACCGCCGCGCCCCGGCAGCGCTTCGCGAGCTCCCCCGCCGCCTCGCGGAGGTTGCTCCCTCCAACGGCGGTAAAGACCAACTCCACGCCGGAAAAATCCGCGTTTTCCCAGGTGGCGGCGGTGTAGCCGCTCACGGTGACGGGTGGCCGGGCGTCCCCGAAGAAGCGCACGGTGAAGCTCCCCGCGCGGTTCAAGGTTTCCACCAGAGCGGCGTCCTTGTCGACAAAGAGGATCTCCGCGCCGGACTCCGAGAGGAGTCTTGCGACAAAGCCGCGCCCCGTCTTGCCCGCTCCTATGACCGCTATTTTAGCCATTCTCTCCGCCCTCCTTTATCCAGCCGCGCGCCTTCAGCTCCGCTATTTTATCTTTAATGAGCAGCCCCAACTCCCCCTCGGGGTCCAGCCCGCACACCTCGCGCAGCACCGCGTCCACCCCGCGCTCCCGGCGAAGGGCTTCCAACCTAACGGCGGACTCGTCCTCCGGGCTCCGGTAGTAAATCGCGGCGGCGGCGGCCCTCGCCAAGTTCTCCGGGACTATCCCGTAGGACAGCGCCAGCCGCGCGGAGCCCACGAGCCTGTCGTCCGGGCCAAGCTTCCTCATCGGGTCTCTGGCGTTGCGCTCAATGTAGTCGGTGATGGTATAATCCTGAAGCTTCGCGAGGGAAGTCCGGGTGAACGCCATCTGCTCCCCGAGCGGGAAGGCGTGCTTCAGCGACAGGGCGCGGGCGGTCTCGGAGTAAACCCCCTCCAATATCTCCAAGATCCGCTCGTCGTGCGCCGCGTCGGCTATGTAGGTGTAGCCCAGCAGCGCCCCGAGGTACGACACGGTGCCGTTCGCCGCGTTGTAGGTGTAGAATTTGCGCTCCAAGAAGCCCGTGAACTCCGGGATCAACTTTAACCCCTTTATCGGGGGCAGCTCGCCCCTTAGCCGGGAAGAATCCACCGGCAGCTCCCAGTAGTTTTGCGCGTTGACCCAGAGCGGGTCGAGACTCAGCTGCTCCGGAGACGCGTCAATGCCGCTGCGTAAGATCACCGCCTCGCTGACCCCCACGCGGGCCGCGAAGTACTCCGCCGCCGGTCCCTCCAGCCGCTCCGCTACCCCTCGCCGCAGGATTTCGGCGGGCTCCTTCCAGTTTTCGCAGGTGACTATGTTGAGGGTGCCGCCCGTCTCGCTCTTTCGCCCGACTCCCTCGGCGAGCGCGGGAACTATTCCGCTTAAATTCTTGCCCCCCACGGCGGTGAACACGGCGTCCGCCCCCGCCACCGCGTCCGCCACCGCGTCGCCGTCGGAAAGAGGGATGGCCTTAGCGCCCTTCACCACGCAGGACTTCTCGGGCGCGCCCAGTATGTTTACGGTGTACTCCCCCCGGGAGTTGACGAGCGAGACCAGCTCCTCCGACTTTTCCACAAAGGTGAAGGGAATCCCGCTTAAATAGAGCAGGTGCCCTATGAACCCCCGCGCTATCTTGCCCGCGCCGAATATCACACAACTCATTTGTATAACCTCCTTATATTGCCGACCCGATTAGGGTACCGTAACAAGTCCTTCGCCGCCGGGCGGAGCCGCCCGCGACAAGCGGGTCTTTCACCACAGGGTGGAGACGCCTGCGAACAGGTTTTTCGCCGCCGGGTGAAACCGTTTGCGACAAACGGGTCATTCACCGCAGGGTAAAGCCGTATGCAAACAGATCCTTCATCGCCGGGCGGAGCCACTCACTGCCTTGCAAATAAGCCCTTCACCGCCGGGTAGAGCCTCTTGTAAACCGAAAAGCGCGGCGCCAGAGCCCCCGCGAGAGCCCGGTCGGGGACGGCGGGCGCCAGATACGCGGCGTACCGCGCGGCGACGTCGCGGGGCGGCTCCCCGGTCGCTCCCGCCTCCGCTATGACGGAGGCACCCAACGCGGAGGAATCCTTCTCCGCCACGGGGCGGACGGGGACGCGCAGCAGGGCGGCTTTCAGCGTGTTCAGCGCCGCGTCCCCCGCGAGCCCACCGCACACGGTGACCCGCTCCACGGCGGGGGAGCCCAGCGCCTCGCAGATATGCCGGACCGAGAACGCGACGCCCTCCGCCACCGAGTAGAACATCTCCCGGCGGGAGGTGTCGGCCGTTATCCCGAAGAACACCCCCCGCGCGTCGGGGTCGAACACCGGGGCCCGCTCCCCGCGTAAATACGGCAGAAATATGGGCGGGTTCTCAGCGAGCAGCGCCGGGATCTCATCGGGAGAAAGTTCTTCACCGGGGAACATCTCCCTCCCCCAGGAAATCGACGCGCCCGACGCGGCGGTCACCCCGTAGTGCACAAAGCCGCCCGGGGCGGGACTTGATATTAACCCGGCGGAGGGCCTTAAATCCGCCGTCGGCACCCCCACGTGCTCGCTCGTCCCGGTGATGTCGAAGCCCTCCCTCGGGGAAACGCCCGCGCCGATCAGCGCCGCGAAAAAGTCCCCCGTGCCGGTGTAGACCGCGACACCCTCCGGCAGACCGAAATCCCCCGCCGCCGCGGGAGTCACCCTCCCCGCCGGGGAACAGGGGTCGCGCAGCTCGGGAAGCGTGGCGGGATCCATATGAAGCTCCCTTAAGAAGTACCCGCTGTAACCGCCCGTCGCGGGGTTCCAAAGCCCCCGCCAGGAGTAGGGGTCGCTCGCCGCCCGCCCGGTCAGCTCCCGGCAAAGCTCGTCCTTGGGCTGGAGCACCCGTACCCCGCCGCCGTACCGCCGGACGATGTGCGTAAGCCGCGGCAGCGGGTAGGAATGGAGAGCGGGGTGCTCCATACCCGTCTCCCGCAAGAATACCTCCCGGGGGTAACGTGAAAGCAGCTCGGCAAGCTCCCCCGCCCCCTCCGGGGCGCTCCAGGGGATCTCCGCGAGCCGCGCCCCCGCGCCGCTCTCCACTATGTAGGTGCCCACCTGCGAGGAAAGCCCCATCCCGGCAAGGCGCGAGAGGTCGCACCCGGCGGCAAGGCGGCGGCAAAGGGTCTTGACGGTAGCGAGCCGGCCGCCGGAGTAGCCCTCCCTCTCCCGCGCTACGACTTCTCCCCCGGCGCAGAGCAGAGCCTTAACCGAGGACGTGCCGAGGTCAAGCCCCAGGTACAAGGGCGCGCCGTCCCCTCGCGGGGCGGGGGAAACGCGGGCGGGAAAAACGGTAGCGGAGCGTTCGCTCTCGCGGTCTGGCGCCCGGAGCCCCGGCGCCGCGTCGCCACCTTCCACCAAGGGAAAAGAGCCGCTACTCATTGACGAACACCGCCTTGACGAAGCCCGCCGGGCGGGTCGCGGCGAGGGACAGGGCTTTCTCATAATCTTCTAAGCGAAACCTCGCCGTAATAAACCGGGACAAGTCCACCGCGCCGCTACGCATCAGCTCCATAGCCTCGCGGTGAAGGTTCCAGTTGTTGCCGGCGCCCACCACGCGCAGGTTGTTGATGTGGATGTCGTCCATACGGATCCGCATTTCCCTGCCCTTGCCGTACCCCGCGAGGACTAACGTCCCGCCCTTGCGAAGCAGCTTCAGCGCGGAGGATATGCAGGTCTCGTCCCCCGTCGCGTCCGCTATGAGGTCGCTTCCCCCCGGGTGGAGCCGGCGCAGCTCCTCCCGCCAACCGGGGTCGGCGGTAGACAGCGCGGCGTGCGCCCCAAGCTCCCGCGCGACGCCCAGTCTCTTCTCGCTTGCCGCTATGACGGCGATACGCGACAGCCCCGCCGCCTTCGCCGCCGCCAAAATCGAAAGCCCGATAGAGCCCGCCCCGAATATCGCGAGCGTCTGCCCGAAGCGGGCGCGGGCCTTCTTAAGAGTGCCGAGCGCGACCCCGAGCGGCTCGCAGAGCGCCGCCTGCTCGAAGGAGACATTCTCCGCCTTCTCCACCAACCCGTAAACCGGGACATTAACGTACTGCGCGTAGGCGCCGTCCCGCTTGAAGCCTATCTCCTCGAAGCTCTCGCAGTAGCGCCACTTCCCGGCTCTGCAGGCGGGGCATTTCCCGCAAACGACGTCGCACGAGCCGACGACCGCCTTGCCCAGCCACCCCCCGTCGGCGGGGTCGCCCACGGCGTCGACGGTGCCGCTCCACTCGTGGCCGGGGGTTACGGGATAGCGCGCCGCTATCCCGCCCGAGAGGATCTCCAAGTCCGTGGCGCACACCGCCGCGACGCTCACCTTTACCCGCGCGAACCCCGGCGCGGGGGCGGGCACCGGGACGTCCGCCAGTCTGATTTTCCCGGGGGAATCGATTATGACAGCCTTCATCGCCGGACCTCCTTTTTTGTTTTACCGATAGCGCTCGGCTATCGGCGAGTAACGGATGTTGGGGGAGCTTCTTCTCGCTGGCGCGGGGGGCTTTGCGGGGCCGGCAGCTCGCTCTGGCTCCGCCCGGCTCCAAGGGCTGCTGCTCGCTGCGCGGGATAGCTTTCTAATTTTTTCCAGCTGGGCTGGGGAACGATGTCCGCTTTTCTTCTCTTCGCCGGAATAGTGCGGCGATCCCGCCGCCCCTGACACCACGTATTCTCGCTGGCTTCTTCTCGCTGGCGCGAGGGTAGCTTTCCCGTTTTTTCCAGCTGGGCTGGGGAACGATGTCCGCTTTTCTTCTCTGCGCCGGAACGGTCCGCCTTCGTCGTCGCAAGTTCCATATCGCTCGTTTCCACGCTAAAGCGTGAAAAGCTCGCTCATTCCACTGCTCCTCCTCTCCCCACGACGCCTTACGGCGCCGCGGGGGCCCCTTATGAAAAGCGGACAGAAAAGAAGTTCAGCGCGCCGGCTTACTTCTACGCCGAACGCTGAGAGGTTATGGGGCAGCCGCCACCTGTACCGCTGCCCTTACGGTTCGCTTCGCGAGGGGGGCCCGGATGTACCCCCGGTGCCGGTTCGGCAGCCTCGCCGTATTCATTCCAGCCTCGCAGAGTCGGATGCAAAAGGCTCGCAGGTTGGGGCAAGCTCGCAGCTATC
>CAYOSS010000036.1:0-16159 GCA_964406705.1 uncultured Eubacteriales bacterium
CGAAGAGAAGAAAAGCGGACATCGTTCCCCAGCATAGCTGGGGAAAAAGCAAGCTACCCTCGCGCGGCGAGAAAAAGCAACGGGGACGGGCGGAGCCGAGCAAGCCCCCGCCGTCACAGGGCTACCCCCGAAGCGCGGCGACCATCGGCGCCGGTTGGGGGTAACCCCCTTGATTTCCCCGTGAGAGGATGTATAATATGCATAAGAAGGGAGGCGCGAGGAATGGCGCGGACGGTAAGAGTCAGTATCAGGCTGGATGAGGACGTGAAGCTCAAAATGCAGGCGGTCTGCAAGGAACTGGGGCTTTCTATGAACGAGGCCTTCACCGATTTTGCCCGCAAAGTGGGCGAGGAGGAGCATATCCCCTCGGACGACCCCGACGACCCCAACGAGGAGGCTGCAGAGCGGGCTGCGGGAGACCCGTTTTACTCGGAGAAGAACATCCGCTATCTCGAGGGCGTTATGCGGGACGTCAAGAGCGGCCGGGCGAGGTTCGCGGAGCACGAGCTTATCGAGGCGGAGCTATGAAGCTCCTTTGGGAGGACCGCGCCTGGAAGGAGTACCTGAATTGGCAGGCGCGGGACAAGCAGACGCTCAAGCGGATCAATCAGCTGATCAACGACATTTTGAGAAGCCCGTTCGAGGGGATCGGTAAGCCCGAGCCGCTGCGGGGCAATCTCAGCGGATGGTGGAGCCGCCGGATTGACGCGGCTAACCGCATTGTGTATTTTGTGCGGGACGGCGTGGTTTACATCACCTCCTGCGAGGGGCACTACGACGACTTTCAGCAATAGCAAACGGCATATTTCCCGGCTCACCCTATGGCGGGCCGGTTTTTTATGCCTTGCCGCCGGGCTTTTCCGCGCCCATCCCTATCTGGTTCTCAATAAATGAGAGCAAACCGGGTATAAATAACCAAAATCCTGTAGCTCAATTAGGCTTGACAAGCCGGGGATTTTGTGTATAATGACTTGTTAGAATGCACAAAATCACGGGGGGGGGGTTGATATTCTGTGAATGTTGCACAAAGACACCGCCCCGCCATTAGGTAAAATCCCGGCTAAAGGATAGCCCCTGACACTTATACGCGATCTCAATTTGGCAGGGTGGTCCTGCCGCTCCGGCGAGATCTTATCTTGACGGGCGCGACCCCCCCGGGAGAGCGGGACCGCGATCAGCATAACGAGGCGGCGCTTTAGGGCGAGCCGACAGGCGACGGATTACAGCGAAGGAGATGTTACGATGAGGGAAAAGTCCGGCGTTTATGCTCCCCCGCGCGGGGGTGAGAGGTCCCGCGAGACTTTGGAGCCGCGCGAGACCCCCCGGGTCCGGGAAGAGCGCGGGTCCCGCGAAGCCCGGGAGGAGAGCCTTTCTTCCGTTGACCGGGAGGAGAGCCTTTCCCCGACCGGTCGGGCGTCGAGCAAGACATCCGGGGCACGGGAGGAGCGCGGCTCCCGCGGGGCGCGGAAGACAAATCAACCCGCCACCGGCCGCGGGGCGCGGGGACACCGCAAAACCTTCTTAGTCGGCGCGCTGGCGGCCGCGCTCACGGTCGCGCTGTTGGCGGTGACGATCACGGTCGCTCTGGGGCAAAACGGGGCCCGCGTCTTCGCGGGGGACCTTTTCTCCGCGACGGGCTATTCCGGCGGGTTCGCGCCCGCGACGGAGAGCGACCCGGCGGGCTACCTCTTCACGGGGGCGGCTCCCGCCACGGTGGAGCTCGCTCACCCGACCGCGGGGGAGTTCGAGCTGACCTTCAAGATGAAAACCTCCTCCGGGGAGCTTTCCTTCGACGACGGCGAGGATGAGTTCACCATCCCGCTGCGGCAGAGCGGCTCGTCCCTCTATGTCACCACCCCCACGGGGGACATAGCCCTCATCTGCGACGGCGAAATCACCGCCAAGGCCCGCCCCGCCGAGGAGACCTTCGTCATATCGGCGTCCGGGGGAGACGTCACCCTTCCCGCCGGCAGCTTCTCCTACAACGAGTACACGGTCGGCTACACCGCGGCGGGCGGCGAGGGAGAGAAGTCCGAGATCCTTTTCACGGGGATTAACGCGACCCCTCTCGATTCCGCCGTTGCGCGGTCCGGCGTCCCCAGAGTTTACGCGGAAATCGCTTGCGACGGCGTCCGAGGGGTACCCTACATCGTCCCCTCGCCGGCGGTCTACGAGCCCTCCTCCGGGATTTCCCACGACGCCTCGGTGCGGGTCACCCATAAGGGGGCGACGGTCCTCGCCGAGCAAAAGTGGAGCGCGGGGCTCTCCTTCCCCACGGCGGAAGAGGGGGTCTACACCCTTACCGTTTCCGCCGCGACGGATTACGGGGTAAAGGAGGTCTCTTACGACATCAACGTACTGACCGAGTTCCCCGAGAGCGGGGTGACGCTGGGCAACGAGTTCCCCTTCGCGCGGGTCGGCACGGGGAGCAAGGTGACCCTGCCCGAGGTGCTGTTTACCACATCCTTATATAAAAGCGGCTTCTGCCACACGCAGTACATAGTCACCCGCGACGGGGAGAAGATTTCCTCCGGGCGGAGCGTGGACGGGGTGAAGTTCGACTTTTCGGAGCCGGGGACATACGTTTTTAACTACCTGAGCGCGGAGCCTTACCTCGACGATACCTACAGCTTCACCGTGGAGGTGTCGGGCGACCTGCCCGCGATAGACTACCGCCGCGGCGACGCGGGGCTTTACGCCGGGGACGCGTTCACCCTGCCCGCCGCGTCGGTTACGGTCGGGGGCAAACCCGCTTCCGTCGAGACGGTGCTGAGGTTCCCCTCCGGCAAGGCGGTTAAGAACAACACGGTGCTCTCCGAGGAGGGCGTGTATACACTGGAGTTCCGCTGCACTCTGCCGGGCGGCGGGAAGTACAACTACACCCACCCGTTCACGGCGGGGGCGCTGCTCCACGGCGAGGATAACAGCGCGAAGTTCGGCAGTTACGACGAGGGCTACTTCCCCGGCGGGCAGGAGGGGCTGTTAATCGAGCTCAAGAGCGGCCACACCTACGAGTTCGGGAATGTCCTCGACTTATCCTCCCTGCGCTTCCCCGACGCCTACGATTTTATGGGGGTATACCTCCTCCCCTACACGCGCGGGGTGCGGGATATAGGTGAGCTGAATATCCGCCTCACCGACGCGTACGACCCCGATATTTACGTCGACATCAACATCCTGGACGACGAGGAGCACGTCGCGCTCTCCTACACCAAGGCTAAGGGGTCCAACCAGGACGAGCTTGTCGGTCTTAAGATGGACTCGGTGGACAAGCAGTCGCCGGTGCGCGGAGGCATATACGGCTACATCACCCGCATCAGCTTTACGGGGCTGGATAACCCCTCCTACTCCGGGGGGTATATCAAGGCGGGGATGAACCTCGGCTGGGACAACGAGACCGCCACTCTTTACGGCACCCACGGCTGGAACGCCAACGGCACTTTCGGCGACGCGGCGAAGGTTATCACCCGGCTGAAGGACACCGCACTGTATAAGGAGGCTTTCCCCGGCTTCACCACGGGCGAGGTGCGGCTCTCCATTTGGGGAGGCAACTTCTCCTCCTCCACCGCGAGGCTGCTCGTGACCGAGCTCGCGGGGCAGGATCTCCGCGACACGGTGGTCACCGACACGGCGGGGCCCGTCATCACCCCGAACCTGAAGACGGGCGGGAGCTCCAAGGAGGAGTATTCCCCCGATAACCTGCCCCGCGCGGTGGTGGGCAAGGCTTACCCGTTCTTCCCCGCGACCGCGGCGGACGCGCGCAGCGGCAAGACCACCGTCACCCGGCGGGTGCTGAAGAGCGACGGGCACCGCGAGTATTTCGTCTCTACGGACGACGGCTCCTTCACCCCCACGGAAGCGGGAACATACACTCTGCTATACACCGCCCGCGACTTCTACGGCAACGAGACCGAGCTTCGCCTGCCCGTCACCGCCGTAAGTGAGCTCCCCCTCGAGGCGACGCTTGCTCGCCACCGCGAGAGCGCGCTCTGCGGGGAGAACGTCGCGACGGCGGAATACACCCTCTCCGGCGGCAGCGGCGCGCCGAGGCTCCGCAAACTGTCCGTCACAGACCCCTCCGGCAAGGCGGTAAAGCTGGGGGGCGGGGCTTTCACCCCGGAGAAGGCTGGGGACTACACCGTCACATACTCGTTTACCGATTACATAAAGCAGGAGACGACGCTTTCCTACACGGTCAAGGTCGCGGCGGGTGACCTGCCAGTGCTGAACACCGACCCCGTGCTCCCGAGGGCGCTGCTTGACGGCGGGAAATACACTCTGCCCGTTCCCGCCGCCGCGGATTACTCCTCCGGCTCCAAAAAAGAAGTCACCCCCGAGGTTTACGTGACCGACGGCGCGGCCCGGCGCAAGGCTGACGGCGGGGCGTTCACCGCCGCGGGGAATAACGGCACCACCGCCACGGTGACCTACGTCTGGCGCGGCGGCAAGGGGGAGCTCACCCGCGAGTATAAAATCCCCGTGCGCCGGCTTTACGTAGGCGACAAGGCGAACGGCGATTTCAACGTCGCGGGGCTGATTATCCCTCAGAACGCCGCGCTCACCACGGTGGAGGGTAACGCCAACTATTTCCTGCGGGCGAACGGCGGCGCGTCCTTCTTCTTCGCCAACACCCTTTTGGCGGACGGGTTCAACTTTAACTTTAACATCGGAGTCCGTGGCGCGGACAACCCGGCTTTGGGCGCCGTGAGGCTCACCCTTACCGACAGCGGGAACCCCTCGCAAAGCATCGCCGTCACCATTTCCCCCAACCCCGAGGACAGGCTCACCTCTCTGCTCTCGGTGAACGGCGGGACGGAGTACGTCATCAACGGGACTTTCGACCACGTCACCAACTACTACTTCAGCATCGGCTACGACGCCGCGACCAAGAGCGTGACCTCGGCGGGGACGCTGAGCGTCGCCGTGGCGGAATACTCCGGCGGCGGGAAGTTCCGGGGCTTCTCGTCGGGGCTTGTCTGGGCCGCCGTGGAGTTTCTGGACGCCGAGCCGGGAGTGATGATGGAGCTTATCAACGTGAACGGGCAACCCCTCACCTCGGCGGATATGAAGGACCGCATCCACCCGTCCTACGCGCTGCAGAGCCCCGTGAAGCCCACCTATTCGCTGGACCAGACGCTGAAGCTCACCCCCGCCACCGTGGCGGACGTGCTGAGCACCGAGGCCCACATCCAGCTCTCCCTTAAACTCCCCGGCGGCTCATACGCCAAGGCGACTAATGGGAAGGTGCTGCAAAACGTGGACCCCGCCCGCTACAACGTCAAGCTATCCACGGCGGGCGCCTGGGTGCTGACGCTTACCGTGTGGGACGACAACGGGGGTCCCGCGAGCGAGGTCAACGTCACGGTCAACGTGCTTGACGAGACCCCGCCCGTCGTGTCGGCGGAGAAGAAGTCGCTGAAAGCCAATGTCGGCGAGGCGATCGACGTCACCGGGATATTCAGCGTCAAGAAGGACGCGGACAAGAACCTGCCCAAAGTCTACGTTTACTACAAGAGCAAGGAGGGCATTCTCACCGCCACGGGCGAGAGCGGGACGGCCGTTTTCTCCAAGGCGGGGACCTACACCCTTTACGGGATCGCCTACGACGAGGCGGGGAATATGGGTTACGCGACGGTTAAAGTTACGGTAGGAGGCGCGAAATGAAGCGGAGATTGGTAGCGCTCGTCCTTACGCTCGCTATGGTGGCGACCCTCGCAGCGTGCGGCGGCGGGAAAACCGGGGGCGGCTCCGCGACGGGGGACTTTATAGCGGAAAACGGGAAAAGCTCGTACTCCGTCTTAGTCGATCCCGGCGCCGGGGAGCAGACCAAGCTCGCCGCGTCGGACTTTGCCCGCTGGTTCGGGACCGTCACCGGCATCGATCTGCCCGTGGTCACCGACAGCCGAGTCTGGTCGGAGGACGCCGAGATAATCAGCTTCGGCGACAACGGGTTTGCCGAGGGAGCGGGGCTTTCCGGCTCCGGGGACGACCAGGGTAGTCAAGGGTTCCACATCGAGACGAAGGGCAAGAGCGTGTTCGTCTGCGGCGGAGGGGACTTGGGTAACTACTACGGCGCGTACGACCTGCTCGGCAAGCTCTTCAAGCTGGAATTTTACGCCCCGGACGAGACCTACTACGAGCAGTCGGTCACCGTGCCGCTGCCGAAGCTCAAATACTCCGACGCGCCGGATTTCGACTACAGGGTGATATACACCGGGCAGATGATCTCCAACGGCGAGTACCGCAGCAATCTGCGCACCGTGCAGTGGGAGAGCGTTTTCGCGGGGGCGGGGGCGCACAACACCTTTAAGCTGATCGGCACCACGCGCGAGGAGCACCCCGACTGGTTCGCGAGGGAGCTAAACCCCGACGGCACCGTAAAGACCGAGATCCGCCAGCTGTGCTTCACCAACCCCGAGGTGGTGGAGAGGCTCAAAGAGGCGGTCATAGCCCAGGTGGACGCGAACCCCGGCGTGGGGCGGGAGAGCACCTGCGTCTTTATAGAGGACACCCGCACATACTGTCTCTGCCCCGACTGCAAGGCTATGATGGAGAAGTACGGCGGCTGCGCTTCGGCGGCGGTGATCCACGCAGTCAACGAGATAGCGGACGCCGTTCAGGCGCACTTGGACGAGACCGACCCCGGCCGTAAAATGACCGTCGTTATGGCGGCGTACAACGGCTACGTGGACGCGCCGGTCAAGGAGAACCCGGACGGCACCTACTCGCCCATCGACGAGACGGTGGTGCTGCGCGACAACGCGGGAGTGATGCTTGCCCCCGCCGACACCGAGTACTACCACAGCTACTACGAGGAGGACTACAATCCCTCCGAGCGGCGCAACTTCGCGGGGTGGAACGTCCTCTCCAAGAACCTGTATCTGTGGAATTACGTGATCAACTTCAGCCATTACCTCGTCCCCTACGACGGGTTCCAGACGATGCAGGAGAATTTCCGCTACTTCAAGGAGCATTCGGTGAAGTACTGCTATTGGCAGGGCAACTACTCCGGGCGCAACGGCACGGGCTTCATCAACTTAGCGAATTTCCTCAACGCCAAGCTTATGTGGGACGTGGACGCGGATGTGGACGCGCTCACCGACGCCTGGTTCGAGCACAATTTCCGCGACGCCGCCCCCGCTATGAGGAAGTACTTCGACGGGCTGCGCCTCCATTTCGCCTACCTGCGGGAGAATATGGGCGTCACCGGGGGGATATACTTCGACATAGAGAACCGCAACTTCTGGCCCTACGGGACGCTTCACCAGTGGCTGGGGTACATAGACGAGGCCTACGCCGCGATCGAGAAGTACAAAAAGAGCGATCCGGAGCTCTACCAAAAGATCTACGACAGGATCTGCCTTGAGAGCATCTCTCCGCGCCACCTCACCGCCCTGTTCTACAAGGGTATGATAGGCGACAGCGATTTTTACGGGTACGCGGCGGGGATCAAGGACGATATGCGCCGGCTCGGCGTGGGGAACTTCAACGAGGGCACCGGGATCGACGGTATGCCGTATTAGGGCGGCGCCGCCGGGTGACCGCCTAACGGCTCCGGGCGCCATCTGCCCGGCATTTTCCGCCAATCATCACTCAGCGGTATTGCTTTAGGGCGGCATTGCACGCGGTATTGCGAAGAAGGGGGCTTATAAAAGTGAGAAAACGTGTTTTAGCGGCGGTTTTGTGCGCCTGTCTGCTGGTCTTGCTCTGCGGGTGCGGGGATGATGCCGCGCCCGCCGGAGGGAAGTTTGCCGTCAAGATAGGCGAGACGCTCACCCTCACCGCGCCGGGCGAGAACGTGGGCTGGATGAGCGGCGACCCCGACATCGCGACGGTCACGGGAGGTATAGTCGCGGGCGTATCCGAGGGGAAGACCACCGTGACGGCGACTGACGGCGAGGGCAACGTCACCACCTTCGAGGTCACCGTGGAGAACGCCTACGTTCCCGTAGTAAGCATTCTCAATAAGGCCTCTACCCTCTACCTGGGGAACACCTACAAGCTCCGGGCCGCTGTCACGGTGGGATACGAGACCCCGGACGCCAAAGTCGCCTGGAAATCCTCCAACGAGGGGGTGGCCGCCGTCTCGGAGGACGGCACCGTGACCACCGTTTCGGGCGGGAAGGTCACCATTACAGCTTCCGCCACGGTGGACGGTGACTACACCGAGGACAGCTTCGAGGCCGTCGTGGCGAAGCTAAACTATATAGACGCCCCCGCGCGGGTGGATATGGGGCTTTACGCGGGAGACCGCACCGCTACGCTTTCCTATAAGATTTACCTCGACTCCGCGGCGACTAACGAGAAGGCTACGCTGACTTCCGCCGACCCCGGTGTCGTCACCGTGAACGCGGCGGGGCGGCTCACCGCCGTCGCGGAGGGGGAGACCTACATCACCGTCTCCTACTCAAGCGACAAGGATAATCTCACCGTTAAAGTCCCGGTTAAAGTCAGCCGACACAGGCTCTTTACTTACAATTCGGGCAATACCCTCTTCTACAGCGGCGACCTCCCCCGCACAAACGGTATCACCAAGGGGACGCACTGGACGAACGACGTCGGCAAGATCGCCGACGAGGGGACCATATCCGGGCGCGGCGCGGTGTATGTGCAGAATTTCTCAAATCATTATAAGCCCGGCCTGTCCTGGAGGTTAGAGCTTACCAAGGCGGAATTGCAGCGCTACCTAAAGGCGGGGTACAGCAAGGTTGTAGTGCCGTTCTACACCGACCACCCGAAGGCGGTGGGCCTACAGTTCCAGTGCGCGGATTTCATCACGGAGGCGCTTCCCACCGGCAAGTGGCTGGAGATGGAGTTCCCGCTCGATAAGTTCATCGCGTATTACGACTCCTACGCGGTGGAGGGCACGCCGATACTGCTTATCACCTCCAACCCGCTCGACTACTACCTGGAGAACGGCAAGGGCATTGGCTACAATATGTACTTCGGCGACATCTACCTGCGGTAGCGAAGGAGGATAAGGCGAAGTGAGGAAAGTTTGCGTTTCGGGGGCGGAAAACGCCCCGGCGGCGGCGCTGTTTCTAAAAGAGGGGCTCTCGGCGGGGCTGCGCAAAGTGCTTTATGTGGAGAGCGAGGCTGAGGCGGACTTCATCGTCACCCTTTGTACGGGGGATTACACCCGCCCGCACGGGTTTACCGCCCGCAGCGACGGGAAACGCGTCCGCGTGGGCGCCCCGACCGCCCGGGAAGTGCTGTACGGAGTGCAGGATGTGCTGAAGAGGCTCTTCGATTACGAGGCCTACGCCGCCGACGAGTGGAGCTTCACCCCGCGCGAGTACGACGTTCTCCCGGTTTTCGACGACGCGGAGGAGCCGTCTTTCCCCTACCGGCTTTATCTGCCCTCCATGCCGGACCGTCGGCGGCAGAGGGACCTGCTGCGCCTGCACGACGGGATCTGGGCGGATCCCAAGGGCAAGTGGTTCCACACAATTCTGGATTACCTGCCCTACGAGACATACGGCGAGGCCCACCCCGACTGGTACTGCCCCGAGCTTGACCAGCCGGGTGGCGGGCGGCAGGTGTGCTACTCCAACTTAGCGGACGGGGGAGAGGCGTACAAAATTGTCCTCGAGGTGGCAAAGCGCACCATTCTGGAGAACCCCGGCAAGCCCAACCTTTCCGTCACCCAGAACGACGGGGTGCAGTGGTGCGAATGCCCCCGCTGCAAGGCTTACGCCGCGAAGTACGGGGCCGAGGCCGCGCCGCAAAATCTCTTCCTGAACCGCCTCGCCGACGACATTTCCGCCTGGCAGAGGGAAATCGGTCTTCGGGACGACATCACTATTGTCGCCTTCGCCTACTGCAGGTCGCTGAAAGCCCCCGTAAAGGAGGAGGGCGGCAAGATAGTCCCCACCGCGCCGGAAATGGTGCTCCGGGACAACGTGGGCGTCATATACGCCCCCATCGAGATGGATTACGGCAAGCCCATCACCGCCCCGGAGAATGCGGAGTTCGCGAACAACCTCCGCAGCTGGGGGGTGCTCTGCCGGCGGCTCTTCACCTGGTTCTATCAGACGGATTTCAGGTATTACTTAGCCCCCTACGACTGGTTCCCGACGACGCAGGAGAATTACCGCTTTTGCCGGGACCTCGGCGTGTGGTGCTTCTACGATCAGGGGGAGCACACTCAGGAGAACGCCACCGCTTTCGACAGGCTCAAGACCTACATCACCGCCAAGCTCCTCTGGAACGTCGACGACGACCAGGCGGCGCTCACGGACAACTTCTTCCGGGCGTACTTCGACATCGCCGTGCCCTACGTCAGGACGGTGTACGACGAGATCCTGCAAAACAACGAGAAGTGGCACCGCGAGAAGGGCATAGGCGTGGAGTGGTACATCTACTTCGAGATTGTCCGGCGGGATATATGGAGCGAGGAGCAGCTCAGGCGCTGGGACGCGCTGTTTTCCGACGCCGTGCGAGCCGTGGATGAGAGCGATCTTCCCTTTCGGCGGCAGGCGACGCTTCGCCGCAGGATCGAGCTCGAGCGCGTATCGATCCGCTTCCTCTTAGTGTGCCTGTATGACACCGACACCGCGTCCAGAGCGGCCTTTTGCCGGGATCTGGGGCTGCTCGGTGTCGCTACCACGGGCGAGGGCCGGGACCGCACCGTCTCCGCGCTCAAGAAAGCCTGGGGAGTGTAGCCCGCTCAGGTTTCCCGCCCGGGAAAGCCCGGGGAGTGTAGTTTTGCTCCGCCCCGCGCTCCGGAAAGCCCGGGATCGTCCAACACGGTTCCGAGCCCGGGAAATGCCGGGAGCGCCCCGCGTCGTCTCCGCGCTCCGGTAAGCTCGGGGACCGTCTGCGCGGACCCGCACTCCCGAAGGCCCGGGAGCGCCTCGCAAGGTTTCTCGCTCGGAAAAGCTCTTGAGCGCAATCCCGCGCCGGCTCCGCGCTTGGGGAAGCCCGGGAGCGCATCCCTCTCGCCGCCCGTCGCCGGGAGGTTCTTCGGGGGAAGCGCGACCCGCCCTCCGCATCACCGGGCGAGGTACGGCAGACCGTGGAACCGCGACCGACCCCCCATATTACAGAGCGAGGCGCGGGCGGTAAGCCGCAAGGCGCGACCCGCCCACATCACAGAGCGGAGCGCGGTAAGCCTAAAACCGCGGCCCGCCCTCATCACGAAAGCGCGGTAAGCCCCAAAAGGCCGCGCCGGCTCACCCCGATTCCGCCATAAACGCGACCCGCCCCCCGCGACAGGGGAGCACAAGGAGGTAGAAAATGAGCAACAATAAAGCCTCGAACGGTTCTTTGCAACAGATTCCGTGGTACCGCCGGTATAAAAAGCCGCTTATAATAGGCGGAGCGGCGGGAGCCGCCGTCATCGCCCTTGCCGTCGCGCTGCTGATCCTCGCCCCCTGGCGGAAGAGCGGGAACGGTCCCCGGGGCGACGGCGGAGTGCACAACTGGGTTGACAGGCAGGTGCTCACCGAATCCACCTGCACCCGGCAGGGGCTTGTCCGCTACACCTGCCGCGACTGCGGGGAGACCAAGGTGGAGAAGCTGCCTCTCGCGGCGCACGTCCCCACGGGCGAGTATTACCACGACGAGGAGGAGCACTGGCACATTTGCGTGAACTGCGGCGAGGTGTTCGACCTCGGCTCGCACAAGTGGACCGAAAGCCCCACCGGTATGGCGGCCAAGACCGTGGCCGCGGGGAAGTTGGTCTGCGAGTTCTGCGGGGCGACGGGTACCAAGACCGAGACCCGGGTCCAGGCCGACCCCGTCTACCCCTCCCGCGACTACGCCGACACCACGACGGTGGGCGACGGCGACTACCTCTTTATCCCGCGCTTAAACGGGGACAACTTCACCTTTTGGGGTACGGGCGGCAAGAAGATAGCGGTGGACTGGTTCAAGGGGGACCTGGGCAACCAGCCCCGTCTGACCCTCCCCATCGGCAGCGGGACGGTCACGATTAAACCGACATCGTACTTAAAAAGCAAGGCCGAGTTGCAGCGCCTCCTCGACGCGGGGAGGACCGAGATCCGCTTTACCGTGGGGATAAAGGCGATAGGCGGCAAGGGCTGGGGCGGTCACATCACGGTCTCCTCGCCCTACTTCTCCCGCGTGTGGGAGGGTATGGTGGAGAAGGGCAACCTGACGGTCCGCTTCTCGCTGCGGGAGTTTATAGAGCGCTACGACGAGATTTCTGCTAACGGGCTGTTCAACTTCTTCTTCGAGTCCGACCCGTGGGACGTCTACGAGTTCTTCTTCACCGGCGTGGAGATAGTCACCGACCACGACTTCACCACCGACTGGCGCAAGGATATCGACTCCCACTGGCACGTCTGCACCATCTGCGGGGAGAAGAAGGACGTCGCCGCCCACACGCTCAAGGACGGGAAATGCTCCGTCTGCGGGCCGCTTTCCGCGACGCTGCTCACCCCCGCCACCGGCTCGGGCAACTACAGGGCCGAGGCGAACAACGGCGGCGTGGAGCACGACGTCGCCTATCCCACGCCCTACGAGGGGGCTTTGGCGCATTTCTCGGTGGACGGCAACGCCGCGGCTAACATCATAGTCTTTTCGGATAACCTCGACATCTCCGTCAAGGAGGAACTCGAGAAAATCTACGCCGCGGGCGTGACTGAGGTCGTCTGGACCCTCCGCTTCAGGATCAACCACGTGGCGGGGAGCGGCTGGTACGAGTGGCCCATGACCGTTATGGTTACCGCGCCGTGGAGCGGGCTTTCCTATTCCACCTGGTTCGACCGCAACGGGCCGGACGGCTTCGGGGTGCCGCTTACGGTGAAGTTCCCCGTAAAGGATTTGATCGATAATTTCGACAAGGTGGCGAGCGAGGGGCTCTTCAAGGTGAACACCAACGCCCCCCAGGACTCCTGGTCGTTCGACATTATGACCCCGATCACCCTCACCACCGATCACGACTTCTCCGATATCTGGGAGCAGACCGCTACGGAGCATTACCGGGTCTGCAAGATATGCGGCGCGGTGGAGGAGGCCACCGAGGAGGAGCACCGTTTCGGCGAAAACGGCTACACCTGCGACGTTTGCGGCGTCGTGGGGGTGAATGTGTTCACCCCGAAAGCCGACGCGAGCAACTTCAGTGTTTCGGCGGGGGGCGCCGCGACCGCGAACGGCAAGCCCTATCTTGACGGGTACTCCTACACCGAGATCCCGCCGGTGCCAAACGATACCGGGATAATGCTGAAAGCCTTGGGCTTCGATTTCGAGGGGGACGTCCTCGCCGCGCTGAAAGCCTTATACGAGAGGGGCTACCGCGAGCTGACGGGAGCGGTGCGCTTCAGGATTACCGGCGGCAAATGGTGGGGCGCCGATATCGCCGTAGCCGCGCCCTGGAGCGGGCACGAGCCGTACGTCTCCCAAATGTTCGATGTGGAGACGGTCTACTTTAAGTTCGCGCTTAAGGACTTAATCGACAATTACGGGAAGGCTATGTCGGAGGGGCTGCTCCGCCTCACCTTTAAGGACAGCGTGGACAACAGCATTGCGGTGGAAGTGGTAAAGCCCCTTGTAGCGACCGTTTCCCACGAGGTGGCGGAGGAGTACACCCAGAGCGATTTGGAGCATTACCACGCCTGCTCGGTCTGCGGTGAGGTTATGGACACCCCCGAACGGCACACTTTCACCGACGCGGAAAAGAAGCACTGCTCGGTCTGCGGGGACGTGCACCGCTATCTCTTCACCCCGAACGCCTCGCCCAACTTCACCGTCAAGGCGTACGAAGGGGATCGCGACGTGACCGACCGCTCCATCTCCTCCGGCTGGAACGGGGCGCTCGCGATGCTGCGGGTCAACTGCACGGAGGCCGCCTCCGGCGCGAGGGGGATCATATTTACCGCCAACGCGCTCGGGCGCACCAAGGAGCAGCTGCGGGCCCTCCTTGACGACGGGCTCCGAGAAGTTACCGTCACGGTGCGTATCAGAATAGGCTCGGGGGGCACCAGCGCGGGCTGGGCGATGAATTTAACCCTCGCCGCGCCCTGGAGCGGGGCCTACCGCAACGTCAATGTCTCCTCCAACGACAACGGCGAGGACAAGGACGGGCAGACCTTCACCGTGGCTTTCGCGCTGAAAGACCTGGTGGAAAACTTCGACACGGCGGCGAACGAGGGGCTGCTCTTCGTCATTAACACCGTGCCGCAAAACGAGATTCAGATAGACTTTATGAGCCCCTTCGAGATAACCGTGGCGCACAGCGTCAGCACGGGCTACTACAGCGACGGGAACAGCCACTACCACGTCTGCGAGATTTGCGGCGAGCGCGTCGACGAGGAGCGGCACTCGGTGACCGGCGTCAACTGCTCCGTCTGCGGGACGGTGAGAAAGCCGGTCTGGACCCCGGCGGCGGACTTCTCCAATTTCACTCTCACCGGCGGCACGCCCGGGGCGCCCTTCGCGTTCGGCGCGGGCAGGTTCTCGGCGGGGAATTTGGCCTCCATTACGTTGACGCCAGCCGATTTCCCGAGCAAAGAGGAATTGCAACAGCTCTACGACGCGGGCTACAGGGGTGTGTCGGTAGGACTGCGCTTCCGCAACACGGGCGGCCATCTTTGGGGAGAAACATATACCGTCACCGCGCCATGGTGCTCGGTTAAGGCGGAAATCACGCCGACGCCGGGCCCTCAGCAGGTGTCGGGCATTCTTAGGGTGGCCTTCCCGCTGAAGAAGCTTATCGAGCAGAGGGACAGCGTGTTGAGCGGCGGGCTCTTCACCGTGGCGTATAAGGGCACGGCGAGCGACCAGTGGGCGGTCGAGATAATCACCCCGCTGGAAACTTCTCCCATAGAGCCCTCTTTCGCCGACAGGACGGTCACCTCGGGCGACCCGGGGGTCGTGGTGGGCGATAAGTACGGCATCGTGACGGAGGATCTCCCCACCAACCGGGAGGTGCTCTACAGCGCCGACAATAAGGAGTGGAGCGCCGAGCAGCCCACCTTCGCGACGCCGGGCAAGCACACCGTCTGGTGGAAAGTCGCCGCCGGGGACGGGTTCGAGGCGAAATCCGGGCAAAACACCGTCACTATCAAGTACTATCTCAACGACCTCTCCGACCCCTCTTCGGTCTACGGCAGGTACCAAATCGAGAACCCGGAGGGCACTTTCGCCGACGCCCTCCGCCAAGATGAGAAGTTGATTATGAGCGATGATAACGGAAAATACTTCCAGCTCAAAGTCGACTGGTACGTGCCGGCGGACAGCCCCGCTTTCTACCTGAAACCCGGCATCCCCGTCGAAAATCTGCAAAAGCTTCTTGACGCGGGGGCCAAGACCGTCAGCATAAAGGTTTACGTCTCCCCGATGCAGGACGTTCCCTGGTGGGGGATGACTTCCGACCTCTCGGCGGACTGGACCACTCCAAGCGTCACCAGAATCAACTCGGACGGGGGCGTTACGGAGGTGAAGCTCTCGCTCACCGATCTTATAGCCAACTACGACAGGCTTACAAGCGGCGAGGTAGCCTTCCTCAAGTTTAACCAGAAGGTAGTGCTTAACGGGCCGCAGGGGAAAGTCTGGTTCGGCGGAAATGACGCTCACCCGGCGGGGAACTACTCCACGGTGTACTGGTTCAATATCTACGCCCCGGAGATTACCCCGGAGGATACGCCCGCCGCCGTCGCCGCGTCGGAGGACTCAGGCAAGGCTTCCGCGCCCGCCCCGGCGAAGTCCGCCGCCGGCTCCCGCGCAACGGACGCTTCTCTTCCCGCCCGCATAGAAGAGTTCTTCCGGAGGATATTGGCGGCTTTGGCGAGGGTGTTCGGGTAGAGAGGGCGCGGCCTCCCGGCACCGGGGGTTTGGTGAGCTCGTTACAGCACGATGGTAGCGCGGTGGCACCGGGGGTTCGGATCAGTCCGGCCCCGGGGATCGCTTCCCGCCGGCGCGGGGATAGCCCGGGGGTACCGTCAGCGCGGGTTCGGCAGCCTTGCCGGTGTCGTGTAGGGCTTATACTTAGGGGATAGAATCGAGCCTGCTTGTTCGGGGGCTCGCAGGTGTGCGGTAAGTCCCCGCCGGGAGACCCCGGGGGTTCGCCGGCGCGAGAGTAGCCCGGCGGCGACCGATAGTTCTTTTCCCCGGGGCTGCGTGTGGCACGAGCGCGAGGGAGGCTCTTTCCCTCTCTCCGTGAAAACTTACGCGATGACCTGCGGACAGCTGAGCT
>CAYOSS010000037.1:0-16091 GCA_964406705.1 uncultured Eubacteriales bacterium
CCCCGCTCTCCCGCATCATACCGGGCTCCCAGATGACGTCCTCGTCGAAGAGTTTTGTACCGTCGGTCACATCGGCGAATGTGCCGTCCTCCTGCTCAATCTGGAGCTTGACGTCCAAGTTCCCCGCAGTGATGGTCGTCTGACCCGTCTTCGCCTCGTCCGAGAACCACGCGAACGTGGTCCCTACAAGCAGCGCGAGACATAGCGCCGCGCACAGCATACTTTTTACCGGCGCGAACCGTGTACGCTTACCGTTTGCCATAGACTATTACCTCCTACCTGATATTACAGCGGCCCCAAAACCGCCGGTCTGCTTAAATTATACTCGGGGGGGGGGGGCAAAAGTCAAGTGTTTTTTTCGCGATTTTTGAAAATTTTCCGGGGAGCCGGGGACCGGGTGCTCCCGTGGGCCGGTACAGCCGATACGGGACCGGTTTTCGCGGGGTCCGGGCTGATTCGGAGGGGTTCCGGGCGGTTCCGGGCTTTCGTGGTTCCGGGGTTCCGGGGTTCCGGGACTCCGGGCGGTTCCGTGCTGCTTCGGGAGATTTTGGGGGTCCGACCGGTTTCGGACTGCATCGGGAGTTCCGGGACTCCGGGCCGTTCCAAGAGCATCGGGGCGCCCGGGGGTTCCCGAGGTCCGCCCGGCGAGGCAAACCCGTTGACAAAACCCGGCGGCGGGTATATAATAAGCGCAAAGCAGGGCAAACAAAAACCTCCCCCACCGGGGAGGAAGCAAAGGAGCAGGACAATATGAAAAGATCGCAAATCAACCGCGCCATCGGGGACACCCTCGCCCTTTTGGAGGAATACCGAGTGAAGCTCCCCCGCTTCGCATACTGGGATTTAGCCGAGTGGCGGCGGCACCGGGGCGAAATCGCCGCGGTAAAAGAGCTGATGCTGGGCTGGGACGTCACCGACTACGGGCACGGGAAGTTCGAGACGCTGGGCGGGGTGCTGTTCACCATACGCAACGGGCTGATAAACAAGCCCGGCGTCGGCTCGCCCTATGCGGAGAAGATCCTTGTGTTCTCGGACGGGCAGTTCCTCCCGCTCCACTACCACGCGGACAAGACCGAGGACATCATCAACCGGGGCGGCGGGGTGCTGCAAATGAGGCTATACCGCAAGGCCGAGGACGGCGGGCTCGACCGCGAGAGCGACGTGGAGTACTACAGCGACGGGATGACCTACCGCGCGGCGGCGGGTGAGCCGATCGAGGTCACCCCGGGGAACAGCGTGCGGCTCGACCCGTTCGTCTACCACACGTTCGGCGCGAAACCCGGGAGCGGGGCGCTCATCAGCGGCGAGGTCTCCAAGATAAACGACGACCTCACGGATAACTACTTTTTGGAGAGCAGCGAACGCTTCATCGCGGTAGAGGAGGACGAGCCCGTAGCCTACCCCCTCTGCAACGAGTACGACAGGCTGTTGGGCGAATAAAACCGGCGGCGAGTCGGCGCTACGAGGGAAACTCCGGGAACCAGCGGAAGCCGCCCGAACAGACGGGAACCGCTACGCAAAGGCGAGAAGCTCCAGGAGCGCCGGAAACCTCCGGGAATCCGCATAGTTACCTGTAATCGGCGGCAATCGGCGGGAAAAGGCGGCAACCAGCGGAAAACGCCGCCGGTCGCGGCTCGGGGCAATACCGCGAGCGGGTCGCCTTAGAGCGTGAACTCCTCCGGGGTGTGAGCGGGTGCGTCGGCGGGCTTTTGGGGCACTCGGCGAAGGGGGTCGTAGCGGAACGCCCCGCAGGAGTGCTCCGGCTCCACAAAGCCCTCCCTCTCGCAAAGAGTCTTGGATAAGCCGGGACAGTCCTTCCCGCGCGAGCAGTACTTGCACGCGGGGGGTATGTCCTTATTGAAAAGCGCTGACAAGGCTGTTTCCCCTTTCTGATAAACGGTAACCGGTCAGGCGGCGCGGCGGTCGCAGTTCAGCCGGCGCCGAGCGAGTGGCCCGGCGCGGCGGTAATAGCTCGCCCGGCGATAAGCGAGTGGTCCGGGGGGCGGCATCTGCTCGCCCGGCGATGAGCAAGATCCGGCAGGAACCTCTCCCTCGGAATAAAAACCGCTTGCGCTCCGGGCGGAGAAGGTGTATAATAGCAGACGGAGCGAGCCAGGCAGTCGCGAGCGGCACCGCCGCTTGAGGAAAGTCCGAGCTTCGCAGGGCAGGATAGCGGCTAACGACCGCCGAGGGCGACCTTAGAGAGAGTGCAACAGAGATATACCGCCCGCCCCCCCGGGGCGGGTAAGGGTGGAAAGGCGAGGTAAGAGCTCACCGACCGGCAGGAGACTGCGCGGCCCTGTAAACCTTATCCGAAGCAACACTGACTCCGGCTATACATTTGCCCGATGTGCCGGGACGAGTGGCTTGAAGCGCGGAAGCAATTCCCGCTCCAGACAGATGACCGCCAAATACAGAACTCGGCTTACAGACTCGCTCCGTCCGACGCCGCGCAGGGACCCCCGTGAGAGGGTCTCTTTTTTGTGATTATGCTCGCGCGGGACGGGCTGAACTCCGCAAAACCGGCGACCCGGGAGCGAATCCTCCAAACCGCGCGGTGCGGCAAGCAGAGCCCGACCCCGACAAAATCGGCATGCAGAGACCTATCCCGGCAAGGCCGGAAAGGCGAGACTGATCCCGGCAGAAGCGGCGAGTCCGGGGCGGCTATACCGTACCCGGTGGGGTGGCGTAGCGAGGCCGAACTCGAAAAACCGGCGAGCCGGGGGGAGACAGCTCCGCCAACCGGGGCGGGACGAGAGACCCCACAGCAGCTCCGCCGATCCCGGGGACGTAGGAAATCCCGAAGCAACTCCGCCAACCGAGGCGGCACGGGATGCCCCGCTGCAGCTCCGCCGATCCCGGGGACACAGGAGATCCCGAAGCAACTCCGCCAACCGAGGCGGCACAGGAAGACCCGCCGCTCCCGGCAGCACGGGCACTCTCCCCTACGGCAACGGCGGAGAGCAGACGCCCCCCGCCGTACATCTCAAGCCGATACCCGGCTGCCAGTCGATACCCGGAAACCAGCGATACCCGACTGCCAATACGCGACAGTCAACCGAACCCGGTGGCCAGCCGATACCCGGCAGTCAACCGAACCCGGCGGTCGGACGATACCCGACGGTCGGGAGCTATTTCAGCTCGACGCCCGCGCCGACTTCCTCCAACTTCGCCTTAATGGACTCCGCTTCCTCCTTGGGGGCGGCTTCCTTCAGCGTCTTAGGGGCGCCGTCGACCAGAGCCTTCGCGTCGGCAAGGCCCAGCCCGGTGATCTCGCGCACGGCCTTGATGACCTTGATCTTCTCAGCGCCGGCGCTGGTGAGCACCACGTCGAACTCGGTCTTCTCCTCGGCGGCGGGAGCGTCCCCACCGGCGGGAGCGGCGACCGCGACGGCAGCGGCGGCGGACACACCGAACTCCTCCTCGACGGCTTTGACAAGCTCGGAAAGCTCCAGAACAGTCATATTCTTAAGCTCTTCGATCATAGCGGTAATTTTCTCTGATGCCATAACATTTACCTCCATATTTATAGGAAAAATTTGGATTTACCCCGCTCGAGGGGACGCTATTCGGCGGCGCGCTGCTCCGCCACGGCGTTCACGGCGCGCGCGAACGCGGCTATCGGCGCGTTGAAGGCGTTGCACACGGTCGCGAGAAGAACCTCGCGCGTGGGCAGCTTAGCAAGTTCCTCCACCGTCGCGTCGCTCACGACCTGACCCTCCAAGAAGCCGCACTTCACCTTGAACGTGTCGGAGTTCTTGGCGGCGCCGTAGATGATGCGCGCGGCCGCGGTGTGGTCGGTCTTGCTGACGGCTATGGCAGTGGGCCCGGACAGATATTCCGTAAGACCAGAGAGCTCAGTGCCCTCCACGGCGCGGCGCAGCAGCGTGTTCTTCACTACGGCGTAGTATACGCCCGCCTCGCGCAGCTCCTTGCGAAGCTTGGTGTCGTTCTCCACGTTGATGCCCTTGTAATCCACGACGACACCCGCCACCGCGCCGGATAAATGCTCCCTCACCTCGGCGACCTGGCGCTGCTTCTCGGCTAAAACCTTCTCACTCGGCATAATTTTCACCTCCCGAAAGCGGCCAATGCCGCGATGGGTACGCGGCTTGCCGCAACAAAAAGCCCGCCCCCGCCGCCGGGGACAGGCAAAACCGGGGAACCCCCGGCCCGTCTCGCCGAAGGATACCCCCGGCGGGGCACTGTTTGCTCTGCCTCGGCAGGCGGCTCGCTTACTCCGGGGACCCCGGAACCTGCTGTCTTGGGCTTATCCGTATACTGATTATACCCCGGCGAACGGGGTTTGTCAAGCCCCGAATTTCGCGGAGTTGATGCGGATGCCGGGGCCCATAGTGGTCGCGACCACGCAGGAGCGGATATACTGCCCCTTGGCGGCGGCGGGCTTGGCCTTGACTATCGCGCTCATCAGAGCGTCAAAGTTCTCGCCCAACTTCTCCGCGCCGAACGACACTTTCCCGATGGGGCAGTGGATGATGTTCGTCTTGTCCAGGCGGTACTCGATTTTACCGGCTTTCGCGTCCGCGACGGCCTTCGCGACGTCGGGGGTCACGGTGCCCGCTTTGGGGTTGGGCATCAGCCCGCGCGGACCAAGGATTTTACCGAGGCGCCCGACAAGACCCATCATATTGGGCGTGGTGATGAGGACGTCGAAATCCATCCAGTTCTCGTTCTGGATCTTGGCGATGTACTCGTCGCTCCCGGCGTACTCCGCGCCGGCGGCAAGAGCCGCGTCCACCGCGTCCCCCTTGGCGATAACCAACACCCTGACCTTCTTGCCAGTGCCGTTGGGGAGCACAATAGCGCCCCTCACCTGCTGGTCGGCGTGCCGGGAGTCCACCCCCAGGCGCACGTGGAGTTCGACCGTCTCGTCGAACTTAGCCGTGCCGGTTTTCACCGCGACCTGGAGCGCCTCCTCCACGTCGTACAGCTTGGAGCGGTCGGCTACCTTAAGGTTTTCGTTATATTTTTTACCGTGTTTCATTAAAATGTTCCTCCCGTTAAAGTGGTACTTGCGGATATATCCTCCCACAAGGGAGTTACGCGACTACCTCGATACCCATGCTCCGCGCCGTCCCGCGAATCATCGACATAGCGGACTCGACCGACGCGGCGTTGAGGTCGGGCATCTTCTGCTCGGCTATTTTGCGGACCTGCTCCTCGGTAATTTTCGCGACCTTCTGCTTGTTAGGCGTGCCGGACGCGGTCTCGATGCCGCAGGCCTTCTTGATCAACACGGCGGCGGGAGGGGTCTTGGTGACAAAGCTGAAGGAGCGGTCGGCGTACACCGTGATGACTACCGGGATGACCAGCCCGACATCGTTCTTGGTGCGCTCGTTGAACTCCTTGGTGAACGCCATAATGTTTACCCCGTGCTGGCCCAAAGCCGGCCCTACCGGGGGCGCGGGCGTCGCCTTGCCCGCGGGGATTTGAAGTTTTATATAGCCCGTAATCTTCTGAGCCATTGACAATACGCCTCCAATAAAATTGCGGTAATTTCGGGGAAATAACCCCCTCCCGCGTAAAAAAGCCTTCCCGCCCCGCCTACTCTACGGCGGGAGAGATTTGACCGAGCTCCAGGTCGACCGGCGTCTCGCGCCCGAACGCGGAGATGTTGACTCTCGCGGAGTTGTTGGGCTTATCAATAGCCGCGACAATCCCGGTGAAGCCTTCCAGAGGACCGTTTATAATGCGAACCTCGTCGCCAACCTTGTAGGCGAGCTCCACGCTTCTCTGCTCGACGCCCAGCGCCGCGACCTCGTTTTCGCTTAACGGAACGGGCTTATTACCCGCGCCCACAAAACCCGTGACACCCCGTGTGTTCCTCACGACGTACCACGAATCGTCGGTAACGTTCATCTTGACGAATACGTACCCGCGGAAGAGCTTGCGCTCGAAGGTTTTCTCCTTGCCGTCCTTGATCTCGGTGACGGTCTCGGTGGGGACGCGGATCTCGGAGATGAGATTCTGCATCCCGCGGTTCTCCACCATCTTCTCGAGGTCGGTCATCACCTTATTCTCGTAGCCGGAATAGGTGTGCACGACGTACCACTTGTGATCGCTGTTATCAGGCAACCCGCGCACCTCCCGCTAACTCAAAATCAGACCGATGAGGCGCCCGAGGCCAAAGTCGAGCAGCCATATAAACGCGCCCAACACAAGGCACATAATCAGCACCGCCACGGTGTTCTTCACGACGGAGCGCGGGCCGGGCCAGACGATCTTCTTGATCTCGCTCTTGTACTCGCGGAACATCCGCGCGAGGCGCTTCGGGATGGTGAGCTTCCCCTTGCACTCAACGTAGTCCGCCACAAGGGTGAACGCCGCGCCGCAAAACGCCGCCAAGAACAGCAGCGCGACCAAAACCCAGACGAACGGCGTCAGCTCCAGCCCGGTAAGACCCTCCACCGGGCGGGTGTCCACAAACGAGTACGCGCCTTTGACGCGGTAGACCAGCATATAAATCGCCGCGGCAAGGTTGCACACCACGGACGCGAAACGCGGGAACTTAAACTTAAACGACAGCCCGGCGAACAGGGTGCCGAAGGCGGTAAGAAGCATCGTGAAAAGGATTTTCGACGATTTCGCGAGGTTAATGCTCTCCCCCGCTATCTTGATATCCGACCCGAACGCCAGCACCGCGCCGGAGGCCGTCCCGCTCCCATCGGCGGTGATAAAGCGGGCGAACCCCATAAAGAATATTAGCAGCGCCCCGGCGGAGAAGACAACCGTGAGGACGCGCAGGATATTTTTCGCGGTCTTCAATGTATCCTTTTAGCCTCCTACTTGGTTTCCCGGTGAAGGGTGTGTTTCCTGCAGAACCTGCAATACTTGTTCATCTCAAGCCTGTCGGGATCGTTCTTCTTGTTCTTGGTCGTGTTGTAGTTGCGCTGCCTGCATTCCGTGCAGGCGAGGGTGATTTTAACTCTCATATAACGGCACCTCCTTTTGTACTCTCCGATTCCACGCCCGGAGACGCGCCTCCCTCGTGTACGCCGCCGCCCCGGAACATAGGACAACGCGCGCCGAAAGCCGCCGCTTTCGCAGAGGTACAATTATTTTACCACGAGGGGCGGGGTTTGTCAAGAATTATTTACGGGGCGGACGGACCCGCGCCGGGGGTCGCTTCGGTGGGTTCAAGGTTCACTACAGTGGGTTATAAGTCGGCTCCCCCCGCTCCCTCGGCGGGTTCGGGGGTCAGCTCCGGCGGGTCCGGGTTCGCTCCGTCGGGTCCGGGTTCGCTCCGTCGGGTCCGGGTTCGATTCGGAGGGTCCGGGGTTGCTTCGATATGCCCGGATTTGCTCCGGCGCGTCCGCTTTTACTCCGACGGGCTACGAGTCGGCTCCCCCCGCTCCCTCGGGGACGCCCGGGTCCGCTCCTCCGGCTCCCCCGGCGGCGCTCTCGCCCTCCCCGGGCGGGACCCCGACCGCCTCCCTCTGCTTTTGCGCCTGGCGTTCCTCCTTGACGCGGATAATATCGAGCACAATCATACGCAGCGACGCGACTAAGGGCACTCCGAGCAGTATCCCCCAGAAGCCGAAGAGGTTGCCGAACACCGTTATGGCCATCAGCACGTAGACGGGGCGTATCCCCACCGTGTGGCCCACGATGCGCGGCTGCAGGAAGTTCGCGTCAAACTGCTGAGCGGCTACTATCACGGCCAAGACGACTAAGGCCTTCACCCAGCCGTCGGTGATCAGCACGAATATGGCCACCACGCCGCAGGAAATCACCGCGCCGAAGTAGGGTATGAGGTTCCCGACGCCTATCAGCAGACCGAACAGAGGCGCGTAGGACACCCCCATTATCAGCAGCAGCATCGTCATAATTAAGCTCACCGCGATGGAGTCCAGCCCCTGGCTGTAGATGTAGCTGTAGAATATCGCGCCGACGCGCTTTATATAGCCGTACGCCTTCTTCACCGCCGTTTTGGGGAAGACCACCGAGAGCAGCCGCCCCGCCACGCGGATCAGATGGTCGCGCCCCAACAGCATATACACCGAGAGGATCATCGCGACGAAGAACTTCACCACGGCGCTGCCCGCCTTGAACACCCCGCTCGCCATTTGGCTCAGCCGGTCGAGGTCGATCTTGGAGAGAAGGTCCTTAACGGAAAAATCTTCCAGGTAGGACAGCACGTCGAACCCCAAGAACCGCCCGTCCTCGTCCAAGAAGCGCTTGATGAAGTTTACTCCCGCGTCGTAGTAATCCTGCGCGTTGGAGAGGAAGTCGATCAGGTTCCTCACCAGCCACGGCAGGATGAGGGAAAGCAGCACCGCCACCGCGATAATGAACACGGAGTAGGTCGCGAGCACCGAGAGCCCCCTCGCGCGCTCCGAGACGAACCTCGCCTTAAGCCGGCGGAAGAGCTTCTCCAGCGCGTTTTGCGGGATATAGAGGATAAACGCTATCACGAACGCGCAGATTATGGGCCACGCCGCGCCCACTATCCGGCGCAGCAGGTTGAAGAGCCAGGGGAGCAGGCCCGTCGCCTTGTTGAACACGAGCAGAGCCGCCGCGAACAGGAACGCGGGCAGCCAGAACCTGCGCACGTTCTCCCTGTTAATCCATTTCATAGAATGCCGCGTCACCTCCCCCGGCGTGTGAGAATATCGTCTTTGCCCGATATGCGAGAATATCGGCTTTGTATGTGAAAATCTAAAGCGCTATGAGCGACTTGTCCGCCGAGGTGAGGTTAACCGCGCCGGTCGGGGTGATATACGCCATATCCTCTATCCTCACCCCGAACTTGCCGGGAATGTAGACCCCCGGCTCGACGGTAACCACGTTCCCCGCCCGCAAGGTCCCCTCGCTCCTCGGGGAAAGCCTCGGCTCCTCGTGGATCTCCAGCCCCACGCCGTGGCCCGTAGCGTGCCCGAAATACTCCCCGTAGCCGGCGGCGTCGATCACGTCCCGCGCCTCGCGGTCGGCGTCCTTTAGCGGCAAACCCTCCTTCAGCGCGGTAAGGGCGCGGTTGCCCGCCCGCAGCACCACGGAGTAGACCTCCCTCATCTCGGGGGTCACGTTCCCCACCGCCACGGTGCGCGTCATATCGCTGTGGTAACCGGCGTAGACCGCGCCGAAATCCATAGTGACGAAATCCCCCGGCTCCACGGCCTTGTAAGACGGCTCCCCGTGCGGGAGGGACCCCCTTTTGCCGGACACGACGACGGTGTCGAACGAGACCCGCTCCGCCCCGTAGCGGCGCATCAGGTGATCCAACTCGGCGGCTATCTGCTTCTCGCTCACCCCCACGTGGATAAAGCCCAATATGTCCCGGAAAGCGCGCTCGGCTATTTCCTGGGCCGTCTTAATGCTCTTCAGCTCCGCCTCCGACTTGACGGAGCGCATCTCCCGCAGTGAATCGGTGAGCTTCTGCCCCGGGACAACCGCGAAGTCGGAAAGCCGGTCGCACAGCTTCCGCAGCGTCTCCACGGTGATGTCCGTCTCCACGGTGACCTCCTCCACCCCGTGGGAACGGAAAAGCTCCGAGAGCTGATCGTAAACGTTCCCCGCGAGGATCACCTCGCACCCCCGCGCCGCGTCGCGCGCCGCCTCGTAGTACCGGCTGTCCGCAAAAAAGTACTTCTCCCCGCCGACCAGCGCCAGAAACCCGTCGCTCGCCTCGAAGCCCGTTAAGTACCGCCGCGCCACGGGGGTTATAATTAACTCCGCCGCCTCACTCATCGCCTCTTACCGCCTTCATATAATAGTTCTTCATCTCCGCCGCGTCCTCCACCTGAGTGCCCGCCGACTCGCATATGACGGTCGGGTGGCAGCCCCGGCGGGCAAGCTCGTCCATAAGGGGCTCGAACGGGGGCCCGAAAATCTCGTCCCGGAAGGTGAGGTGCCGCTTCTCCCCGCCCGACGTGTACTCTATTTTGGAAAAGTGTATGTGGAAGCTCCGCAGCCGCTCCGCGCCGAGAGCGCTCTCAATGGCGTCCAAAGCCGCCCGGTACGCTCCGGGCCTCGTGTACTCCCCGCCGGAGCGGGCGTTGAGGTGCCCGAAATCCACGCAGGGGATAAGCCTCTCGTCGAGCGAGCAAACGGCGAGCACTTCGCCCAAATCCCCCAACTGGTTGACCTTGCCCATCGTCTCGGGGCAGATATGCACGTCTCCCAGTCCCTCGCGGTCGAGAGCCTCCAGCGCTCGCCGGACGGTGTCTTTCGCGAGGGCGAGGGCGGTGCCGCGGGGCAGCTTCCCGCAGGAGCCAGTGTGAGCCACGACGCGGTCCCCGCCCATAGCGCGCACGGCCTTGGCGCTCTCGAGTATGTAATCCACGGAGCGCAGCCTCTTGGCCTCGTTCGTGCTTGACATCGAGATAAAGTACGGCGCGTGGAGCGACACGGTGACCCCGGAGGCGCGGGAAGCGGTCCTCATAGCGGCGCGGGCGTCCTCCGACACTCGCACCCCCCTGCCGCACTGGTACTCGAACGCGTCGAGACCTCTTTCCCGCAGGAACTCCGGCATATCGGCGCTCGCGGTATGCCCTTCCGCCGCGAAGGTCTCCCCGCACCCGGCGGGCCCGAATTTAGCGTATTCCAATCGCCGTCTCCCCTATTCTCTCACGCGCCGCTCGCCCAAAATCTTCCGCTCGAGCGCCCGGCGGGCCTTGAAGCTCCACCCCGTCTCGAGCGCCTCCGGCTCCACGAGTATAGACACGACGCCCGCCAAGTTAGCTCCCATAATATCGGTGAAGAGCTGGTCCCCCACCGCGGCGAGCTCTCGCCGGGGCAGCCCCAAGCGCCGCGCCCCGCGTAAGTACCCGACCGGCAGCGGCTTTACCGCGCGGGAGATGTAGCGCAAACCCAACTTTCCCGCCAGCGGCTCCAGCCGGGACGACGCCGCGTTGGACACTACAGTCAGGGCGACCCCCGAGCCGCGCATCGCCGCGAGCCAGTCCTCCACGCCCTGCAGCGGCGTCTGCCCGTGGTCCCGTGCGAGAGTGTTGTCCACGTCGAGGAGAAGCCCGCGTATGCGCCGCTCCTTCAGAAAATCCGGGGTGATATCCGTCACGCGGGGGAACCTGTAATCGGGGCGAATAAACATCGTGCCAACCTCGCTAACCGCGCCGACCGGCGGCTATAATAGAGGCCGACACGCGAGTGCCGGCCGTGTGATCAGCGGTATTTCCGCTTACGGGCAGCCTCCGATTTCTTTTTGCGGCGAACGGAGGGCTTTTCATAATGCTCCCTTTTGCGAACTTCCTGGATTACCCCGTCTCTCTGAGTAGCTCTCTTGAAGCGTTTGAGGGCGTTATCCAGAGACTCGTTCTCCTTGAGTTTAACCTCGCTCATTTTATCCCTCCCCCCGCCGCGCGCCGGGACCCCCTCGCGCGGTATATATAGCGGCACGGCGGACAGATTAGCGGTCTCCCGGCGGCGTCGCCATAAGGATGTACCAACATCACAAACTCATTATATCACAAAAATTCCATAAGTCAAGAGCTATTTTACAACGATGTTTACCAATTTCCCCGGAACGTAAAGCTCCTTCACAACGGTCTTGCCCTCTATTTCAGCCGCTATGCGTGGGGCGGACTTGGCGAGGGAAAGCGCGTCCCCGCGGGAAATATCGGCGGCGGCGCTCACCCTCGCCCTGACTTTCCCGTTCACCTGGACGGCTATTTCCACCGTCTCGTCCCGGCAGAACTCCTCCCGGTACCGGGGCCAGGCGGCGGCGTGGAGAAAGCCCTCGTAGCCGCAGGCCCGCCACATCTCCTCGGTGATGTGCGGCGCGAACGGGTTCAACAGCAGCAGGAAAGTCCGCAGCTCCGCCCGGTTGGGCCCTCCGGCGTCTGCGAAGCGGTTGAGCAGCTCCATCAGCGAGGCTATCGCGGTGTTCATCTTTAGGGACTCTATGTCCTCCGTGACCTTCTTCACCGTCTTATGCACCGCGCCGCGAAGACCCGCGCTGTACTCCTCACCGGGCTTCAGCGTGTCCTGCAGGCTCCACACCCGCTCCAAGAAGCGACGGCACCCCTTGATCGACGACGAGCTCCACGGGGCGGCCTTCTCGAAGTCGCCTATAAACATCTCGTAAAGCCGCATCGTATCCGCGCCGTAGGTCTCCACTATCTCGTCGGGGTTGACCACGTTCCCCCGGGACTTGGACATCTTCTCGCCGTTCTCGCCGAGTATCATCCCGTGGCTGGTGCGCTTAGCATACGGCTCGGGCGTGGGGACTACGCCTATATCGTATAGGAAGCGGTGCCAGAAGCGGCTGTAGAGCAGGTGCAGGGTGGTGTGCTCCATGCCGCCGTTGTACCAGTCCACGGGGAGCCAGTAGTCGAGAGCCTCCCGGGACGCTATGGCCGTGTCGCAGTGAGGGTCGCAGTAGCGTAAGAAGTACCAGGACGAGCCGGCCCACTGCGGCATTGTGTCCGTCTCGCGGCGGGCGGGGCGGCCGCACTTGGGGCAGCGGGTATTCACCCACTCGGGGATCTTGGTTAGGGGCGACTCGCCGTTGTCCGTCGGCTCGTAGGAGTCCACCTCCGGCAGCAGCAGGGGCAGCTCTTCCTCCGGCAGGGGGACATAGCCGCACTCGTCGCATATCACAATCGGAATCGGCTCCCCCCAGTAGCGCTGGCGGGAGAAGACCCAGTCGCGCAGCTTGTAGTTGACCTTGGGGGTGCCGAGCCCCTTCTCCTCCAGCCAGGCCGTGATTTTCTCCTTGGCCCGCTCCACGCTCAGCCCGTCAAGGAAGCCGGAGTTTACCATTGTGCCCGTCTCGCAGTCGGTGAACGCCTCCTTCTCCACGTCTCCCCCCGCCACGACCTCTATAATCGGCAGGTTAAACGCTTTCGCGAAGTCGTAGTCCCTCGTGTCGTGCGCCGGCACCGCCATAATGGCTCCCGTGCCGTAGGACGCCAGCACGTAGTCGGACACGAAAACGGGGATCTCCTTACCGTTCACCGGGTTTACCGCTAAAACGCCGTCCAGCCGCACCCCGGTTTTCTCCTTGGCAACCTCGGTGCGCTCGAAGTCGGACTTGCGCGCCGCCCGCTCGCGGTAGTCCTCTATCTCCCCGAAATTGGCTAACTTATCGCGCCACTTATCTATTAGCGGGTGCTCCGGGGCTATCACCATATACGTCGCGCCGAAGAGCGTGTCGGGGCGGGTGGAGTACACCGTAAGATCGTCCCCCGCCGTGGTGGCGAAGCGTATCTCCGCCCCCGTGGAGCGGCCTATCCAGTTCCTCTGCTGGACCTTCACGCGGTCTATAAAGTCTACCCCGTCGAGCCCGTCGAGCAGCTTCTCCGCGTAATCGGTGATGCGCAGCATCCACTGGCTCTTCACCTTGCGGACGACCTCGCTCCCGCACCTCTCGCACACACCCCCGACGACCTCCTCGTTCGCGAGGACGCACTTGCAGGAGGTGCACCAGTTGACCGCCATTTCCTTTTTATAGGCAAGCCCGTGCTTGTAGAGCTGGAGGAAGATCCACTGGGTCCACTTATAATAGGAGGGATCCGTGGTGTTGACCTCGCGGCTCCAGTCGAACGAGAAGCCCAGAGATTTCAGCTGCCTCTTGAAGTTCGCTATATTGTCGGCGGTGACGGCGGCGGGGTGGACGTGGTTCTTAATGGCGTAGTTCTCGGTGGGGAGCCCGAACGCGTCCCAGCCAATGGGGTAGAGCACGTTGTACCCCTCCAGCCGCTTCTTCCTCGCCACAATGTCAAGCGCGGTGTACGAGCGCGGGTGGCCCACGTGCAGCCCCTGCCCCGACGGGTAGGGGAACTCGATCAGCGCGTAGTATTTTGGCAGGGAGTAGTCGTTCTTAGCGGCGAAAGTCCCCCGCTCCTCCCAGATTTTCTGCCACTTGCTCTCGATCTCGTGAAAATCGTACTTCATCGTCACGCGCTCTCCCCGCTTAAAAATTGCCCCAAATCGACCGGCTTGCCGTCGCTCCAGAGCCGCTCCAGCCTGTAATATTCCCGTGATTTTCTCCCAAAAATATGTATGACGACGCTCCCGTAGTCGAGCAGGACCCAATCCGTCGCCTTGCCCTCTATATGGTGTGGCTCCACGCCCGCCGCCGAGAGTTTCTCCTCGACCGCCTCCGCGAGGGCGCGCACGTGGGTGGAGGAGGTCGCCGTCGCGAACACGAACACGTCCGCTATGGTGGTGAGGTCCTCTATCTCCACCGCGCTGAGCTCCTCGGCTTTCTTCTCGTCAAGCGCTTTAACAGCCGTCGCCAGAATTTCCTTATCCATCGCTCTCTCCCTTCGCGCTTCTCCGCAGCATTGTCTCATTGTACGCCGCCACCGTATCTGGGTGAATGGGCCCGCGCTTGCCGCACAGGTCGTTAATGGTGAACGCCAGCGCTTCCTCCATCGCGAACTTCAAAGAGACGTCCACCGCCCGCCGCATATCCTCCACTCCGTCGTAGTCGCGGTCGCGGGAGGTGAAATCCGCCAAGTACAGCGTCTTCTCGAGAAGGCTCATCCCCGCCCTCGCCGTGGTGTGGTAGCGCACCGCGAGGACTATGCTCTCCGGGAAATCGTACTTGTCCCGCAGCAGGACGCTCCCCGCCATAGCGTGCCAGAGCTTGGGGGCGGCCCGCTCGACGGGCGAGAGCTCCACCCCCGCCGCGAACAGCAGCGCCAACTGCTCGGATCCCTTCATATCTTTCGCGATGTCGTGCATCAGCCCCGCGTAATACGCCTCGCTCGTGTCGCACCCGTATTTTGTCGCGAGACGGACGGCCTCGTCCGCCACCGCGAGGGAATGATTGTAGCGCCGGGGCGTAAGGGCTTTCTTGAGTACCCGGCGGCACTGGTCGACGGTCAGCAAATGGGTCACTCCTCTTAGGGTTTAGGATAGCTGATAGCTGGAATCAAGGGGGTTCCGCTCGCGGCGCGGGGTAGCTCGCTCGGCGGTGCCGGGGGCTTGCTTCGGCTCCGCCTGTTATGGCGAACTTGCCACGCTTCGCGGATGGCTCGGCGGTGCCGGGGGCTTCTTGGCCTGCCGGTTATGGCGGACTTCTTCTCGCTTCGCGGGATAGCTTTCCAGCTTTTCCCGGCTATACTGGGCAGCGTGTCCGCTTTTCTCTCTCGGCCGACGGGCGCGGCGGTCCCCTCTGCTTTTGGCTTTGCCCGCCCCCCGGGAACTTCTTCTCGCTGACGCGAGGATAGCTTGATTTTTCCCCAGCTATGCTGGGGGAACGATGTCCGCTTTTCTTCTCTGCGCCGGAACGGTCCGGCTTCGTCGTCGCAAGTTCCATATCGCTCGTTTCCACGCTAAAGCGTGAAAAGCTCGCTCATTCCACTGCTCCTCCTCTCCCCACGACGCCTAACGGCGCCGCGGGGGCCCCTTATGAAAAGCGGACAGAAAAGAAGTTCAGGCGGACCGGCTTACTCCTACGCCACGCAATGGGTGGTCTGGGGGTAGCTGCCTCTTCTCCGCTACCCTTGTGCCTACGAGGGTAGCCCGGGGGTTCCGGCAGCGCCGGCTCCGGGACCCCGCCGTGTTCATTCCCGCCTCGCAGAGTCGGATGCAAAAGGCTCGCAGGTGTGGGGACGGCTCGCCGCTATCGTTCGGGACCCGCCGTTTCCGGGTAGCCTTTGCCTGCCGGTTCTGGCAGGCTCGCGAGTGCATAGCGGGCCCCTGCCGGGGGAGCCCGGAGGTATGCTGGCGTAAGGGGTAGCCCGGCGTCGACCGGGAGCTCTCACCCCGGATAGCGCAGCGGTTCGCAGGATAGCTTGGCGGCGACCGGTGGATCGCTCGGCTCCGCCCTGCCTGCCGGGAGCGCGGTGGGTCGCCTCATACGGAGTAGCGAGGCTCCCTGCATACCCGCGAGCCGCCCCGACCGGTAGGCAAAAGCTACCCGAAAGCACCGAACCTAAATCGATAGCGGCGAGCTTTCCCAAACCTGCGGAGCTTTTGTACCGGGCTCGGCGAGCCCCGAATGACCCCGGCGGGGTCCCGGAGCCGGCGTCGACGGGACCTCCGGGCCTTCCTCGCGTCAGCGACCGCAAGACCCGCCGTTTAGGTGGCGGCTTCCCCATAACCTCTTAGCGTTCGGCGTAGAAGTAAGCCGGCGCGCTGAACTTCTTTTCTGTCCGCTT
>CAYOSS010000038.1:0-16047 GCA_964406705.1 uncultured Eubacteriales bacterium
AGCTCAGCTGTCCGCAGGTCATCGCGTAAGTTTTCACGGAGAGAGGGAAAGAGCCAATTGGGCGGCTCGCAGAAGTAGCCCAGCGGCGAGGTGGGCTCTAGCTCAGCCCATCTTCATGGGCTTTATCCCGCTACACAAGAGTAGCTTTCCCGTCTATTCCAGCCGCGCCAAAAAAGTAAGACGGCTAACTACAAAGCGGGACATATTTGCCAAAAGCGAGCAATGCAAGAGTCCTCTCCATCACAAAGCTCTCCCCGCACCGGGAAAACTCTTCCGCATCATCTACGGGCACGCCGCGGGGTGTGCCTCCTAAAATTTCACCGCCCGAGCGATGTAGCCCTCCAACTCGCCCACCGGCAGGCGGACCTGGCTCATAGTGTCGCGGTCGCGGACGGTGACGCACCCGTCCTCTTCGGACTGGAAGTCGTAGGTCACGCAGAACGGGGTGCCTATCTCGTCCTCACGGCGGTAGCGTTTGCCTATGGAGCCCGCCTCGTCGAAATCAACCATAAAGCTGCCGCAAAGACCCTCGTACACCTTTCGGGCCGGCTCAACCAACTTCTTTGACAGCGGCAGGACGGCGGCCTTGTAAGGAGCGAGCGCCGGGTGGAGGCGGAGCACCACGCGCGGCTTGCCGTTTTCGTCCGGCTCCTCGTCGTACGCGTCGCAGAAGAACGCCAGCAGCACCCTGTCGGCGCCGAGCGAGGGTTCTATCACATACGGGAGATACTTTTCCTCGGTGTCGGAGTCGAAGTACTCCATAGCCTTGCCGGAAACCTCCTGGTGGCGGGTCAGGTCGAAGTTGGTCCGAGACGCGACGCCCCACAGCTCCCCCCAGCCGAACGGGAAGAGGTACTCGAAATCCGTCGTAGCGTTGGAGTAATGCGACAGCTCCGCCTTCTCGTGGTCGCGAAGCCGCAGGTTATCCTCTTTTAGGCCCAGCGAAAGCAGCCAACGTTTGCAATAATCCTTCCAGTAGGCGAACCAGTCAAGCTCCGTGCCGGGCTTGCAGAAGAACTCCAGTTCCATCTGCTCGAACTCGCGGGTGCGGAAAATGAAGTTCCCGGGGGTAATCTCGTTGCGGAAGGATTTGCCTATCTGGCAGACGCCGAACGGGATTTTGCGGCGGGTGGTGCGCTGTATGTTGGGGAAGTTGACGAAGATGCCCTGCGCGGTCTCGGGGCGCAGGTACAGCTCGTTCTTGGCGTCCTCCGTCACCCCCTGATAGGTTTTAAACATAAGGTTAAACTGCCGTATATCGGTGAAATCGCCCGACCCGCACACGGGACAGACTATCCCGTGCTCTTTAATATAAGAGCGCATCTCCTCGAACGACCAGCCGGCGGGGTTCACCCCGGTGTCCTCTATCAGCTTATCGGCGCGATGACGGGTCTTGCAGCTTTTGCAGTCCATCAGCGGGTCGGAAAACCCGCCCACGTGGCCCGACGCCTCCCAGACGCGGGGGTTCATAAGTATCGCGCTGTCCAGCCCGACGTTGTACGGGTTCTCGCGGACGAACTTCTGCCACCAGGCGGCCTTGATGTTGTTTTTAAGCTCAACCCCGAGCGGGCCGTAGTCCCAGGCGTTGGCGAGCCCCCCGTATATCTCGCTGCCCGCGTAGACAAACCCGCGGTTTTTGGCCAACGTGACAATGGTATCCATATTTTTCTCCGGCAAGAAAATCCCTCCAAGCAGGCTTATTTATAGGTTACGCTTACGGCATATAATATTATACCCCTCACCGCGGGATAAATCAAGGGCGACGGGGCGGCTCCGGTTAGCTCCGCACTCTCCGTCGGGCTTTCTTGCGGACCGCCGCGTTCCAGTTAAGGGGGCTGCCGGTCGCCGCCGGACTATCTTATAAACCACCGTACCGCCAGCAACGGGGTTTACTGCACACCCGCGAGCCCCCCGAACCGGCGGGCAAAAGCTATCCGGAAGCGCCGGGCCCAAATCGATAGCGGCGAGCTTGCACTAACCTGCGAGCCTTTGTATCAGACACGGCGAGTCCGGAATGAATACGGCGGAATCCCGGACCCGGCGCCGCCGGTATTCCTGGGCTATCCTCGCGAAAGCGAACCGCAAGTGCAACGGTACAGGTGGCGGCTTCCCCCAAACCGCTCGGGTAATGGCGTCACCTGATAGCTTCCGGAAACCGCTCAGCCTCTCGGCTGCGAGCCGCCGGACGGATCAGTGAGGGTATAGCGCGTGAGCTCCTTTTCTTTTGCGAAGCTTTTCTTTTGCCTCTCTCCAAATCCCTCCCGGAGCGTTGCCGCGGGAGAGAGGAAAAGAAAAGCGTCGATAGCCAAAGAAAACCACTTAGGTTTCCTCCTGGTAAGGAATAGACCGGCTCACCCGAACCGCGCGGAGCAAGACCGACGATACCACTATGCCTTCCCACGAAGCGAGAGAGAGCCTCCCGCGCCGGGGAAGCCCTCGGCTCCCAGCCCCCGGTTAGTCTCCCGGCCCAGGTCAGGCACCGGCGGACGCCCGGGAGGGGGCTCTCAGCCCTCAATATTCCACCTAATTATAGGGGTACATTTTACCGTTGTACACTAAAATCGCGATTTTCAAAAGTAAAATAAATATAGCCGTTTAGCCCATGGGTTGGCTTGATTTGGGCTGCAAAAAAGGCACGTTTTATATAGTTTTGGTTTTTCGGGATTTTAGTGTTCTACTGTTCACAAGTGCTCACAAAACCAGTAATTACGCGGGTTCGCGGGTGAACAGTAAAATTTTCGTACTGTTCACAAGTGTTCATTTTTTTCGATTTCGTGAACAGTACGGAACAGTACGGAACAGTTCAATTCAAGCCCATTATAGCACTCAATCTCACCTGACGAAGCCTGCGCTAACCCTCAAGTCGATAGCTGATCCCTGCCCGCCGGCAGCGAGGGACCCGCCGGCTACGGCAGTCGCTTGCCGGAAATGCGGAGTCTTTCCATAGCGCGGGCGAGCGCTACTTTGGCGTGCTTGTACTCCTGCATACTGCGCCGCTGCCTCATCCGCTCGCGCTCGAACTCGGCGGCGCGCTCGGCCCTCGCCGCGTCTATCTCCTCCGGCCACTCGCACGCCTGCACGAACACCAACACCCCGTCGTGGAGCACCTCCAAGAAGCCCTCCGAGTGGAAAGCCCGGCGGAGCGCCCCGTTTTGCGTGATGTCAAGCTCCCCCACCTCTACGGGCGCGACCATCGGGACGTGGTCCGCCAATATCCCCAGCCGTCCGTCGGAAGAGGAGAGCGTGAGGCTCTCGGCCCGCCCCGAGAAGAACTCCCTCTCCGGGGTCAATATGCGCAGGTCAAACAGCTTCGCCATTACGCGCCACGCATTTCCGACGCCTTGCGGAAGGCCTCGTCAAGGTCGCCCACCATTGTGAACGCCGCCTCGGGGAGCGCGTCCGCCCGCCCGTCGATTATATCTGCGAAGCTGCGCACGGTGTCCTCCACCTTGACAAAGCGCCCCGGCATCCCCGTGAACACCTCCGCCACGCTCATCGGCTGGGAGAGGAACCTTTGAAGACGACGCGCCCGGTGGACGGTCAGTTTGTCCTCCTCGGAGAGCTCGTCAAGCCCCAAAATGGCGATTATATCCTTTAACTCGTTGTATCTCTGCAGGCACTCACGCACGCGCCCCGCCGTCTCGTAATGAGACGCGCCCACTATGTCGGGGTCGAGTATCTTTGAGGCGGACTCCAACGGGTCCACGGCGGGGTATATCCCCATTTCGGATATTTGGCGGGAGAGCACCGTGGTCGCGTCCAAATGAGAGAAAATTGCGGCGGGCGCGGGGTCGGTGAGGTCGTCCGCGGGAACGTAAACCGCCTGAATGGACGTTATCGAGCCGGAATCCGTGGACGCCACACGCTCCTCCAACTCGCCGAGCTCCGTCGCGAGGGTGGGTTGGTAGCCCACCGCGGAGGGCATTCTCCCGAGCAGCGCGGAGACCTCGTTGCCGGCCTGGACATAGCGGAAAATGTTGTCTATGAAGAGCAGCACGTCCCTGTGGGCGCTGTCGCGGAAGTACTCCGCCATAGTAAGGCCCGTCAGCGCGACCCTCATACGCGAACCGGGCGGCTCGTTCATCTGACCGAACGCCATTGCCGCCTTGCCAATCGCCCCGGACTTCTCCATATCGTGGATGAGGTCATACCCCTCGCGGCTCCTCTCCCCCACCCCGGTGAACACGGAATACCCCCCGTGCACCACAGCCATATTATGGATAAACTCCATTATAAGGGTGGTCTTGCCGACGCCGGCGCCGCCGAAAAGCCCTATTTTGCCGCCCTTGGCATAGGGGGCCAGCAGGTCGATTACCTTTATGCCGGTCTCGAGAAAGCGGGTGGCGGGGCGGATTTCCGAGAATTTGGGAGAAGGGCGGTGCACGTCCCAAAGCTCCGCTTCAATGGGGCCCTTGCCGTCAATGGGGCGCCCCAGGCAGTCTACGACGCGCCCCAAAGTCGCCTCCCCCACAGGGACTTTAATCCCCGCGCCGGTGTCGCGGACCGTCGTACCGCAGCATAAGCCCTCGGTAGCCTCCAGCGCGATGCACCGCGCCGAGGTCTCCCCCACGTGCGCCACGACCTCCATATGCACCCCGTCCTCCGTAATCAGGAGGTTGCGGATTTTAGGCAGCCCCCCGGAGAAGGAGACATCCAGCACGGGGCCGCTTATCTTTACTATACTGCCAGTCGAATTATCCATTTGCTTCCTCTTTGTCGCGGAAAACCTCCGCCGCGCCGGATATTTCCGCTATTTCCTCGGTAATGGCCGCCTGCCTCGCGGTGTTGTACTGCAGTTTAAGCCGAGTTATCAGCTCGTCAGCGTTGCGCGTAGCCTCATGCATCGCGTTGCGCCGCGCGAAATGCTCCCCCGCGCAGCTTTGCACCAGGGCGGCGAACAGCAGCCCGACTAAGTACTGCGGCACCAGTCTCGCGAAAACCTCGTTCGCGGAGGGGGTGTAGAGTATCTCGTGCTCCGGCTCGTTGAGCGTCTCGCCCTCGTAATCGTGCACCCTTATGGGCAAAATACGTTGTACGGTGGGCCGTGAAGAGAGCGTATGATTGAAGCCGGTGTAGACCGCGTAGACGCTCCTCGCCTCGTGGCGGTCGTAGAGGTTCATAACCATTTGGGTGAGCCGCCTCGCCCCGCGAAGGGTAGGGTCCTGCGTCATACCGGGCAGCTCGATATCCGGCTCTATGCCGCGCCTTCTGAAGAACTCGCTCGCGGTCAGACCAACCGTGAAGAGCATAACGCTTTCCCCGCAGCCCGCAATTTCCGAGTAGGCGTAGTTCAGCACATTGGAGTTGTAGGTGCCGCACATCCCTTTGTCGGCGGAAATGACAATGTAGAGCCGCTTCCTGCCCGTCCCGGTGTTGAGGTAAACGTGGTTCACGGGGTGGGGGGAGGAGAGAATATCCTTCATAGCGGAGCGCACGCGGGAGAGGTAGTCGTCGTTGTAGGCGATGCGCTTCAGCAATTTCTGCAGCCGGGCGGAGGAGATCATCTCCATAGCGCCGGTTATCTTGCGGGTCTGCCCCACCGCCGCGATGTGCCGGCGTATCTCGTTAGCGCTTTGCATTTTGCTCCCTTACCCGGAAGAAGTCCCCGACGGCGGCGAGCAGCTCCTCTCGCGCGTCGGGGGTCAGCTCCCCGCTCTCGTCGACCGCCAGCATAACGCCCGACGCGTTAGCGTGCAGGTACCGCAGCATTTCCTCGCGCGCCGCGATAACCTCTTTGGTCGGGATATTTATGAACATATCCGCCCCATGCGCTAAGAGAATGGCCACCATTTCCGAGAGGGTGAAGCGAGAGGCCTTGGACTGCTTGAGCAGCTCCGTGAGCTTCTCCCCTCGGCGGAGCAGCAGCGCCGTAGTGTCGTCTATATCCGCGCCGAACTGCGCGAACACCGCCATATCGCGGTACTGGGCGAGATCCAGCCGCAGGTTCCCGGAAACGTCTTTCATAGCCGGGTCCTCCGCACTTCTTCCTACGCGCGATACGGACAACCCCACGTTCACGGCGGGCCGTACCCCGGCGTGGAAAAGCTCGCTCTCGAGATAAATCTGCCCGTCCGTTATGGAAATCACGTTTGTGGGAATGTACGCGGATATATCCCCCGACATAGTCTCCACAATGGGCAAGGCGGTCATAGAGCCGCCGCCGGATGCCTCGGACAGCCTCGCGGCCCGCTCCAACAGCCGGCTGTGCAGGTAGAACACGTCGCCGGGGTACGCCTCTCTCCCCGAGGGGCGGCGAAGCAGCAGCGACATTGAGCGGTACGCTACGGCGTGCTTGCTGAGGTCGTCGTACACCACGAGCACGTCCTTGCCGGAATACATAAAATGCTCCGCGATGGCGCAGCCCGCGTAGGGGGTCAGATACTGCATAGCGGCGCAGTCGTCGGCGGTGCTGGCGACTATAACCGTGTTGCCGGCGCAACCGCTCTCCTGTATCTTCTCCCTGACCTCGGCGACGCTCGACGCCTTTTGCCCTATGGCGCAGTAGACGCAGATCACCCCGGAGTCGCGCTGGTTCATAATGGCGGACAGGGCTATGGCGGTTTTACCCGTCTGCCGGTCGCCTATAATCAGCTCTCTCTGCCCCCGCCCGATGGGGATCATACTGTCTATAGCCAGAATCCCGGTTTTAAGGGGGGTATTCACGCTTTGACGGTCCATAATGGCGGGAGCGGGGTACTCTAACGGGCGGAACTCCTTGGCTGCTATGGCTCCCTGCCCGTCGAGAGGGCGGCCGATGGGGTCTATGACCCGCCCCAAAAGCTCCTCGCCCACGCAGATTTCCGCGACGTGGCCCGTCTCGCGGGCGAACATCCCGGGCCGCAGACCGCTGTTCTTGCTGAGAAGGACCGCTCCCACGCCGTCCCGCTTTAAGTCGAGCGCTATGCCGTATTCCGGGCCGTCAAACTCCAACAGCTCGTTATAGCGGCACTTGGGGAGCCCCCGCACGTGGACTATATCGTCCGCGCAGGACTCCACGGTACCGTACTCGTACACCTGTGGCGTGTAGGTAAAGCGAGCTATCTGTTCCCGCAGAAAAGCCTCCACGCTTTTCATCTCGGCGCTCACCTTGAGCCTCCCCCCACGACCGACTCTAACATATTGCCGCAGAGCCGTTTTACCTGTGAGAGGACGCTGGCGTCGTAGACCCGCCCGCCTACATACGCCGCGAACCCGCCCAACAGCGACGGGTCCTCGACCACGGTAAACTCAACCTCCCGACCTATCACGCGGCAGAGTCCGGCTTTTAGGCGGTCCAAATCGCCCGGCGCGAAGGGACCCGCGACCTTAAGGACGCCCTTTTCGCCGTTCATCACGCGTCACCTTTCTTGGCGGCGTCGAGAAACAGGTCTATGATGCGGCGGTTGTCCTCCTCGTTCACCTCGCGGGAGAGGATCTTCTCCGCCATAGCGAGGGACAGCCCCGCTAACTCGTCCCGCGCGTCGTCGAGAGCTTTTTTGCGCGTTTCCTCCGCCTTGCCCGCGGCGTCCGCCAAAATATCCTCCGCTTCCCTCTTCGCAGCGCCGATTATCTCCTCGGCCTCGGCGTTGGCCTTGCGGATTATCTCGTCTGCCGCCCGGTCCGCCGTCTGCTTTACGGAAGAGAGGGACTCCTCCGCCCGGAATTTCGCGTCCTCCGCCTCGGACTTGGCGCGCTCGGCATCCGCCAACTCCCCCGCTACCCGCGCCTTGCGAGCGTCTAAGAACTTCTTGACGGGCTTGTACAGCAGCACTCGCAAAAGAATAAACAGTACGACGATATTTATAATGTGGATTACTATGTCCAGCGGGTCGATTCCCATTGTACCGCCTTCCTCAAAAGGTTTACTTTAGCGTGAACAGCACAAGCAGCGCGGTGACAAAGCCGTAAATGGCGGTGGATTCGGTCAGCGCGAGCCCAAGTATCAGCGTGGAGGAAATCTTGCCCGACGCCTCCGGCTGGCGCGCCACGGCCTCCACGGCCTTCCCGGTGGCGATGCCCATTCCGATACCCGCGAAAGCGCACGCCAAAGTGCAAAGCCCCGCTCCCAATGCTATAACTCCCATAACACAAGCACTCCTTTTTTACTCCGTAGTTTCGTTGATGTATGATAAAGTCAGTGTGATGAAGATAAACGCCTGAATCAGCGGGTGGAACACGTTAAAGTAGAGCCCCGCGACGCTCGGGATCCCCACGGCGGCGTTGCCAAGCGCCATATAGAGAAGATCCATCACTATCATTCCGCCCAACATATTCCCGAACAGGCGGCAGGCGAGGGAAACCGGGATAGCGACGTCGCATATCACCCGTATGGGGAATATCACGGGCGTGGGGGACGCCAGCGACTTTAGCCGCCCGCCGAGCCCCTTCTTCTTGATGCCGTAGTAGTTCAGCAAGAAAAAGGTTATCAGCGCGAGGGCGAAGGTCATCGTGAGGTCTGCGGTGGGGGCGCGCTCCCCGAACAGCTCCACCACGGCGGAGCCTATCATAAAGACCGCCACGGTGAATATGTACGCCCCGAACGAGGAGCCCGTGCCCGCCTCGGGAGCCTGGCTGCCCGTGTACCTCTCCAGCCACTCGACACAGAGCTCCAGAACGTTTTGCAGCCCCTTCGGCTTATCGGAAAACTTCCTGACGGCGAATATTCTGATTAGCAGCGCGGCTGCAATCAGCGCCGCCATAAGTATCCAGGTGACCACTACCGTGCGGCTGATGCTGACCCCGAAGATATTCAGCTTCTCCGAGCCGAGCTCCACGGAGAGCTCCTTTTTGGCTCCCTTGCCGAATATGAGGGTAAGAAGCCCCACCGTGAAGAGCCACGCTCCGAGGATCGAGAGCACCAGAGCGAAGGTTTTAAGCCTCTTTTGCCCCTTCGGAGGGGAGGGGGAACCGGCCAACTTTCGCTTTTGCGCCTTGTACCAGATCCAGCCCGCGACGCCGAGCACCCCGCCCGCCGCGGTCGGAACCAATGTCGCTATATCCAACTTACTAACGCCTCTTGTCCTTTCCTGCCTTAATGTGGGAGATAACGAACCTCGCCGCGACGCAAATAAGCATTGTCGCCACCATAGCCGTGCCGCAGGCGAGTATATGCGCTCTGTCCGCGAAGGCCGCCACGAGCAGCACAGCGAGCGGGGTCAGGATGAACCCCATAAGCGGGAGCGCGGGGATCCTGCCCGAAGTGACGCCTTTTACCACGAGGCAGAGCAGGAAGAACACCAGCCCGCCCCCGGCGGCTCCCAACAAAACCGCGAGCAACCCGCTTCACCTCCGGCCAAAAATCAGCGTAACGGCTAATTGTCCACGTACAGCTGGCGGTAGGGGCTGGCGGAATTTGGACGCAGGACGTAGAAAGTGTCGTTCTCGTAGTCCCCGAGGTTACGGGAAAACTTCTCGCAGAAGGTTTTGAGGTACGGCAGGAACTCCTCGCGGTCGGCGTCCGTCGCGACGGCGGCGCACACCTGCTTGGGAAGATCCCGGGGGGCTTCGTCGCAGCGGAGGACTATCTTGCCGCCGTGCATTCCCGTCCCGCAGAAATAGCCTACAGGGGGCGCCCCGTTCGCCCCCTCGCCGAGCACTAAGATCAGCCCGCCGGCCTGATACTCGCCGAGGAAGCTCCCGCACACTCCGCCCACCACGAGGACGGGCTTTTTCTCCCTGTACTCCTTCATATGGATGCCGGCGCGGTAGCCCGCGTTGCCCTCCACGTAAATCGCGCCGCCGCGCATCGCGTATCCCGCCGCGTCGCCCGTGTTGCCGTGGACGGTGATTGTGCCCCGGTTCATCGTGTCGCCCGTCGCGTCCTGGGCGTTGCCGTAAAGCGTTATATCCGCGCCGTCGAGATACGCGCCCAACGCGTTGCCGGGGGTGCCGCGGAGTACAAGCTTGCCCTCGCCGCACCCGCACCCGATGTAGCGTTCGCCTAAGACCTCGCGCGTTTCCATTCATCTATCCCCTTGTTTAGTATGACCCGCCTGTCGCTCCGGGAAAACGCCATCAGCTGGGGGTGGTCCAAAAGGGCGGCAAAATCCACATCGCGCAGATCCACACGCTGCTTTATGAGAGAAGTGTAGATCCCCGCGCGGGCTACGTCGCCGATCAGGATAAAGCCCTTTAGGAGGTTATCCTCGGTGTAGAGGGCCTTGTACACCCCGCCCCTCACCGTCTCGTGAAGCTCGCCCGTGTACGCCCCGGCTGAGAGGATATGCGAGCCGAAAAAGCCGATTGCGTTCATAGGGAAAAGGTCGCGCGAGTGAGCGTCTCCCCCCGCCATATTGACGCCCGCCGTGTACCCCTCGCTGTAAGCGTTGGGCAGTATCGCGATGACCTTGCGCTCGCCCGTGGTAATGTCGTAGCTCTCGGCGCAGTCCCCCGCGGCGTAAATGTCGGGGACGTTCGTCTCCTGCCGGTCGTTCACTATGTACCCGCGGTTAGTCTCCGCCCCGGCCGATTCCGCGAGCCTTATATCCGGGCGGACGCCCACCGCGGTGACAAGAACGTCGAATTGCAGCGTCTCGCCGCCGCGAAGTTTCGCGGTGTTCCCGGAGAACTCCTCCACGGTGTTGCCGAGGTAGAGCTTGATCCCGTGCTCGTCGAGGGGGCGGCGGGCGACTTTAGCGGCGGCGGGCGTCAGGATACTCGGCATAATCCTGTCCGCCAGGTCCACCACGGTAAACTCGCGCGCCCGCCCGTATATTCCCTCGGCGCACTTAAGACCTATCAGTCCCGCTCCCAGTATCAGCACCCTTGTGCTTTTGGTGAGCTCACCCGCCAATGAAAGCGCGTCGTCCAGTGTGTAAAAGGAGAACCGCTTCGGTACCGTTTCCAGCCCCTTAAACGGCGGGAGGAAGGGGCGCGACCCCGTCGCCAACAGCAGCCTGTCAAACGGGACCTCCCCGCCGTCCTCGAGGACCGCGCGACCGTCCCTAACGGCGGCAACGGTCTTGCCGAGCATAGGGGTGACGCGGTTTTTTTCGTAAAAATCGGCGGGACGGTAGCGCATACGCTCCATATCCGTCCTGCCCTCCAAGAGGTAGGAGATCAGCGGGCGGGAGTAGGTGCCGTAGGGCTCGGAGGAGATGACGGTTATCTCGCCAGTGCTGTCGGCGGAGCGTATTCCCTCGACGCAGCCCACCGCCGCCGTGGAATTGCCTACAATAACGTATTTCACTCCGCTCACCTCTCCTCGTATACTATGGCGCGGTTGGGGCAGGCCTCGACGCACGCCGGGGAGCCGAAGGAGTTCTTGGCGCAAAGCTCGCACTTCTGCATAACGCCCTCGCCGTTAGGCATTATCGCGCCATACGGGCAGACCAACACGCAGGTGTGGCAGCCCACGCACTTGGACTGATCTATCTCCACCGCGCCGTCGGGGGACTTTGAGAGGGCGCCGGAGATGCAGCTTCTCACGCAGACGGGGTCGTCGCAGTGGCGGCAGGACACCGCGAAGCTGATTTGGTTGTCCCCCTCCACACCGATGCGCGGGTAAAAGGGGGTGTTCTTAATGGCCTTTACCATATCCGGCTCGCCGCTGTTGGCGAATACGCAGGTGTACTCGCAGAGCCGGCACCCCAGGCACCATTCCTCGTTGACGTAAATCTTCTTCATACTACTCACCCGCGTGCTTCAGTCCCAAAATGCGCAGCTCGGCGTCGGTCAGCCCCACGCCGCGCAACATCAGGCGGTTGCCCTTCAGCGCCTCTATCGAGTTGATTCCCATGCCGCCCATAATCTCCTTGATCTCCCTGTTCCAGGCGGTGACGAGGTTGACGAGCCGCTCGCTGCCGATGTCCGGGTTGAGCCGCTTCACCAACTCCGGGCGCTGGGTCGCTATACCCCAGTTGCACTTGCCGCTGTGGCAGCTCCGGCACAGGTGGCAGCCGAGCGCGAGCAGAGCAGCCGTTGCTATATAAACCGCGTCCGCGCCGAGGGCTATGGCCTTCACCACGTCCGCCGCGCTCCTGATTGAGCCGCCCGCTATCAGGGAGACGTTGTCGCGTATGCCCTCGTCGCGCAGCCTTTGATCCACCGACGCGAGGGCGAGCTCGATCGGAATACCCACATTGTCTCTTATGCGTGTTGGCGCGGCGCCCGTGCCGCCCCTGAAGCCGTCAATGGCGATGATATCCGCCCCGCTTCGGGCTATTCCCGACGCTATGGCGGCGACGTTGTGCACCGCGGCTATCTTCACTATGACGGGCTTCTTGTAATGCGTCGCCTCTTTAAGCGAGAGCACCAACTGCCGCAGGTCTTCTATCGAGTAGATATCGTGGTGCGGCGCGGGGGAAATCGCGTCCGTGCCCTCCGGGATCATACGGGTCTTGGAGACGTCGCCCACAATCTTGCTCCCGGGCAGGTGCCCGCCGATACCCGGTTTCGCGCCCTGGCCCATCTTGATCTCAATGGCGGCGCCGGCGTTGAGGTACTCGTTATGCACCCCGAACCGCCCGGAAGCCACCTGAACGATTGTGCTGGCTCCGTACTTGTAGAAATCCTCGTGAAGCCCGCCCTCGCCCGTGTTGTAGAAGGTGCCGAGCTGTGTGGCGGCGCGCGCCAGACTGCAGTGAGCGTTGTAGCTGATAGAGCCGTACGACATCGCGGAAAAGAGGATCGGCACATTTAGCTTCAGCTGAGGGGTTAGATTATTCACTATGTTCCCCTCGGCGTCGCGTTCCAGCGTGGAGGGCTTCTTGCCGAGGAAAGTCACCGTCTCCATAGGCTCTCTGAGAGGGTCGATGGAGGGGTTTGTCACCTGAGACGCGTTCAGCAGGATCTTATCCCAATACACGGGGTAATCCTTGGGCGTGCCCATTGAGGAGAGAAGCACGCCGCCGCTCTCCGCCTGCTTATATATCTCGGTGATGCTTGACGCCGTCCAGTTGCTGTTCTCGCGGAAGGTGTGGTCGCTCTTCACGATTTTGAGGGCGCGGGTGGGGCACAGAGAGACGCACCTGTGGCAGTCCACACAGCGGCTCTCGTCCGACACCATCACGCCCAAGTCCTCGTCAAGCTTGTGGACCTCGTTGGCGCACTGCCTCTCGCAGACCCGGCACTTTACGCAGCGATCCTGATTGCGCACTACCTCGTATTCCGGGTAAAAATAGCGGATTCCCATGCCTACTCCCTTCCACTCAGCGTGAATATAGCCGGCTCGCCGCCCTTGGGCGCCCAGATTTTGTCGAGATCCGGCTCTATAACGCGTATGGCGCTCTCCTCGCTCGCTATGTACACCATATCGTCCTTTTCGCCCACTACCATAGAGCGCAGCTTCAGCCGGTCGTTAAGAGCCATTATCCCGCCGTCAAACCCCAAGATTATGGAGAACGGGCCGGTGATTAACAGGCTGGAGAAGGCGTTGCGCAGGTATGTCAGCCGCTCGCGCTCCCGGGGCGGCTTGCTCTCAATGGTGGACCAGAATGGCGCCGCTATCACCTGCGCTAACTCCGTATAGGAGAGCCCCTTTTTGCGGATGAGAAAATCGGTGATGTAGGTAATCACCTCGGTATCGGTGAGAAGGGTGCACTTGTAGCCGAACATCTCGATGTAGCGGCGGTTCGCGTCGTAGGAGGAAATCTCGCCGTTATGCACCACGCTGAAATCCAACAGCGCGAAGGGGTGCGCCCCGCCCCACCAGCCGGGAGTGTTTGTGGGATAGCGCCCGTGCGCCGTCCAGCAGTAGCCGGCGTATTCGTCCAGCCTGTAAAACGCGCTCACATCCTCGGGGTAGCCTACGGCCTTGAACACGCCCATATTCTTCCCGCTGGAGAAAATGTAGGCGCCCTCGATCTCGGAGTTTACGCGTATGACGCTGCGCGCCACGAACTCGTCCGCGTCAAGCTGGCTGCTCGCGAGCTTGGTGGGGAGCGGGTCCACGAAATACCGCCAAATAAGCGGCTCGTCGGTGATGGACGGGACCTTGCGCGTGGCGATTTTGGAGAGGTTCACTATGTCGAAGTGCCTGTCCAAGAACTTCTCCGTCTCCGCTCTCGCCTCGAGCGAGTCGTAAAACACGTGGAAAGCGTAGTAATCCTTGTACTCGGGGTAAATCCCGTACCCGGCGAAACCGCCGCCCAGCCCGTTCGACCGCTCGTGCATCAGCGCTATGGAGCGGGTGATCCTGTCACCCGGGATCCTCTCTCCCGAGCGCGAGAATATGGCGGATATGGCGCACCCGGCGGGAACGCGGTTGCCGCCGCTGCCTTCACGTTGCATAAAACGCCTCCTTTTTTAAGGCGACACCGCCGCGCATCTGTCGTTGGATTGTTATGCGGTATCGCCTAAAGAAAAACGCCCGACCAGCGCTTGTTCGCTTTGCCGGACATCATTGTCTTCGGTTCTATATTATACCCGCCGCAGCGGGGTTTGTCAACCGGTTTTGCGGGAGAATTTTGGCGGAGCAGGGGGGATTCCGCGCGGCTACAGCCCCAATATATCCTCGGCGCGGCGGATGGCGCGGTTCAGCTCCACCGAGAGCCCGGCGGCGGTTACCGTGCCCGCCGCTTCGCCAAGGTTCGGGGGGCGGGTCGTAGTGTTGTGGCAGTCGGAGCCGAGCAGCTTTATCTCGCCCGACTTTAACATTTTGAGGGCGCGCTTAGCCGTCGCCTTATCGGTGAAGAAAGACGCGCTCGCCTGCGTGGTGACGCCCCTTTCGGCGAGACGAGAGAGGACCCCGTGCCGCTGGTGGGGGAGGTACCGCTCGATATGCGCCAAAATCGGCTCGAGTCCGGAATTAGCTGAGAAGTTCTCAATCTCGCGGACGACATCGTCCTCCCAGCGGGAGTGGGGCATCTCAAGCAGTATGTAGGGCGTGCCCTCCACGCAAAGGCGCGAAAGGCTCGATGAGCGGGATATACCCCTGAAGTACGCCACCTCCGCCGCGAGGAAAATTTTGGGGTGGCGGGATGGGTCGCGCGCCTCGTCAAGGCGGGAAAACGCCTCGGCCCGACGCCGCAGGAAGCCATCCAGCGTGTCGCCGGGGAGAAAGTGCGGCGTCGCAACGGCCGCTTCCACGCCGTCGGCGGCCATTTTGTCGAGCATAGCGAGGGACTGGGCGGCGTCGCGCGCCCCGTCGTCGATGCCGGGGAGTATATGGCAGTGGAAATCAATCAGCCGCGTAGCCGCGCCCCCCTCTCTCGTTTTGAGCCGCTATTTATTGTAACCCAGCCGCAGGGTGAAAATCTGGAACTCTCTGAGCTTCGCCCGGATTTTATTGATCCACGGGTACTTGCGGCGCCAGTTGTTAACGTCCGCTTTCCCGCGCACGAAGTCGTACAGCCCGTCGTAGTCGCCAGCGTCAAAGTACGCCTTGTAGCGGGGCCAGGTCCTGATGCTCTCCGGCACCTCCCCCGCCCCCGGGTACCCGTCCGGCGGCCTCACGGTGTCCAGCAGGGGCTTGTACAACTCGTAGGTTTCGCGCATCTTCGCTTTCGCTTCCGGGGCGGAAAGATTATATACAAAATCCGACAGAATACTGCCAAACATATAAAGCTCTTCAGTGTCTTCACGCAAATGTTGCCTAACCGACATATTTTCGCCGAGCATCTTAAGTCGCTGATTGATTGATAAAAGCTCCCATTTATTTCGACCAGGTATATACCTCTTCGAATTAGAGTTAAGATTGATCCTACTATAGTAGTATGTGACCTTCGATGTAAACGCGAAAATAACACAACATTTCAGATATTGATAATGAAACCACGCATCCTCACTGGTAACCATTTCGGGGTTGAAACGTATCCCCGTTTCACTTATAATGCCTTTCTTAAAAAGACGGGCCCATACAACACAGTTATATGCCAGATCATCTAAAAATTCATCATAAGCAGCTTTATCGAAAGTGGAGAAGGAGATATTTTGATAGGCATCTGTAACGGTAGAATTGCGGAAATAAATTGTTCGGTTGTTCCCGCAAACGTAATCCGCCCCTGTCTCCTCGGCCCGGGTGACGAGGGTCTCTATAGCGTCGAGCGGAAGCCAGTCGTCGGGGTCAACAAAGGTGAAGTAGCGTGGCGGCCCCCCCCCCCGCGGCGCGGGGCAGGATGTGGAGGAGGC
>CAYOSS010000039.1:0-4884 GCA_964406705.1 uncultured Eubacteriales bacterium
GGTCGCTGACGCGGGGGAAGCCCGGATGTACCCCCGGCGCCGGCTCCGGGACCCCACCAGGGTCATTCGGGGCCTGCCGAGCCCGGTACAAAGGCTCGCAGGTTAGAGTAGGCTCGCCGCTATCGTTCAAGGCTCGGCGTTTCCGGGTAGCTTTTGCCTACCGGTCGGGGGCAACTCGCGGGTGCACAGGGAACCCCCGCCGGGGAAGCCCGGAGGCTCACTGACGCGAGGGGTAGCCCGGAGGTACCGGCAACCCCCGCCCCGGAAGCACGGCGATTTAAGGAGCAGTCTGGCGGCGACAGGCAGACCCCCCCCCGGAAGCACAGTGGTTCGAGGGATAGCTCGGCTGGACAGATGGCTTACCTGACGTCACTCAGCCCGCTGGGGACGCACCGGGTCGCCCCACACGGGGAGGGAGGTTCCCTGCATATCCGCGAGTTGCCCCCGACCGACAAGCAAAAAGCTACCCCCGAAGCGCCGAGCCCCGAACGACAGCGGCGAGCCGTCCCCGGACCTGCGAGCCTTTTGCATCCGACTCTGCGAGCTGGGAATGAACACGGCAAGGCTGCCCGAACCGGCGCCGGGGGTACCCCCGGGCTATCCTCGCGAAGCGAACCGCAAGGGCAACGGTACAGGTGGCGGCTACCCCATAACCTCTCAGTGTTCGGCGTAGAAGTAAGCCGGCGCGCTGAACTTCTTTTCTGTCCGCTTTTCTTCTTTCAGCCGCGCCAATCGGCGAAGAGAAGAAAAGCGGACAACGTTCCCCAGCCCAGCTGGGAAAATCAAATAAGCTAAATTCACGTCAACGGGAAGAAGCCCCCGGAACCGGGCGGAGCCAAAAGCAGGGAGACCGCCGAGCACTCCGACGCGCGGCAAGCTTTCCGCAACAGGCGGAGCCAAAGCCTCTGGCACAGCAAAGCTACCCCTCACAGCGGGCAGCGGCCCCCGGACCCGGGCGGAGCCAAGTCTGACGGGAACCGCCGCGCCGACCGCGACCGCGACGTCTCCGGGAGAGGACGCGTAACCGGCGGGGAGCGACCCGGCGCATCTTCGCCAATCCCCCAAAAATATTGCTATTCTGTTAAATATTTGTTGACAATATTTGCCTGAAGCGGTATTATAATACCATAAAGAGAGGGGGAGGCACGCATATGAAGGATTTACCGCGCGGCAAGGTGGCGGCGTTCGCCGTGGGGCAGCTCGGCTGGGCGATGATGTCGGGGCTGATTTCCAACTGGCTGGTCTACTTCTACCAGCCGGACGAGACGGCGGTGGCGGCGGGCCAGACGGTGTTTATCCCGCAGGGGCGGGTGCTGCTGGGCGTGTTCACCGTGATAGGCGTCATCACCGCGATTGGGCGGCTGTTCGACGCGGTGACCGACCCGTGGATAGCCTCGCTGTCGGATAAGTGCAAATCCAAAAACGGGCGCCGCATTCCGTTTATGAAATGGGCGGCCCTGCCGCTCGCCGCCAGCACCGTGCTGGTTTTCTGCGCCCCGGTGAACCGTAAGAGCGGGTGGAACGTGCTGTGGATGTTTGTCTTCGTGATGGCGTACTACCTCGCGATCACCGCCTACTGTACCCCGTTTAACGCGCTGATCCCGGAGTTGGGGCACAATCAGAAGCAGAGGATGACCATCTCCACTTCGATTTCGCTGACCTTCATCGTGGGGACGGCGTTCGCCTATGTCGCCCCGGTGATATGGGGGAGCTTCGAGGGCGCGTTGGGGCGCGTCGCCGCTATACGGCTGACCTTCCTCATTTTCGCCGTGATCGCCTTTATATGTATGGAAGTACCGGTTTGGGCGATTAAGGAAAAGGAATATGTCGTGTCGAAACCCGCCGAGGGAAGCGCGTTCTCCTCTCTTATAAAGACCTTTAAGAACAGCGACTTCCGCCTGTTCGTCGGCTCGGATATCTTCTACTGGGTGGGGCTGACGATGTTCCAGACGGGGCTGCCCTACTTCGTGGTGAACCTGTTGGGGCTGTCGGAGAGTATGTCCACGGTGTTCTTCGTCTCGATGACGGCGCTCTCGCTGGTGTTCTATATCCCGGTGAACCTGCTGACCGGGCGTTTCGGTAAGAAAAAATTAGTCCTCTTGGCGTTCGGGATCTTCGCGGCAGCGTTCCTCTACACGGCGTTTTTGGGCGACGCGCTCCCGATCCCGGCGGTGGCGCAGGGGTTCATATTGGTAGTCGCGGCGGCGTTCCCTATGGCGATATTCGGTATTCTCCCACAGGCTATGGTCGCGGATGTAGCCGAGTGCGAGTCCCGCAGGACGGGGGAGAACCGCGAGGGAATGTTCTACGCCGCGAGAACGTTCGCGTTTAAGTTGGGGCAAAGCCTCGCTATGCTCCTCTTCACCGCCCTCGCGACAATCGGCACGGGGGGCACCGGATACAGGGTGGTGGCGGCCGTCTCGGCGTCGCTCTCCGTCATAGGCGGGATACTTCTCTGCTTCTACAACGAAAAGCGGATAGAACAGGGCTTGGGTGAGAACAAATGACGCTGCTGCCGGAGGAAAACTTCGCCGAGGCGATGACCGGCACCGTGGAGCCGTACCTCGCCGCGCTGCGCCGGACCGGCTACACCTCGTCGGGGATTTACTACGAGACATACATTCCGGAGCGCCCGCGCGGGGTGGTCGTAATCAGTCACGGCTTCACGGAGGCCGCGGTCAAGTTCCGCGAGACGGTATATTACCTGTTACAGGCGGGCTACGGCGCGGCGGCGGTGGACCACAGGGGGCACGGCAAGTCCCCCCGCCTCACCGGGGACCCCTGCGTCGTCCACATAGATAAATTCTCCCGCTACGTCGACGACCTGAGAGGTTTCACGAAAGAAGTGGTCACTCCGGCGGCGGGGGGCGCGCCATTGTACATTTTCGGGCATTCGATGGGCGGGTGCGTGGCGGCTCTGCTGATCGAGGAGGAGCCTGATCTTTTCCGCAAGGCCGTGCTCAACGCCCCGATGTTAGGCATACTGATAGGTGGCAACCTGCCCTGGTGGGCGGCCGTGGCGGCGTGTCGGGTGATGATCGCGCTAAGGCGGGGCGCGACAAAGCTCTATTATCATTCGGATTTTAACCCCGAGGCCCGCTTCGAGGACGACTACACCACCTCCCGCGCGAGGTTCGATTACTATCATAAAATGCGGCGCGAGTGTCCGGAGCTGCAGACTTCCGCCGCGAGCTACCACTGGGCGATGGAGTCTGTGCTGGCGGGTCGGCGCGCCGTGAAGAACGCCGCGAGGGCGACGGTCCCGACGCTGCTCTTCAGCGCGGGGAAAGAAAACTTGGTGGATAACGCCGCGCAGGAGAGGTTCGCCGCCGCCGCGCCCCAAACGGAGCTTGTCCGGGTCCCCGCCGCCCGCCACGAGATCTACCGCAGTGACAACGGGATCTTAGCGGGCTACTGGGAGAAGATACTGGGGTTCTTAGGAGAGTAGAGAAAGGGGCTGTGGTCGCGGAAGACGAGACTGCGCCCTTCTTATCTCGTGAGCCCCGTCTCCTCGCGCAGCAGGTCCGCTATCCTGTTTTGCTCCTCCCGGGGCAGCGCCCACCTGCCGGGGGTGTGGATGGCGCGATCGATATCCGCCTCGTCGCGGAGCACGCGCTCGCTCTCCACCGGGCAGTTGCCGTTCACGAAGTACAGGTACCCCTCCACCCAAACATCGCACCCGTACGACCTGAGGTACCGCGCTAAGATGTCGATCTCGCGCCTTAGCTGCCCGAAGGGGTTATCCACCGTGTCGGAATACACCCTGCCGCCGCCCGAGACCTTGATCCTTTGCCATTTGCGGTCCTCCTCGCCGCCGTACAGCCGCCCGGAGTAGTTCTTGACCTCGATTATTGCGACGCCGAACCTGTTCACCACGACCTCGTCAAGCTCGGTGCGCCTGCCGTCATATTCGGCCCCCACATTGCGGAAGCGCGTATCGTCCGGTCGCAGCACTTTGCCGAGCAGCCGCGCGAACTCGTCCTCGCCGCGCCTGCCCGCGCGCTCCGCCTGGGCCTCGTTCCACTCGCGGTCTATGTCCCGCCCCGCGCCCCCGCTCCGGCGGGAGACGTCGCTCCACCCCCCGCCGCGCCCGCCGGCATTCCGCTTACCCCCGTTCCCCGCGAGCAGGGCTATGATTAACACAATCAGCACGATCGCGACGACCGCGATAACAACAGCCGCAATCAATTCTCACACCGTCCCTCTTGAACTTGCCGGAGCGCCGCACTATGCCCCGGTGCAATTTAGATTTGCCGAAAAGTGCCGCAAGTCCCGGAGCGTTTGGGGGCAGCCGGAAGACGCCCCTGACCCCGGTGCCGAGCGCCGCCGTATGCCCCGATGCCAAAGCGCCGCTATCCCAAAACTCGTTCCGGACAAGATACACGTCGCGCCGCCCGTAATCCCGCCGCGGGGCGCGGGGGTACACTGCCCCGCCGGTCCGCTACCTATATTATAGCACGTCAGCCGCTGTTATACAACCGTCAGGCAGAGTTTTGGCGAGACTGGCGCGCGGGATCTCGGTGACACCGCCGGGCAGGGCAGTGGCAGCACCATCGAGCGGGACTTTGGCGACAACGCCGGGCAGGGCCGTGACAGCGCCGTCGGGCAACCGTTACGGCTCGCTGTTTCACGTGAAACATTTCGACGCTTTGTACATATTCCACAAAGGTTTGCCGCCCTTCCCCTCGCCGGGTCGCCCCGTGGCCCCGGAGCGGGGGATTTTGTTATGAAATACTCACATTAATGTGCTTCTCTCCCGCCGCATTTATATGAAAATTAGCAGGGGGGGGGGGGGCGTAATTATACATAATCCATTTTTTGTTAACGGGAAAAGTTTTTTTTTGGAAGGGGATATTAATTGATATAGCCACAAAATAAAAAGAG
>CAYOSS010000039.1:4894-15984 GCA_964406705.1 uncultured Eubacteriales bacterium
CGCGGGGGATTTTGCAACCAACCCCCCCCCTCACCGGCCCCCCCCCCCCCCCCAATTAAACCAACACTCCCCGGGGGGGGGGGGCGTAATTTCGCCAAATCGCTTTTTTCTTATCGGAAAAAGTTGTATTTGGGAAGGGGATATGATATGATATAGCCACAAAATAAAAGGAGGCTGCCACGTATGAAAGAGATCCTGCTCAGCAAATCGTTTGTCGGGAGCTGGGGGTTCAGCAGCGAGAAAAACATCCCGCACGAGATTATCAATCGCTTTAAGTCCGACAACGGCGAGATTTACGTCTACGTCCCGCCCTACGGGGGGTACAGCTCGGCAAGCCACAAGGTGGAGTACCTGCTCATCACCGGGGACTGGCACGACAGCGCGACCGAGGTGCTCTACCTCGCGAAGGACCTCAAGCTCCTGCACCGCGGCGGGAAGGACGCGCGCAACTATCCCTCGGAACGGGAAAAGCTGAAGAAAACCCTTGACTCCGCCGATGTGCGCTACGGCGGGACGCTTCTCACGGAAATTCCGATGACCGCCGAAGGGGACGGCGTCGAGCAGGCGGTCTATTTCGCCACGTTCAGAGCCGGCTCTGTGCGGAAACCGAAAAAACCGCTTTTCCTCTCCTGGGCCGCGGGCGACGGGGAGCATACCGCCGGGCGGGACGTGTACGCGCTGAAGTCCGGCTATAAATATCAGCGGCAGTACGGCTTTATAAAGGAGGGCACCGGGGACTACGCGACTGTCTCCGCCATTATAGAGAACGGCGACCTCTGGGAGGACGCGGGCCTCAATAAGCTCGAACTGCCGGAGGCGGTCCCCCAAAATCCTGCCGGCGCGGGAACCCCCGGGCACGTTAATTTTCTGAAGCTGATACACAAAGAGCGCGACGAAACCGTGTTCACAAACCTGCTTTACGAAGCTTTCGGCATTCCGGGGCTGTTCGCGGACTTCGCGGAAGAAGTCTTAAAAGTGCCCGGAGCTAAAGGCGACGGCCGCTGGTCCGTCAGCAAGGAGGTCACTACCACGCCGGACGGCAAGGCGAATAAGGCAAAGGGAGCCACCGAAACCGCCGGGGGCGGCCCGGGCGCGAGGGGCGCGAAGGGACGGATCGACCTCTTGGCGGAGGGGGAAAAATCCGTCATAGTGATCGAAAACAAGATTGACTCCGGGCTTCACGGGGCCGACGCCGCCGGTCGCACACAGCTCACCACGTACATAGAATACGCCGAAAGGGACCTGCTGCGCGGGCGCGAGGGGTACTACTTTCTGCTTCACCCCGACTACAACGACGTAAATATCGCGGGGACGGACCGGGAGCGCGGAAGCGAGTTTGAGAAAGTGGCTTACAGCGCGATCCGCGACTTTATGAGGCGGCACAGGCGTGACTTGGAGGCGGCGTTCGGCGGAGAGACCGCCCGGGACTTTTTGGAAGGTCTCGACTCCCTGTCGCTCTCACAGGCGGAAGAGAGCAAGCGCCGCGAGAAAGAGACCGAGCGGGAGATCAGGCGGCGCTTTATAGGGGCTGTCAGGCGGGCAGGCAAAGCCGATATATAGGAAGGGGCTGTTGATTATGCCGGTAGTTCGTTATGGTATTGACGAGTTCACTAAGTTCCCCAAGATTTCCCACGCGACGTTGCTGAGCGTGGCGGAAATGGAGGAGGGCAAAGAGTACATTCCCCCGGTGAGGGGTTGGGTCGACAACTCGGATTCCGTAACATCAGTTTTCGATTTTAGCAAGGTCATCGAGTATTGGTACCTCCGCAACGCCGCGAGCGACCCCGACGAGAAGGGCAATGTGGAACAGGCGATCACCGGCACCCTCGGAACGGGGTTAGCAAGCCCTACCGAGCCCGATTACTACGACGAGCCGGGCGATATGGCTCCCGGCACGGGGGTGCGCCCCGCTTTGGTCCTCGAGAGCGACGAATTTTGCCCGAAGCTGAACCTCGGGGACGAGATAGAAATTTACGACAGAATTTATGAAAGGCGGTTTACCCTTATCACGCCGACACTGCTGCTCTACGATCATTACATCGACACCGACGTGTTTGACGAATCCGGCTCCAACGTCTACGAGACATCGGACGTAAAGCGCCGAGTGGATCAATGGTTCGAAGAGATTAAGGAATGTTTTGAGGAGTAGCGGTCCCGGCATACCGAGGGCGGCCGGTCCGCGCCACGAAACACGGGCGATCGATCCTGACCGCGAACCGCGAGCGATAGGTCCGAGCTATGGAACGGTGCCGATCGCGCCGGCGCAGCCAATCCTATGATAGCGCGTCTGAAAGATATGCCTTACTGTTTCACGTGAAACAATCCGCCGGGCAAAAACACAAATATTGCCGGGGGCGTGGGAACACGTCCCCGGTTTTTCGCGCTCGGTGTTGCGCCGGGGCGCGGGATGTGCTATAATACCTCCCGTAGCAGTCACATTTTCGCGGAAAGGAGCGCGCTATGAGCCTTATCGTCTGCCCCGAGTGCGGGAGAAAAATTTCCGACAGGGCGGCATTCTGCCCCGGGTGCGGGCTCCCCGCGGAGTATTTCCCCGGCGTCGAAGCCGGGTCGGGCATCAAAACCAAGCCGGGCGCCGAGTACCCCAATAACGGTCGGCTCGGGAGGGGAAAGAGTGGCACGAGGCAGCCCGGCAACGAGCGCTCCGATGTAAAAAGCCCGGCCGGGTCGCTCGCGGCAAGCTCCGACAGTGAACCGCCCCGGATAAGCGGAACACTCGCGCGGGTAACGGGCGACACAAGGGGCATAAACCTCCGGGCGAGCGGGAATGTCGAATCGGGCGCGGGCACCGGGTCGGGCGCGGCAAGCTCCGACAGCGATCGGCTCAGAAGGAGCGCGAAGAACGCGGAACACCCCGGTACCCAGCGCCTCGGGGGAGACGCGAGGGGCTCGGCAAGCCCCGATAACGAAGCGCCCCGGATAAATGGGGCAAGCGCAACTAACGCGGAACAGTCCCTTAGAAAAGCGTCCCGCATAAGCGGGAAAACCGCGCGCGCGACGGCCGGCGCGGGCCGTAACAGGTCCGCCGGGAGCGAGGAGCCCTCGCCGGCCCCGGGCGATTTTGCCGGGTTGGGGGCCGCGCTCGGTTCATTCGAGGGCGAGTATAAAGCGCTCTTCGCCGGCGATCGGTACGTCACGGGCCGGGAGGCGGAGCGGTTTCGCGCCAAATACTCGGGCTGCCGCAACGCGCTGAGGGACGAGGCCGCCCTTCGGTACGCGGCGGCTCACGCGAGGAAACTGAGGGTGGACCGGGCCGCTCTGAACGCCTTCCTGCAGAAAATGGACTCCCTGCCCGGCGACGTGGAGGCGCACAACGAGCGGTACGTAGAGGATACCCTGTCGCGCGAGAAGCCCTACCTCGACGCGATACTCCGGGACATCGACCCCGGCATCACCTTGGACGACGAGCAGCGCCGCGCCATAGTCACCGACGACGACTACTGCCTGCTCGTGGCGGGCGCGGGGGCGGGAAAGACTACCACTATGGCGGCCAAGGTCAAGTACCTTGTGGATAAAAAGCACATAAATCCCGAGGAAATTATAGTGATTTCCTACACAAATAAGGCGATAGACGAGCTGAAGGAGCGCATTAACGGGAAGCTTCGCATCCCGGCGAGGATCAGCACCTTCCACTCTTTCGCGTTCGATATAGTTCGCAAATTCTCCGACGCCGCGCCCGAGGTGAACTTCAGCTCCTACAAAATCATCTCGGAAATACTGGCGAACCGCATCTTCGCGGACAAGCAGCTCACCCGCAACCTGGTGTACTTCTTCGGGTATTACTTCGACTTGGAGGAGGACATATTTAAGTTCCGCAGCTTGGAGGAGTACCACGCCTACAGGGCCCGGCAGGACTACGAGACGCTCAAGAGCCGGCTGGGCGAGTACATAGTGACCGTCGAAAGGGCGCGCGACCGGCACAAGAAGACCCTCACGGGGGAGTACCTGCGCTCGGTCGCCGAGGCCCAAATAGCAAACTTCCTGTACTTAAACGGGCTTGATTACGAGTACGAGCGCGTCTACCCGTACGGCACCCTCTCCAAAAAGAAGTACACCCCGGATTTCTACATCAAACAGGGCGAGCACACCGCCTGGCTGGAGCATTACGCGCTGACCGACGGCTACTGGAGCAACGCCTTCACCAAAGAGGAGCTTAAAACCTACAGGAAGAACATCCGCCAGAAGCGGGAGCTTCACGCTTCCAAACACACACGCCTGCTCGAAACCTGGTCTTATTATAAGGACGGGCGCCCTCTTCTGGAGCACCTGAAGGAGGTCCTCGAGGAGGAGGGGTTCATACTGAAACCCCGCGACCCCGAGGAGGTCTACCGCAAAATAGTTGAGACGAGCAGGGACAAGTACTTCGAGAAGCTCGTGCGGTTTATGATAAACTTCATCGAGCATTACAAGACCGAGGGATACGGCGAGGGCGGCTTCGACGAGCTGCGGGGGAGGACCGACAACCCGCGCGCGCTGCTCTTCTTGGACATCGCGGAGCAGGTCTACGGGGCGTATCAGGCGGAGCTGCGCCGGCAGGACAAGATTGACTTCACCGATATGATCAACGACGCCAACAGGTACCTGGACGAGATAGAGCGGCAAAATCTGCCGCTGCCGTACAAGTACATAGTCATAGACGAGTTCCAGGACATCGCCCGGCAGCGGTTCACCCTCACAAAGAGGCTCTCGGAGATCACCGACGCCAAGGTGGTCGCGGTGGGGGACGACTGGCAGTCCATCTACGCTTTTTCAGGCTCGGATATAGGCCTCTTCACCAAATTTTTGGAGCTTATGGGCGGCGGCACAGAGCTCAAAATCACCCACACCTACCGCAACTCGCAGGAGCTTATAGACATCGCGGGCGGCTTTGTGCAGAAGAACGGCACGCAGATCCGCAAACGGCTCGTCTCGCCGAAGCATCTGAAAAACCCCGTGGCGGTGCGGACCTACGACGATTCCTACTCGCGGATGCGCAACCTCATCGCGGCGGTGGAGGATACCGTGGGCGAGATTATAGCCGAGTTCGGCGAGGGGTCCTCGATACTGATTGTCGGGCGGTACAACTTCGACCTGTACAACCTTTGTATGACCGACAGGTTCAGGGAGCGCGGCGGCGACAGGGTACAAAGCCTTAAGTACCCCCGCGCGAACATCACCTTTATGACGGCGCACAGCTCGAAGGGGCTGGGCTTCGACAACGTGATCATCTTCAATATGGCGGAGGGCAAGTTCGGCTTTCCCTGCCAGGTCGAGGACGACCCGATTATGAAGCTGGTCACCCACGACGACAAAAGTATGCCCTACGCGGAGGAGCGGCGGCTCTTCTATGTGGCTCTCACCCGGACGCGCAACCGGGTGTACATCACCGCACCGATGGGCAAGCCGTCGCGCTTCTTGGTCGAGCTGATCAAGGATTACCGGCTGCCGGTCGCGGGGGCGATAAACCTCGAGACGGTGGATCTCTTCTCGCTCCGCTGCCCCAACTGCGGCCGCCCGCTGCGGCGGGAATTCAACAAAAATTACGGGCTAACCCTGTGGATTTGCACAAACGAGCCGGAAGTCTGCGACTTTATGACCAACAGCGACCGGCACCCCTACGACATCTTCAGGTGCCCGGAGTGCGCCCGCCGCCACCGGGACGGGTATATGATAGTCCGCACCAGCGGGGACGACTACTTCTTCGGCTGCACCAACTACAACCCGAACGCCGGTCCGGGAGACCCCCCTTCCTGCGGGTATATGAAGCCGATCTCCCGGTGGTAGGCGGGCAAAACGGCGAGTGGACAGGTTGGCAGGTTAGCAAGCGGTAAACGGGCGGGGAATGTTTCACGTGAAACAATTCGGGCGGATAAGCCCCGCTCGTGGCGGAGCCCCTCGCTCGGCGCGGCGGCTTCCCGGAGCGCGGTTCCCCTTCGCCCGGCGCGGCAATTTTTCCGGAACATATGACCCGGTCCCGGACGAGCCGCGGTCAGCTTCCCGGAGCGCGGTTCCCCGCCGCCCGGCGCGAGATCGCGGGAAGCTGTACGAGGATCGTCCCACGCGGGATACATATATAAGGTAGAGCGAGCGACGCGCGGCGGCTCCTCAGGGCACGGATCCCCGCCGCCCCGCACCGCGTCTCGGGACGCGGGATCCCCTCGTTCGACACGGCTCCTCCGGGCGCGTGATCCCGACCGCTCGTCGCGGGGTCGGGGTTCGGACGCGGTTTCCCTCTTCCGGCGCGGCGGCTTCCCGGTGTTTGGAATCCTCTCGCGCGGCGCGGCAACTTCCCGGGGCGCCGCGAAACGCGCTATCATAGAAAAAGTAAATTTCCCCCACCGGACCTACCGCGCGGGGCTTGGAGGGCAAAATGTTGGAAACGGCAAAACCCGTATCTCCCGCCGAAGGGCGGGCAAAGCGAACCACGCGCGCGGCGGTGAATGTCACCCTTGCCGCGTCGTTCGCGCTGCTCTCGGTGTACCTGATTGTCCGCTGCGAGGTGTGGACGGTCGCGCTGACCGCCGTCGTCTCGTTCGCGGTGGCGCTCATGTTCCTGCGGAAGTCCGGCTTCGCGAGGCTGTCCATGCTGAGGGCTCGCCCCCTCGCGACCGCGCTCTCGGCCGCGCTCTCGCTAATGCTGCTCACCGCGGCCCATTCCCAAAAGAACGCCGCCGGGGCGCCCGGCTCGCCGCTGCCCGCCGGCTTCTTCCGCTACAGGGTGGCTGTTCTGGCGCTGCCGGCGGTGTTCGCGCTGCTGCTCTTAGTGCTCCGCCGGCTCGCGGTGTTCGCCGGAGAGATGCGCGACATAATTAAGGGGCCCGACCGCAAGCTCTACGCGGCGCTCACCGCCGTCACCTCCGCCGCGATCCTCTTCGCCTACCTCGCCGAGCCGCGCTTCTACACGCAGTACGACCTCGTCTACTCGCTCGACTCCGGATTCTGCTTCACCGAGCTTTTCCCCAAAATCGGATACTACGACGTGAGGCACCCCGTCTTGGGGCTGTTCACCTTCCCGCTTTACACGGCGGTCCGGCGGTGCGCGGACATCCTCCTGCCGACCCCCCTCGCCGAGCCCGTCGCGGCGGCGGCTCTCCAAGCGCTAAATGTCCAGTGTATGCTGTTAGTCGGCTTTATATTGAAGCACCTGTCCCGCAGCCGGGCGGTCGCGCTGCTCTACTTCTGCTCCGCGCCGTTCTTCCTCTTTACAATGTTCTTCGAGAAATTCCAGATTTGCACGCTTCTCTTAGTATACTGCGCGTTCCGCCTTTGCGAGGGCTGGAGCGCGAGCCTCGCCTGCGCCGCCTCCGCCGGGGCGATGGCGACTAACATTATACTGGGGGGGGGGGGGGGAGCTGGTTACGGACAAGCCGTTCCCCCGGAAAGTCGGGAACCTGCTCCGTATCGCCGGCGCCGGGCTGCTTCTCCTCATATGCTCCGGCCGGGCGCACCTGTTAAACCCGCTTAACCTGCTGCGCGAGGTGAAGGGCGTGGCAGGCAGCTTCGCGCTGAAAGGGCAGCCCCTCCTCGCCTGCTTAAAGTCGTTCACCAACTTCGCGCAGTCGACCCTGCTCGCTCTCCCCTCGGTATCGGGGGATGTGTTCGCGTGGAAAGGCGTCACCGAGAGGTTCTCGGTATTCGGCGTGATCGTCATCGCGGTAACGCTCTTAGGGCTCCGGGCCCGTCGGCGCGACCTCTTCGCGCGGGTATGCGGGGTGTGGCTGCTCACCGCCGCGCTACTCTTCGTCGGGGTGCAGTGGAGCGTGGGGGAAAGCCCGCTGTTCTCGCTGTACTTCTCCTGGGCGTTTATCCCGCTGTTTTGCGAGGGGTTGCGGTTTATCGCCGGCAAATTCCGCCGGGGCGGGCGGGCGGTCATCCTCGGGCTTTCCTGCCTGACGCTCCTCGCCAACGCGGCGAACGCGGCGCATATAATAGGGTTCATCGTGTAAAGGATACCGCACCCCCTCCGTTAAGACCATCGCGACCACCGCCACAAGGAACACGGCAAATATAAAGAAAGTCCGCTCTCCGCTCGCGTAAACCGTCGGCGAGAAGCCCATTATGATTACGGTGCAACCACCGCCGAAGTAGAGCAAAGGTTTTACCACGTCCGCCCGGTCGCCGCGTGAGGAAAATATCAGCATCAGCCCCAGCCCGCAAAACGCCATAAACCCGGCGGCGAAGGCGAAAAGATACATCGGATTGCGCCGAAAGAACGCCCCGTCAAACCTTATAAACGTAAACGCCTTATCCAAAAGCGGAATCCCGCCGCGCGTCTTACTCTTCGCGAGGAAACATACGGTCGCCAAGGTGTAATATAACGACACCCCCCCCCCTATAACGGCGACCCACCTGTTCCGGCGGGAGGCAATCTTAAATAAGCGGGTAGCGAGAAACCAAGCGAGAGCGCAGAAGACACAGACGTATTTATCCTGGATCCCGGAAAGCAGTCGCCCTATACCGATAAGAAGCTTGTCCCAAAACGTGAGCATATCGTAATCCGGGAACCGCTGTACCACCTCCGTAAAAAAGCGCGTCCTGTTCCCCGGCATCGCGGCGAAGAAAAGGGTTAGCGCGGCGGCAAGCGCGGTAAGCGCGGCACACGACCGCACCCTCCGGCGGAGCGCTATTCCGTTCCAGAGTGTCATCGCAACCATAAATACAGTCAGAAACGCCGCCAGCTGCTCGAAACCGCTGACATAAATCCCGCCCACCACCGCGAGGACAAACTCGCGCGCTCTCACGGGGCGCTCCGCTCTGTATATAAGGATAAAAGGGCGAATCGCGAAGAGAGCCGCCACCATCCCCCAAAGATACAGCACCGACGCGCACTTCCAGAAGACCGCGTCGAGAAGCACTTCCCCGGGAATTATAAAGATTAACGCCAGGAAGAGAGCAAATTTCAGCCTGTAATCACCGCAATACTTCTCCGGGAACAGACAGCGGGTCAGCATATCCGGCAGAAGAGCAAGCATAAGGCTGTTAGCCACCACAAACACCGCGTTTGGAAGTTGCAACAGCCCCACAAGGATCGCGTGAGGGATAAGCCTCCCGCTCCAGTTTTTGGCGTAGAAGACAAGCCACCCCGCGAACCCGCCGTATCTCGCCGGCCCGTCCCGAAAAACAAAATCGTCCGCGTAGTCGCGAAGCGTCAGGTTAAGCGCGAACGACAAAACAACAATCGCCACCGTGCAGACAAAATCGACGCGACAAGTCCCCTCGGTTTTACTGTTCGGTGATCTCATACAGCGTCCTCGCCCCGTCCGGGTCGGTAAATACGGCAAAAAGCCCGTTCTTGTCAATCAACCCGGCGTATTCCTCCGGCACTTGCGCGACGAACCCGGCGCGGCGGGTATCCACAGTCTCACTCACGGCATCGCCGAGTTCACGCTCGCAAAGCCTCGTGGGAAATATAATCAGGTTGCCTTCGTCATCCGCGCAGGCTATGCGCAGATTGCGATACACGCCTTCCCCGCGCAGATCGTTCCCATAATTATAATACGAATATGTCTCACCCGGACGCAACGCCCACCCGCTCAGAATGACAAAACCGTCGCCGTCCGTTCTATCGTCCAGCGAAAATACCGCCTCGCCGGGATGTCCTAGGGCAAACCCGCTTAACGGCTCAACTGTTACCCGGTTCCTCGAAGAAAAATCCGCCGACAAGGCAAATACAATAAACGACAGCGACAGCGCCAGCCCCACCGCGAACATAACAAATGGCGCTTTACCATGTTTATAAAAAACCTCCACCCCAACCGGTGATGCGGTTTCGTTCCGCACGTCGGTCACCCCGACTTTATCGGTCACGACGCGTCACACCTCTTTTCCGTAGCAGTCGCGAGATTTTCGCCCCGGCACCGCATAAGATTATACCACGGGCTTCGGGCTATTGCAAGACCGTGCCGCTCGTCATAGATGAAAACTCGCCCTCGAATGTTTCACGTGAAACAATTTGCCCACGAAGCGGAATATCCGCTCTTATATAAGGCAAACGCATTAACCGAACGGCAATAAAGGAGGAGTACATTATGAGCGAAAAGATCACACAGACCGCGGGGCGGGACGAGTTGGGCGGGTTCGCCCCCGACTTCGCCCGTTACAACGACGACATTCTCTTCGGCGAGGACTGGAACTCGGGCGGGATCGACCTCAAGACCCGCTGTATCGTGACGGTGGTCGCGCTGATCGCGTCCGGCGCGACGGACTCCTCGCTGACCTTCCACCTCCGCAACGCCAAAGCCCACGGGGTGACGGCGGAGGAAGCGGCCGCCGTGATAACCCACACCGCGTTTTACGCGGGCTGGCCGCGCGCCTGGGCAGCGTTCCGGCAGGCGAAAGAGGTCTGGGGGGACCGCCCGGCGCCGTCCGCCCCGCAAACCAAGGAGGAGTACTCCGCCGGGGTATTCTTCCCAATCGGCGAACCGAACGACGCCTACGCCCGCTATTTCACCGGACAAAGCTACCTGGCGCCGCTCTCCGGCGCGCCGCTCGCTATGTCGAACGTCACCTTTGAGCCGGGCTGCCGCAACTTCTGGCACATCCACCGCGCCGAAACCGGCGGAGGGCAGGCGCTGATTTGCGTCGGCGGGCGGGGCTGGTACGCCGAAAAGGGGAGCGGGCCCGTCGGGATGACCCCGGGCAGCGTTGTTATAATCCCCGCGGGCGCGGAGCACTGGCACGGCGCCGCCGCGGACAGCTGGTTCTCGCACATCGCGGTTGAGATTCCCGGGGCGGGGTGCGCCACGGAATGGCTCCGCCCCGTCGAGGACGGCGAGTACCCCGGGTGAGGGGCGCCGGCGGTTCACGCTTCTCCGCTTAGCCCCCGGGGGGCCGGTTCCCACTGCGCGGGGGAGCTTTGCGGTACCGGTGGCTCCGGCTGCGCCCGTTTTGGCGGATTTGCCCTGCTTCTCGGATAGCTTAGGGGATCCCGGTGGTTTCCCGGCTCCTTCAGGTTCGGGGGAGCCGGTCCGGCGTCGTGGATAGGCCGGTAGTACCGGGGGATTGGCTCCGCCCATCCCCGTTGCTTTCTTCTCGCTAACGCGAGGGTAGCTTGCTTTTTCCCCAGCTATGCTGGGGAACGATGTCCGCTTTTC
>CAYOSS010000040.1:0-8508 GCA_964406705.1 uncultured Eubacteriales bacterium
GAACCCGCGCGGAGACAGGGCACAGCTTGCCGGAGAGACATAAAGAAGCCCGGACGAAGGGAGTCCGGGTGAAATTAGGGCGCAAGCCGCAGATAGAAAAAAGCCCGGACAAGGGGATGTCCGGGCGTAACATATAATATAACGGTATCAACCTAACGCGCTTCCGGCAAACTGTCCTCATCAGTGCCGCGCCTTGCCGTAAACTTGCCGTGCATTGTCGTAATTTCACCGCTCCTTGCCGTAGTCTTGCCGGTGCGGCCTACTTGCCGGAAACCTCGTCCGCATCCGCACGGCGATCGGTCTCGGAGAAGCGGGAGAACGGGTTCGCGCCGCCAAATACCGTCCTCACCTGCCGCAGCATCTCGGCGCGGTTGCGCACCCCGGCGTTGGTGTAAATCCTGTTAAGACGATACCGCAGCGCCCCCTCGGAGAGGAAGTTCCTCTCGCAAATGTCGTCCGCCCTATAGCCGTCGCAGAGATCCGACGCTATCTCGGCGTCAACCGCGTCAAGATTTACAAGGCACCGCTCCATTGCCTCGAAAGGCGCTATTGTGGCGTTGTTATAGTAGAAATCCTCCTCGGCAGGCGTCTCGTGCTCCGGCTGAGGGGTCGCCCCCGCCCCGGCGGTGCTCTCCCTCGGGAATATGCGACTCGGCACGGACACTCTGAAAGAGAGACTGCCCGAAGAGTCCCGCCGCAAAAACTGCCACGCGCTGAACGCCTGCGCCCCTATGGTCCTCATATCCATATCCGTCGAGGTGACCGTGGGGCTGCTGCACCGGCTCAGCATCATATTGCCGAAGCCCGTCACGTAGATTTGCTCCGGCACCTTTATCCCGCCCGCGACAAGGTGGTTCACAAGTAAGACCGCCATAACGTCGTTGGGGGTCATCACAGCGTCGTACTTATACGCTTTGGGTAAGAAGGACGTCACGCAGGTCATGGGGTCTTTCACCCAGGAGAACTCGTCCGACACGTCGTGCGGCAGCCCCAAAGCGCGCATGGTATCGCTCGCCGCCTGAAAACGCAGCCTGTCGTTAATTGAGCGGTAGCCGAACCCCACAAGCGCTATCCGCCGCCTTCCGCACCCCTGGAGGTACTCCACAACCTGTTTGGCCTCCTCGCTGCGGGAGGGGGAGGAACAGGAGAGAGAGCGGTCGAAGAGGTCCGAGTTGTACCCGGCTAAGACCACGCGTATTTTCATCGACTTTAATTGCCTGATCGCGGCACGCAGGAACATCTCGTCCGTGCCGGACAGCACGACGGGCGAGTCGTTCTCCGGGTCGAGGCGGGGGATGTCCTCCTCGAAGTGCACCCTCAGCACCGCCCCTCCGGCCGCGCAGGCGCCGCGCAGCCCCGCCAGCATCTTTTCCCACTTCGCGTAACCCGCTCCACGGCGGTCTATCACGGCGTGGACTATGGGCTTCCTCACCCTCTGCGCCCCCTTTTCGCCATAGCAGAGTTATATGTAACTAGTTTACCACATCATCACACAGAATACAACGCTAATTTTGCGGAAAATTTTCTCCGATATATAGCGTTGATAAACCGCCCGGAGCGCGGTACACTTTTCATAAGTGGAAATGGAGAGGCGGGGTGGTTCTTACGGCGCGGTTCGAGAAGGTCGCTCCCGGCGTGGAGCTGTTAAAAGTACCTCTGGGCCCCATTTGGACGGGGGTTTACCTTGTCACGGGGGAGAGGAATTACCTGATCGACAGCGGCTCAGACTCCTCCGACGCCGAGGATATAATCCTGCCCGCCCTGCGCGAGAGGGGCGTGTCCCCCGGCGACATGGAGTACCTGCTGTGCACCCACTGCCACGGCGACCACGTGGGAGGGCACCGCGCCCTGCGCGACGCGGGCTACCGTCCCGCCTGCTTTTCGGGGTCCGCTGAGAAACTGCGCGACCCCCTGCTCTACAGTAAGAAAATCCGCGCGAAATTCCCGGAGTACAGCCCCTCTGCCCCGGCGGGGCTCACGGGCTGCGAGCCGACACACCTCATAGCGGACGGCGAGACGTTGGGCGGCTATCTGAGGCTGATCCACACCCCCGGGCACGACGACGACACCGTATGCTTCCTTGACGAGCGGACCGGCACGCTGATTTCCGGCGACAGCCTCCAGTGGAACGGAACGCTCACCCAGGGGACGGCCCTGGTGATGTACCTCGAGGCGTACCTCGGCAGCGTGGAGAAACTGCTTTCGCTGAAAGTAAACCGCGTGCTCCCCGCGCACCCCTATTTGCCCGTGGGCGACATAATCGAGGGAGAAGACAACTGCCGGGACGCGCTGCGCCAGTGCGCCGCGCTGATGAGCGAGTACCGCGAGTATATAGAGGAGCGCTGGGCCGCCGGGACGCGCGACGCGGCGGAGTTTGCCCGGGGGCTGATAGCCCACATCGGCGGCAAGGTCCCGGATTACCTGTTTCTCCCCCTCCACACGGTGGCGGAGCACCTTAACGCCCTCGGCAAGCCGGTACAGTTCGGGCGGTAGAGCGGTAAACCGGCAGAGCGATAGAGCGGAATAGCGCATCAGCAAATTTTTCGGAAAGGCTTGGTAGGAGTATGGCACAGTCTGTATTGATAACCGGTTCGTCTCACGGGATCGGAGCGGCGGCGGCGGTAGCTTTCGCCGAACAGGGCTACAACGTCGGGGTAAACTACTTCAAGACCCCGGACGGCGCCAAGGAGACCGCCGAAAAGTGCAGAAAAGTGGGCGCGAACGTGGAAATCTTCAAGGCGGACGTCTCCAAACGCGACCAGTGCGAGGAAATGTTAGGGGCGTTCATAAAGCGCTTCGGCAAGATAGACGTGCTTGTGAACAACGCCGGGGGCGCGCTCAAGATCCCGAAAGGCGGGTTCGCGGATATGCCCCTCGACTACTGGGACGATCAAATAGATCTCAACCTCAACTCCGCCGCCTATTGCTCCCACTTCGCGGCCAAAGATATGATCGCCAAGAAGACCGAGGGCTCCATAATCAACATTAGCTCGGTGCACAGTGCGGTAACCTGGGTCCGCAGGAAGGCTCTCCCCTACTCCGCCGGGAAAGCGGGGCTCAATATGTTTACCAAATCCATAGCGGTGGAGCTGATCCCCTACGGCATCAACGTGAACGGCATAGCTCCGGGGCTTGTCTACACCGGGATAATGAGCCGCTACTCCGAGCGCGACATCAACGGCTTCAACCGCAAGATCCCGGCGGGGCGCGGCGGGCAGGTCTCCGACATCGTGCCGCTGATCCTCTTTTTGGCGGACAAGGAGAAGAGCCGTTTCATCGTGGGGCAGACCATTTTTGTGGACGGCGGGCAAAGCATAGACGGCGCTATCGACTGCATGCTGGACGACGGGTTTTAATCGGGTACGGGCGGATTTAACCGGCTGATATAGAAAGGAAGCAAAACGCAATGGCAAAGAAAACTTACAAGGATATGCGCTCCAACTGGGAATTCGGCGAGGCGTCGGAGTGCAGGCGCGGACTAATGCTCGGAATGGGCTACTCCGAGGAAGAGCTTCACAGGCCCCTCATCGCCGTGGTCAACTCCTGGAACGAGTACAACCCCGGACACGTGCACCTGAATCAGTTGGCCGAGCGCGTGAAGCAGGGGGTGCGCGAGGCGGGAGGTCTGCCGCTCGAGGTGATGACCACCGCCATTTGCGACGGTATGGTGCTCAAAGATCCCAAATACATAGAGGTACCCAGCCGCAACTCCATAGCGGACCAGGTCGAGATCACCGTCGAGGGCAACTTCTTCGACGGAATGGTGATGCTCTCCACCTGCGACTCCATAGTCCCCGGGCATTTGATGGCGGCGGCTCGGCTCGATATCCCCACCATAATTGTCACCGGCGGATATATGCCGCACGGGCAGGTGAGGGGCAAAGAGGTTCTCCACATCAGGGCGCAGGACAAAGTCGGCACTATGGCGGAGGGCAAAATCGACCCGGATCTCTACAACGACCTCATCGCCGGCTCCTGGGGCCCGTGCGGGGCCTGCACCTCGATGACCACCGCCAACTCCATGTGCATGATGGCTGAGGCTATGGGGATGACCCTCCCCGGCAACTCCACCATGTCCGCCGTGAGCAGCTCGATACGGCTCGTCGCGTACAAAGCAGGCCTGCAAATTATGAAGTTGGTCGAGGAGGGGATCACCGCCCGGCAGATTATGACGGTAGACGCGATTAAGAACGCCATCACCGTGGATATGGCGGTCGCGGCGTCGAGCAACCTTATCCTCCACCTGCCCGCGATAGCGCACGAGGCGGGTTACGACCTCCCCTGGTGGAAATATTTCGACGAGGCGTCCAACAACATCCCCCTGCTCAGCCACTTGGCCCCCGGCGGAGAGTACTCCGTGAAGGACTTCGACTTGGCGGGCGGTATGCCGGCTATGATGAACCGGCTGCTCTCAAAGCTAAACGGCGACTGCCTCACGGTCAACGGCAAGACCGTCCGCGAAAACGTGGAGAACGCCCCCTGCTACAACGACGACGTGATCCGCACGCTGGACAACCCCGTCAGCCGCGAGCCCGGGATCGGGGTGCTTTACGGCAATTTGGCCCCCGAGGGAGCCATAATCAAAATAGCCGCCGTCCCCTCCCACCTGATGACATACACCGGCGTCGCCCGCTGCTACGACAGCCTTCACGACGCGCTCGACGCGCTGAGAGCCGGCAAGATCCAGCCCGGAGACGCGGTGGTTCTCCGCTATATGGGGCTTAAGGGGCGCTTCGGCACTACCGCGTTCACCTTCCAGGAGGAGCTGAAGGGCAAGCCGGAGCTTTACAACTCCTGCGCCATTATCACCGACGGGCGCTTCTCCGGCGGCACGAGCGGGCTCTCCGTCGGGTACGTCAGCCCCGAGGCGGCGCTGGGCAGCCCCTTGGCGCTCATTAAGGACGGCGACACGGTGGATATCGATATCCCGGCGAGAAAAATCAATATGCGGGTCAGCGACGGGGAGATAGCGGAGCGCGCGAAGTCCTTCAACTGGCAGTTCCCCGGCGGGGACTACCCGAGGTACCTAAGGCTGTTCAGCAACAACGTCGGCTCCATGGCCAAGGGCGGGGTCTGGGACATCTAAGCCGCCGCGATGAAGCACCTGACTACCGACGTACTCGTGATAGGCGGGGGGCTTGCCGGGCTGTGCGCGGCGAGCCGCCTGCTGCAGCTTTGCACCGCCGACGTGCTGATTGTCGCGGACGGGCGGGGCGCGTCCCCCTGGGTGCACGGGTTCAGCGTCCCCCTGAAAGACGGGGACAGCGCCGAGCGCTTCTACGAGGATACCGTGGCGAGCGGGCGCGGAGCGGCGGACGAGAGGCTGGTCCGCGTCCTTTGCGAGGGGGCAAAACCGCGTTTTGACGAGCTTCTTGCCGCCGGATACAAATTCAACACCGAGGGGGACGGCTATCAGCTGTTAAACGCCCTCGGCTCATCCTACCCACGGGTCGTCAGCATCGGGAACGAGACCGGCGCGACCGTTCAAAGCGGGCTCCTTGAGGTCCTCTCCGGCAAAGCCGGGTTCCTCAACGGGCGTGCCCTAAAACTGCGCGTATCGGGCGGGCGCGTCGCGGGGGCGCTGATATACTTAAGATCGGGCGAGTGGGCTACGGTCGCCGCGAAGGCGGTCATACTCGCGTGCGGGGGCTTCTGCGGGATATACGCCTTTTCCACCAACAAGAGGGACTCCGGCGGGGACGGCGTCGCTATGGCGTATAACGCCGGGTGCCGCGTCACGGGGATGGAGTTCGTGCAATTCGAGCCCAGCGCGGCGGTCTGGCCGGCGGAGCTGCGGGGTACGAGCGTCATCACCACCCTCTACTCGGAGGGCGCGGTGCTGCGGGACAAAGACGGTGTCCGCTTTATGGCGGAGCGGGACCCCGTCCACGCGGAGCTTGTCAACAAGGATGTGCAGGCGCGGGCTATGGCGGGGGTTATCGCGTCAGGGCGCGGCACGCCTCACGGCGGGGTGTACTTCGACGCGACCGGCGTCGACCCGGAACTGTTAGCGGCCAAATACTCGTCCTACCTCCGCCGCTACGCGGATGTGGGCGTGGATATAACCAAAGAGCCCATGGAGGTGGCTCCCGCGCCGCATACCTCGCTCGGCGGGGTGGTCATTACACCTGAGTGCCGCGCGGATCTCGCCGGGCTGTACGCCTGCGGCGAGGTGGCGGGAGGAGTGCACGGCGCGAACCGCATCGGCGGCAACGCGGGGCTGGAGACCCTCGTCTTCGGCGAGCTCGCGGGGGAGACCTGCGCCGCGGATTTGGCTGAAGGCTCGGGCAATTCAATGAACTCAACGGATAAGCTCAGCGACTGGGACGAGTGGACCGGCCCGCTCGCCTCTCCCGACGGACCCGCCGCCCCGTATGAGGAGTTGAGGCGGGAGACGGGCGAGATCCTCCAGGCGGGCGCCGGGGTAATCCGCAACGAAACGGGGCTGCGTGGCGCCCTCGAAAAGCTTGCCGGGATAAGACGGACCGCCGAATCCTCCGGGGGGGACGCGTTCGAGAGGCTGCGCACGCTGAACGACCTCACCGCGGCGGAGTTGGTCTGCCGGGCGGCGCTCGCCCGCAGGGAAACCCTCGGCTGCCACGTCCGCGACGACTCATAAGAGGTAGCGCGGGGCTGCGCGTCGGGCGCTGTAAGCGACGCCCGGGGCCGTCAGGCGGTCATCCGGCGGTGTGCCATAAGACGGTACCGCCGGGGCCGTCAGACAGTAAGCCGGAGATATTACCAAGAGAAAGGCCGGTAATACCGATGAAAAAATTTTACAGGATCAAGAACCGCTACGCCGACTCCGTGATGCTGATGAACGTCGCGGACAAGATCAACCGCCTGCCGGGGATCGAGGGCGCAGAGTGCGGGATGGGCACGCGCGCCAATATAGACCTGCTTACGGGGCTCGGCTACGCCGTCGACCCAGACACAGGCAAGAACGACCTGATGATCGCCATCGACGCGGCGGAGGATAGGCAGGAGGAGATTTACGGGCAGGCACTGGATTTCTTGGAGCACAGGGGCGCGTCCGCGCAGGTGACCTACAACGACATAAACGAGATAGATACGGTCGCCGACCCGTTCGACTTAGTGCAAATCTCCCTGCCGGGAGAGTACGCCGCGCCCGAAATCGAGAAGGCACTGAGGAAGGGACTCGACTGCTTCGTCTTCTCGGATAACGTCTCGCTCGAGGATGAAAGGCGCTGCAAGGAGCTGGCCCGCTCGTTGGGGCGGCTCGTGATGGGCCCCGACGCGGGAGTGGGTCTGATAGACGGCGTGGCTCTCGCGGCGGGAAGCATCGTCCGCGACGGCAAGGTCGGGATTATAGGCGCGAGCGGCTCGGGAGCGCAGGAGGTCGCCTGCCTGATAGAGAAAATGGGCGAGGGCGTTTCCCGCATCATAGGGACGGGAGGCAGGGACCTGCGCCCCGAAATAGGCGGGATCACAATGCTCTCCGCCCTCGAAAAGCTCAAAGCGAACGAGCGGACGGAGGTCATTTGCCTCGTCTCAAAGTTGGCGGACCCGGGGGTTATGGAGAAGGTCCTATCGGCTGCGGAGGGCTGCGGCAAGCCGGTCGTGGCGGTGTTTTTGGGCGCGCCGGAGAGCATTTTCGCCGGGAAGACCGTCCACGGCGCGCATTCCTTAAAAGACGCCGCCGTGGAGTGCGTATCGCTGCTCCGGGGTGAGAAAGTCGGCTACGGGCGGTCCCCCGGCGAGCTTGACACACTCGCCGAAAGGATAGTCGCGGGGCTGCCCGCCGAGCGCAAATACTTCCGGGGGCTTTACTGCGGGGGGACCTTCACCGAGGAGGCTATGATCCTCTTCCATAAGAACAACCCGGATGTGCCGCTCTACTCCAACCTCGACACGCGCTACGCCGAAAAGTTGGCGGATCACTCCGTGAGCCGGGGGCACACTATACTCGACCTCGGCGCGGAGGATTTCACCGCCGAGGCCCCCCACCCTGTTTTCGACCCGTATTTGCGGCTGCGGCGCGTCGAGCAGGAAGTGGCCGACCCCTCGGTCGGGGTGATACTGCTCGACTTCATCACTGGGCCCGGCGTCCACCGCGACCCGATCCTGCCGTTCGTCCCCGCGATAAAGGATCACCCGGAAATCTGCTTCATAGCGACGGTCTGCGGAGCCGAGGGAGACCCGCAGAACATCGGGGAAGCGACGGCGGCTCTCCGCGACGCCGGGTGCGTGGTCGCGGGCAGCAACGCGGAAAGCGCGGAGTTGGCCTCGCGCGTAATGGCGCTTCTTGAAAAGAGGGGTTAATGATGGAGAATAGGGAAAACGGCGGGAAGATCCGCGTCATCAATTTAGGAATCGAGACGTTCTACGACGCGCTCGTGGAGCAGGGGGTGAAAGCCGTGCAAATCGACTGGCGCCCGCCCGTGAAGCAGGACGAGGAGATCGAGAACCTGTTAGACGAGTTCCTGTAATCGGCGGGTAACTGCAACCGGCGGGTGATCAGCGGGTAACTGCAACCGGCGGGTGATC
>CAYOSS010000040.1:8608-15860 GCA_964406705.1 uncultured Eubacteriales bacterium
GCGGGTAACTGCAACCGGCGGGTGATCAGCGGGTAACTGCAACCGGCGGGTGATCGGCGGGTAACTGTAACCGGAGGGCAATCGGCGAATAATCGGGGAAACCGCGCGACCCGACGTACCCCGCGCGGAGTAGCGCCCGGCGCGTAGCTTGAAAAATCCAATTATTGTAAGGGGGACTTATAATGGATATAAAAGAGAAGATCAACGCCGCCAACGAAACGGCGGTTCACTGCCTTACCGACAGCGACCCGGTATGGGTGGATATCCAGCCGGCGGGTGAATGCGTCGAGGGCCTCGAGGACCATATGATCCTCCACTCGGGGCCGCCCATAGACTTCGACGATATGGTGATGCTCCACCGCAGGGGTATGGTCAGCGCTATGCTCTTCGAGGGCTGGGCCAGCGACGAGGAGGACGCCGTTCGCCGCATTAAGGCGGGCGAGGTGAAGATTGACAGCGCCCTCAATCACAACACCGTGGGCGCGGGTACCGGGATCATCACCAAATCCGTCGCGATGAACGTCATAGAGGACAGGAACAGCGGCAAACGCGCCGCCACCTTCCCCGCCGAGGGGATCCGCTTCCAAGGCGGCTTCTGCGGCTGGGGGCTCTACTCCCCCGAAATCGCGGAGAACCTGCGGGTCATGCGCGAGGAAATCTTCCCCGTGATAAGGGAAATGCTGCACAAGCGCGGCGGGCTCGCCATAAAGCCCATATTGGCGGAAAGTATGCAGATGGGCGACGAGAACCACACCCGCCAGACCGCGAGCGACCTGCTCTTTGACAAGCAGATCCTCCCCGACCTGTTCAAGCTCGATCGCCCCAAAGAGGAGATTATGCGCGCTGTCAACTACATCGTGGAGACCCCGCGCTTCTTCCACTGCTACGGGCAGGGCGCGGCGAGAAGCGCTCTCGCGGCGGCGGAAGGCATTCCCTACTCCACTATGGTCACGGCGGTGTGCGGAAACGGCGTCGAGTTCGGGATCAAAATCGCGGGGCTGCCGGGCAGGTGGTTCTGCGCCCCCGCGCCTATGATGGAGGGCCGTTACACCTCCACCAAATTCACCAAAGAGGACCAGATCCCCTGGATCGGCGACAGCTGCGTGGTGGAGTGCTACGGCATGGGCGGAATAGCGGCGGCAGCGAGCCCGATAGTCTGCAACCTTCGCGGAATGACCAACAGCCAAGCTATAGCCCAGACCCGCGAGATGGAGCATATCTGCATCACCAAGAATCCGAGCTTCCCCATTCCCGCGTTGGATTTCGACTTCCTGCCCGTGGGGATTGACATCCGCCTGGTGCTCAAAACCGGGATCGCCCCCGCGATACACGGCGGAATGTTCCACCGCGAGGGCGGGCTGATAGGCGCGGGAATGGCCCGGGTGCCCATGGAGTGCTTCACCAAAGCTATGAAGGCCTTCGCCGCCGAGTACGGGAAATAATGGAACAGCCGCTGAAAATCTTAGTGCTGAACTTGGGCTCCACGAGCTTTAAGTTTAAGCTGTTCTCGGTCACCGAGGGGGAAACACTGCTCGCGCACGGCGGGATAGAGCGGATAGGCGACAGGGTCAGCCCCTGGAGCACCCGCTACCCCGTGGAGGAGCAGGGAGAGGCGCCCATCGCGAATTACGACGAGGCGCTCGGGTTTTGCTTCGGGCTGCTCTCGCGGCAGGGCGTTCTCCCCGACCCGGGGGAGCTTGACGCCGTCGCCTACAAAGCGGTGCACGGCGGCAGCATCAGCGGGGCGCAAATGGCGACCCCGGAACTGCTCACGCAAATGGAGCGGTACTCCTCCTTCGCCCCAGCGCATAACCCGATGTACATCGGCGCGATGAGGGCGGTATCGGCAAAATTCCCCGGCCTCCGGCAGGTCGCCTGCTTCGAGACGGCGTTCCACGCGAGCGTGCCGCTGCACCGGGCGGTATACGGCGTCCCCTACGAGTGGGTGGAAAAATACGGAGTGAGGCGGTGGGGCTTCCACGGCTCCAGCCACAGCTACATCGCTATGAAAATGGCGGAGTTGGAGCCGGACTGCCGCAGAGTAATCTCGATACACCTCGGCGGCTCGTCGTCGCTCTGCGCCATTCACGACGGGAAAAGCGTCGCGACCTCTATGGGGGCGACGCCGCAGTCGGGGCTGTTCCAAAATAACCGCGTGGGGGACTTCGACGCGTTCTGCGTCCCCGCGCTGTCAGAGCAGTTGGACTCGTCCGACGCGGTATTCGAAGAGCTCTCAAAAAAGGGCGGCTTCCTGGGGCTTTCCGGCGTGAGCAACGACTTGAGGGACATCCTGGAGGCGAGGAAGGCGGGCAACGAGCGGGCGGATCTCGCTTTCAGGGCGTTTTGCGACAACATCGTGGGATATATAGGTATGTTCGCCGCGTATATGCGGGGCGTCGACGCGATTTGCTTCACCGGGGGGATAGGGCTAAACAGCGCCGAGGTACGGGGTCAGGTCTGCGGGGACTTGGGATTCGCGCTGAAGCCCGGCGCCACGCGCGGGAAGATCAGCGACGAGGGCAGCCCGGTGAAAGTCTACGCGCTCGAGACCAACGAGGAGCTTATGGTAGCTCGCCGCGCCGCCGAGTGCCTGCGCCGGGAGGAAAGCGCGACCCGGTAGACCCTCGCCGCGGGGCAAAATCCGCCCGACTTACAGAAGAGTAAAATCCTCTTGCCTCGCGCTTATAAGTTTGCTATAATTAGAGCTGCCGCCGGGCATAACCCCGCGCGGCGACGGGTGAAAGGGTGCGAAAACGATGGGGAAAACTACCGCCGAGGTCATCAGGGAGCGAAAAATCATCGCCATAGTGAGGGGGCTTAAGCCCGACCTGCTACTGAAGTTGGCGGAGGCGCTTTACAAGGGCGGGATTGGCCTGATCGAGGTCACATTCGCGCAAAACGCCCCCGATACCTGGGGTGAGACCGCGAGCGGGATCAAATCGATCCGCGAGGAGTTCGGCGGCGAGGTTCTCTCCGGCGCGGGCACGGTTATGTCTCTCGAGCAGCTGAAGATGGCGGACGGCGCGGGGGCTAAGTACATCATCTCCCCCAACGCCGACAGCGCGGTCATCAAGCGGACGAAAGAGTTGGGGCTCGTCTCGATCCCGGGCGCGTTCACCGCGACGGAAATAGCCGCCGCATACTCCGACGGCGCGGATTTCGTGAAGGTCTTTCCGGCGGACGGGGTGGGCCCGGCCTACATCAAGGCGTTGCGCGCCCCGCTGTCCCATATCCCGCTTATGGCGGTGGGCGGGGTGAACGAGCGCACCATAGCGGATTTCCTGAAAGCCGGCTGCGTCGGGGTGGGGGTCGGAGGCTGCCTCGTCCGCAAAGACCTGATAGCCGAGGGCAAGTTCTCCGAGATAACCGACCTCGCGAGGCTCTACGTCGCGGCGGCAAATAACGCTTAAGGAGGCTTCTTTCAAAATGGGCAAGGTGGTAACGTTCGGCGAGATTATGATGCGGCTGAACCCTCCCGGGTACTTAAAACTGCTGCAGACCGACAGCCTCGATATTTCCTTCGCGGGGGGCGAGGCGAATGTCGCGGTTTCGGCGGCGAACTACGGGAACGACGCCGTTTTCGTCAGCAAAGTGCCGGATAACGACTTGGGGCAGTGCGCGGTGAACGCCCTGCGCCGCTTCGGGATCGACACCTCGGAAATACTGCGCGGCGGTCCCCGGCTCGGCTGCTATTATGTGGAGAAAGGCGCGTCCCAGCGTGGGAGCAAGGTTATATACGACCGCGCGGGCTCGTCCATAGCCCTCGCGCGGCGTGAGGAGTTCGACTGGGACAGGATTTTTGACGGCGCGGACTGGTTCCACTTCACCGGGATCTCCCCCGCGCTCGGCGGCGAGATGCCGGAAGTGTGCCTCGACGCGGTGAAATCGGCGAGGGAAAAGGGCGTCACCGTCTCATGCGACCTCAATTACCGGGGCAAGCTCTGGAGCAGGGAGAAGGCCCGCGAGGTTATGACGCGGCTGCTGCCGTACGTCGACGTGTGCATCGGCAACGAGGAGGACGCGAAAGATGTCCTCGGCATAGAGGCCGAGGGCACGGATGTCAACTCCGGCAAGCTCAACCGCGACGGGTACATCAGCGTGGCGCGTCAGTTGACGGAGATGTTCGGCTTTAAGAAGGTCGCTGTAACCCTGCGCGGCTCGGTGTCCGCCAGCGACAACAACTGGAGCGGCATGCTCTACGACGGCGGCGCGGCGTACTTCGCGAAAAACTACCCGATCCACTTGGTCGACCGCGTGGGCGGCGGGGACTCCTTCGGCGGGGCGCTGATTCACGCCGCTATGAAGTGGCCGGACGACCCGCAGAAGATAATCGAGTTCGCGGTGGCGGCGTCCTGCCTGAAGCAGACGATCGAGTACGACTTTAACTTAGTCAGCGAGAAAGAAGTGCTCTCGCTCTGCGGCGGCAACGCCTCTGGGAGAGTGCAGAGATAGCCGCGTGCGCGCTAAGCAGATGGGCGGCGCGGTATCCCGCTAAGCAGAGTTAATCAAAGAGGGCGAAGCAGTGAAGGATCTGTTTATAAGCTCGGGGGACCTCGGCGTTCAGGTCAACGCGCTCGGGGCGGAACTTAAGAGCGTGACCCTCGGCGGCACCGAGTACCTCTGGCAGGGCGATAAGGATTATTACGCCAGGACCTCCCCCACCCTCTTTCCCATTATCGGGCGGTTCTTAAGCGACACCTACTATGTGGGCGACACCGCCTATCGGCTCCCGCTTAACGGCTTCGCTATGGACGAGAATTTCGCGGTAGAGGGCGTCTCGGCTAACGAGGCCCGCTTTCTGCTGACCGCGTCACAGCGCACCAAGGCGGCGTACCCGTTCGACTTCGCCCTCGAGGTCACCTACGCCGCGAACGCCAACCGCCTCACCGTGGGCTACCGCGTGGAAAACCTGGGGGAGAGTGATATGCCCTTCGGCGTCGGCTGCCACACCGCCTACCGCTGGCCGCTTGCGGAGGGCGACGACCCGGAAAACTCGTATCTGCGGTTCGAGCGTGAGGAGCTGCTCCAGTCGTTTAACCCGTTCGGCTGGCGGCAAATGTTCGTGGAGGGAGATACCCGTCCGCTCTCGCACGAGCTTTTCCGTAACGCGACGCGCAGTATCACGGATATTCACTCGGAGTGGATCGCTCTGCAAAGCACCTCGCACCCCCACGGGGTTAAGATTTACCGACAGGCGTTCCCGTTTCTCGCGATATGGTCGCTGCCCGACCCGGACGCCACGCTCGTCTGCCTTGAGCCCTGCACCTCGATACACTCGGGCGACAGGGGCTGCACCCGCCTGCAGGACAGGGAAGGCAGCATAACCCTCTCCCCCGGCGCCGCCTGGAGCGCGGAGTTCAGCGTGGAGTTCTTCTGAAGCGACGCAGGTTTGCCGAGGTGAACGAGGAGCGACGCACGCCGTCGGGGCGGGTTTAGCCTGCGTATATCGTTAGCGGATACAGGGCGACACGCGCGAGCGGGGCAAGTACTGCGCGGAGAATACACCTCAGGACTATAACGGGACGTGCTTCATACATCGTTAGCGGATACGGAGCAGCACACGCGAGCGGAGTAGTACAGCGAAGATGAAACGGGACACACTGCATACACCATTAGGTGATACGAAGTGCCACACACTAACGGTGTAGGCGCAGCGCGAAATACGCCGCCAAGATAAAAGGCGGGCGCACTTTCAAATTAGACACAAAGAAGCCGGAGCGGCAAGCGTCGCCCCGGCTGATTTTAACGCGCTGGTATAAAGCCTCTCTGCCGCGCCCTCGGGCCTCTCCGCTCCGGCGGGGGTTGCTTCCCTCCCCGGCGGCAAAGCTGCTTACCGCTCCGAAGGCGGACCTACTTCCCCAACAACTCGCGCAACTTGTCCGCCAAAATCCGGCCGGCGGCCTCGCCCTCGCTCGCAACGGGGTGACCCACGGCGCAGGGCGCGAAGGTCACGCGCGCGATGTTCGGGAACTCGCCCTTTAAGGAGGCTACGACCCTGTCCATGGAGGCGTCGAGATCGCTCCCCCTTGCCATTTGTCCGCTGCAGAGCACAATGGGGATCTCCTTGCCGTAGTGCGCGCCAACAGCGTCCCAGATAAACTGCCGGAACGCCTCCTCCAGCCCCGCGTATGAAAAGCCGAGCTCGGGGTGGCTTAAACCCTGGCTGTAATCGTTAGTACCGAGATAAATTACCACGGCGTCGGGGGTATAGCCGCTCCAGTCGTAGGGGCGCTCGTTCGCGTCGATGTCGATCGAGACGCTGTTGTAATTGGAGAGCGCCGTGAAAGCTTGCGTGGAGTACTTCATCGCGATGCCCTCGCGCCCGAACACGCGGAAATCCGCGTCAAGCATAGAAGCGGCGTACCCGGCGTAGGACTGGAAGACGTTCTGCGTCTCGTTGTTGTACGCGTTACTGTCGTTCCATACCCCGGTTGTCTCGTCGTAGCTGACCTCGCGCAAAACTCCTTCGCCGACCGTGATGCTGTCTCCGAACACCTCTATACTGATCTCCGGGCGAGGGGGAGCCTCTAAAAACACCCCGTCCGTGGATATGTTCTCTATATAAGTGGTATCCTCATTGGAGGCGGTGCGCTTCAGCACCTTGATGACGTGCTCGCCCTCGGGCAGTCCATCCACCAAGGTTATAGTGGAAAAGCCGAACACGTTGGAGGGCATCTGCACAACCTTAGCGTTGGAATCCTTCTCGCCGTCGACGAACACGGAGAACCGCCCGACAAACCTGTTCTGAGGGACAGATCGCGCCGACACGGTGAGAGAAGTCCCCCGGATTTTCACCTCGAAGCCGGAAGCGGAGTTGACGAACGCCTCGGCGTGCTGCCCGGAGTTGTAGTAGTTCCTCCCGTAGAGGTTGACCTGCGGGGCCGCCTCCAAGTCGGTGATCTCGCTGACCTCCCCGGTTTTCCCGGGCTCGGAGGACTGCGACGAGCCGCCCGGCGCGGGGCTCCCTTTATTCGCGCTCCCGCCGCACCCGGTAAGGCACAGAACAAGCGCGCACGCAAGCGCCGCGGCCCGGAGAAGTCTTCCCACGGGAGATAACCATTTTCCCGTTGGCCCGTTCACTCCTCTCTGCTTTTTGCTAATGTTGAAGGGTTTTATCTCGCTGACGCGAGGGTAGCCCAGTAACGCCGCTGAATTTGCTCCGCCCGTCCCCCGTTGCTTTCTTCTCGCTTCGCGAAGTTATAGTAAACGACATTAATATTTTCACCAAGTAAAAGAACACAATGGTGAAAGC
>CAYOSS010000041.1:0-15748 GCA_964406705.1 uncultured Eubacteriales bacterium
CGAGGCCCGCCGAGCCCGGTACAAAAGGCTCGCAGGTTAGAGTAAGCTCGCCGCTGTTGATTTGGGCTCGGCGCCTGTGGGGTAGCTTTTGCCCGTCGGTTCGAGAAGGCTCGCGGGTGCGCGGGGAGCCCCACCGAGAAGCCCGGAGGTCCACCGGAGCGTGGGACAGCCCGGTGGCGAACGGCAACCTCTGCCCCGAGAGCACGGCGATTTAAGGGGTAGCCCGGCGGCGTCCGATAGCCCTTGTCCCCGGAAGCGCGGCGGGTTATAGAATAATCTGACGGCGTCGGGGCTCCGGCTCCGCCTCGCCCACCGGGAACGCGCTGGCTCGCCCCACACGGGGGAGGGAGGTTCCCTGCATATCTGCGAGTTACCCCCGACCGACAAGCAAAAAACTGCCCCACAAGAACCGAGCCCAAATCGACAGCGGCGAGCTTGCCCGAACCTGCGAGCCTTTTGTACCGGCCTCGGTAAGCCCGGAATGAACACGGCGAGGTCCCGGAGCCGGCGTCGGGGGTACATCCGGGCTATCCTCGCAGGCACAAGGGCGACGGTACAGGTGGCGGCTACCCCCAAACCACTAAGTGTTCGGCGTTGAAGTAAGCCGGCGCGCTGAACTTCTTTTCTGTCCGCTTTTCATAAGGGGCCCCCGCGGCGCCGTTAGGCGTCGTGGGGAGAGGAGGAGCAGTGGAATGAGCGAGCTTTTCACGCTTTAGCGTGGAAACGAGCGATATGGAACTTGCGACGACGAAGGCGCGCCCGTCGGCGCAGAGAAGAAAAGCGGACACCGTTCCCCAGCATAGCTGGGGGAAAAATAAGCTGTCCTCGCGTAGCGAGAAGAAGCCCCCGGGGACGGGCGGAGCAAGAGCAAGCTGCCGGCACCTCCGGGCTATTCCCGGTCGAAAAGTAAACACGCTGCCCAGCCGCGCTGGGGAAATCGAATAAGCTATCTGCGAAGCAGGACAAGTCCGCCATAATAGGCAAAGCCAGTGCCCCCGGCACCCCCAAGCTATCCCGCGTAGCGAGCGGCTCCCCGGTCCCGGCTACCGCTCGCCGCCCGACCCGCCGAACAGCTCCCGCTCGACGGCGGCGCAGAGATAATGGTACACCGGCAGGTGAAGCTCCTGGACGCGGTAAGTCTCGGTCTCGGGGACGGCGACGGTGATGTCCGCGGCGGATTTAAGCCGCCCTCCGCCCGCCCCCGTGAGCGCCACGACCCCGACGCCCAGCGCCTTAGCTGTGAGCGCGGCGGCGTTCACGTTGCGCGCGTTCCCGGAGGTGGATATGCAAATCAGCGCGTCCCCCGACCGGGCGAACGCCACGACCCCCTGAGCGAAAATCAGCTCCGGGTCTATGTCGTTCGCGGTGGCGGTGTCAAGAGAGACCAGCCCCGGCAGAGATATGGCCGGCAGCCCGCGCTGCAGCGAGCCCGCCGCGCTCTCGGACAGCCCCGCCGTAACCAACTTCTCCCGCGTCTCGACTGGCAATGGGCGCTTTTCCAAAAATCCCTTGGTAAGCTCCCCCGTAATATGCTCGCAATCGGCGGCGCTGCCCCCGTTCCCGCAAAGGAGGAGCTTCCCCCCGGCGCGGTAGACCGCCGTTATCGCATCCCGGGCGCGTCCGATGTCCTCCCGGCACTCCGCGAGCGCGGGGTAGCGGGAGAGCAGCTCGCTGAGGCCACTCATCGCTCGTCCCCCGATTCCCGGTACGCCATTCCCGCCACGGCGAGGGCGGCATAGTCGCCTATCTTCTCACCCAATTCCGCCGGGACGACCCTGCATACCCCGGCGGCGGCGGGCAGCGCCTCCCGCTCTATGACCTCCTTCGCCGAAGGCCACAGCAGGTCCCTCGCCCTCGCGAACACGCTCCCGATCGCGATCACCTCGAGATTCAGCACGTCGATCAGTATGCTGAGCCCGTACCCCAGCGCCGCCCCGCTTTGCCGGTAAACCCGCAGCGCCGTCTCGTCCCCGGCCCTCGCGGCGTCCGCCACGGTGCGCGCGGTGATCTCGGATGGGTGCATTCCCTTCTTATAATATGAAGGCGGGTTCCCGCGCTGGCTTTGCTCGAGCGCCAGGGTGTACGCCTGCTGAGCGATGCCGTCCCCGCTGCAGAACCCCTCGAAGGAGCCGGCTTTAGCCACCCCCGCGGGCCCCGTGGGCGCGAGGCGGATATGCCCGCACTCCCCGGCGTTGCCGTTCGTGCCCTCGTAGAGCCGCCCGTCCAATATAAGACCCGCTCCGAGGCCCGTCCCAAAAGTCATAAAAGCCATATTGCGGCTTCCCCTGCCCGCCCCGTAGCGCCATTCCGCGAGCGCCCCGGCGTTGGCGTCGTTCTGCAGGCGGCTGTACACCCCGAACCTCTCCCGGCAGAGCTTCACTATCTCAACATAGTCCCAGCCGGGTAAGTGGGAAGTACCGAGTATTAAGCCCTTCACGGAGTCGAGGGGCCCGCCGCAGGAGATCCCGACGGCGTCGGGGCGTTCCCCCGCCAACAGGTCCTCGCCCATAGAGAAAAGGCGGTCAAGGAACTCCTCGGGCGGCACCATGGTGTCGGTGGCGCAGGAAAGCCGTCCCATGATTTCGGGCGGCTCCCCGGGGATTTCCCTCCCGGTTATCGCGGCGCTTTTCGTGCCGCCTATATCGAAAGCTAACAGCATAAAACCCCTCCCGCTCCCGGCGCGGACGGCTCCGGGCTAAAGTCAACGGCAAATCTTCGGCGCGGAAAGCCCCCGCCTCGCGATTCCCGCCTTCGGCGCGAGTAGCTCCGGCTCGCAAACAAGCCTTGTCGGAACGGGGAGCCCCAACCCACAATGACAAGCTTTGTCGGCGCGGACGGCCCCCGCCGCGCGGCGGTAAACCCGCCTTCGGCGCCGGCAATCTCCGGCTTACGGCGGCAAGCCTCACTTCCGGCACAACCGGCTCCGGGCTGAATTTTTCGGCGTGTCCCCCCGCTTTCGCGCAGGCGGCACACAGCTCGCGGTCCCCACTTTCGGCGCGAGTGACCCCCCCGGCTAACGACGGCCCCTACTCGTCATCCAACTTTAGTATAGCCATAAACGCCTCGCGGGGGATCTGCACCTTCCCCACGGTGCGCATACGCTTCTTGCCCTCTTTCTGCTTTTCAAGCAGCTTCTTTTTGCGGGTGATGTCCCCGCCGTAGCATTTGGCCAACACGTCCTTGCGGAGAGCCTTCACCGTCTCCCTCGCTATGACCCTTCCCCCCGCCGCCACCTGGACGGGTATCTCGAACAGCTCGCGCGGAATGCTGTCCTTTAGCTTCTCCGCTATCCGCCTGGCGCGCCTCGCCGCCCCGCTCTCGTGGACTATGAAAGAGAGCGCGTCGACCTGCTCCCCCGCCAATATCACGTCCAATTTCACTAACCGCGAGGAACGGTAGCCGCACGGCTCGCGGTCATAGCTGGCGTACCCCTTGGTGCGGGATTTCAGCGCGTCGAAAAAGTCGTAGACTATATCCGCTAAGGGCATTTCGTAGTGAAGGTCCACCCTGTCGCCGGTGTAGCGCATATCCTTGTAGTCCCCGCGCCGTTCCTCGCAGAGCGCCATCACCGCGCCGACGTAGTCCTTGGGCGTATAGATATGTACGGAGGAGTAGGGCTCTAACGCCTCAGACACCGTCGCGGGGTCGGGGCAGTTGGAGGGATTGTCCACCCGGAGCTCGGTGCCGTCGGTAAGTTTGTAAATGTAGACGACGCCCGGCGCGGTGGTCACAAGGTCGAGGTTGTACTCCCGCTCGAGCCGCTCCACCGTGATTTCCATATGAAGAAGCCCCAGAAACCCGCATCGGAAGCCGAACCCCAACGCGCCCGACGTCTCCGGCTCGAAGTGGAAAGCGGCGTCGTTCAGCCCCAACTTCTCGAGGGCGTCTTTAAGGGCGGCGTAGTCGGCCCCGTCCGCGGGGTAGATCCCGCAGTACACGGCGGGGCTGACCTGCCTGTAGCCCGGCAGCGGCAAGGCGGCGGGTCGCTCCTCTAACGTGACGGTGTCACCCACCCGGGCGTCGGAGACGTTCTTGATCGAGGCCGCCAGGTAGCCAACCTCGCCCGCGTTCAGCCTCTCGCAGGGGACAAGCCCGGTGGCGGCGCGCCGCCCCACCTCCACGGTGTCGAACGCCGCGCCCGTCGCCATCATAAGCACGCGCTGTCCCGCCGCGAGCGAGCCCTCCTTCACCCGGAGGAGGACTATCACCCCCCGGTAGGGGTCGTAATAAGAGTCGAATATCAGCGCCCGCAGCGGCGCCGTCGCGTCCCCCTCGGGCGGGGGGATAAAGTTCACTATGTCCTCTAACACGGCGGGGATGCCTATATTGTTCTTAGCGGAAATGAGCGGCGCCGCCGACGCGTCAACCCCCACTATGTCCTCAATCTCCGCCCTGCAGCGCTCGGGGTCGGCCCCGGGCAGGTCAATCTTGTTTATGACGGGGAGGATCTCGAGGCCCGCGTCTGCCGCCAAATAAGTGTTGGCGAGGGTCTGCGCCTGCACCCCCTGCGACGCGTCCACCACGAGCAGCGCGCCCTCGCACGCCGCCAGGGACCGGGAGACCTCGTAGTTAAAATCCACGTGGCCGGGGGTGTCTATGAGGTTCAGCTCGTACTCCTCGCCGTCCTCCGCCCTGTAGAGCAGCGTCACGGTGTGAGCCTTAATTGTGATCCCCCGCTCCCGCTCCAAATCCATACTGTCGAGAAGGCGGTCCTCCATCTCCCGCTCGGGGACGGAGCCGGTGTGCTCCAACAGGCGGTCCGCCAGGGTGGACTTACCGTGATCGATGTGCGCTATCACGCAGAAATTGCGGATATGTCTGCTGTCCGCCGTGGGTAAGACCTCCTTTCCCGCCGGGATCCGCTACGCGGGGTCAACGGGCGGCTGCACCTTCAGAATATCGTGGAAATAGGGGAGCGTGGAGTACTTGTACTTTCTCTCGTACTCCCTCTCGTCCAAGGGCGCGGAGCCGTCCGCGTGGCGGGCGTACGCGGCGATGTACTCCTCGATATCCCGCACGATTGTATCTAAGTTGTGCATAACGATGATGTACTCGTCGTCGTCGATCATAGCGGTGTTCTCGCGGTCTATGAACGCCGGGTCGCGAACGAGCACACACTTAGTGTAGTCCAAGCCGGAGCGCGTCCTCCGCGACCGCTCGGTCTCGGTGAAGAGGAACGCCACGTTATGATGAATGGATGAGCGGAACGGAATGCAAACCCGGTAGTCCTTATGAGTATCAATCAGCAAACAAGTGTAAGATCTGGTACTCTTCGTGAGGAGCTCCGGGTATTTCTTGGCGGGGTACGCTTTATAGAACGCTCGCGACAAACGGCAAACCTCGGCGGTGTATTCCATAATACTGTGTCCTCCTTATGACGGGGAACGGTGTTCTCCCTATAACAAAGCCGGGCAGTCGCCCGGCTCCGCCGCATCACCCGGTCAATTTTTATTTTACCGATGTGTCAGAACCGTCACACATCTTCATCGCTCCGGTCAATTTTTATTTTACCGATGTGTCAGAACCGTCACACATCTTCATTTAGTGATTGCGTAATTATATTATAGCGCAGTGCCCGCCCGCTGTCAAGGGGTAAATCAAAAAAATTTTTTCGCGGCGGGAGCGCGGCAAAACCTCCCGAAAACCGCTTGATACCCCGGGCGAAATGTGCTATGATAACAATCGTGGAGAGGGTGTTCCCTCTTCGCCGTGAGAGCCGTTCCTCTGCCGATATGGCGGGGGCGCAACGGCTCTTATTTTCTGATGTGATCCCAGCGTACCCCTCTACACTTCCCCCTTAACGGGGTTGTCCCCCGCGCTCACAGGGGCGTCGACACTGACACGGGCGTAGGCGCGCCGGCGCACTATTAAGAAGATTACCCCGTTCACGACGGCGGTTATCACCCAGCTGACCGGCAGAGTGAGGAAAATCACCCAAGGCTCGTGGTACTTGCGGAATATGGTGTAGATCCATATCAGCCGCAGCACGCAGCACCCGCCTATACTGGTAACCATAGGGGTGACGGAGTAGCCTATCCCGCGAAGCGCCCCGACAAGAGTGTTCATAATCCCGCAGATAAAGTGCGGCAGGCATATTATCGCGAGGCGCTCTATCCCCGCGGCTATGACGTCATCGCGCCCGGGGGCGTAGAGGGAGAGCAGCTGCTCCCCGAAGAAGTAGGCGGAGAAACCGAACAGCATCCCCGTCAGCGTGACGAACAGCAGGCAGAGCAGCACCGCGCGGTCGATTCGCCGGGTCTTGCCCGCGCCGTAGTTGCGGCTGACAAAAGTCACGCACGCCTGGTAAAACGCGTCCTCCGCCATATAGACAAAGGTCTCTATATTGTTGGACGCGCTGGTCGCCGCCACCAAGACGGTATCGTTAAACGAGTTGACCCCCGCCTGCACCTGCATATTCGCTATGGCGAAGACTATGCCCTGCACGCTGGAGGGTATTCCCACCGTGACGATACGGCGGACTATCTTCCCCGAAAAGCGGAGCCTCTTCAGCTCCAATTTGAGGTCGCCCTTCTCGCGGAAGAGGATTATCAGCACCATTATAGCGGAGAAATACTGAGAGATGATGGTGGCGAGCGCGACCCCGTCCACGCTCATACCGAACGCGCGGACAAAGAAGACGTTCAGCCCCGCGTTCATCACCCCGGCGACGGTCAGTATGTACAGCGGGCGGCGGGTATCGCCCCTTGCGCGTAAGATCCCCGCGACAAAGTTGTATATGGCGGCGGCGGGGACCCCGCAGAAGTAGATCTTCATATAGATGTCGGCGAGGTCTATGACGTCCGGCACCGAGCCGGTGAAGACGAGCAGCCGCCGGGAAAGCAGCAGCCCCGCGCCCATTATCCCGACGCCCGTCACAAGCGCCAGGAGCACTGAGCTGTGCACCGCCCTCCTGACGTTGTCGCTTTGCCCCGCGCCTATATCGTGCGCCACAACGACGTTCACGCCCACGGAAAAGCCGTTCATCACGCTGAGGAGGAAGTTGATTATCGCGCCGGTGGAGCCCACGGCGCCCAAGGCCGCGTCGCCCACGTACCTGCCCACGACTATAACGTCGGCGGCGTTGAAAAGCAGCTGCAAAAGGCTGGAAAACATCAACGGGATGGCGAACGATAGGATTTTCCCCGCCAACGGCCCCTCGGTCATATTGATTTCGTGCCTGCCGGTGCTCCTTGACATCTCTCTCCGCTCTTTTCCCCCGTATGCTGCCCGCCCGGGCGCGAACATTCCCATTAAGCCCTCGGTGGGGCGCGGTTTTTCCCCGTAAATCGCCCCCCGCCCGGGCGCGACTATGCATATTTTACAGCGGCGCCGCGCGCCCGTCAAGAGAAAGAAGCGAGCAACATTTCGCTATTTTGCCGAGTTTTTTGGGCAATCCGCCAAAAACGCGCGCCGAATTTTCTTGCGATTTACCATATTGCAAATTTCTGGCAGGTGTAGTACACTAAGAATACATTTACAGAAGGGGGAATATTTATGCCGCAGCAAGCGATACTCATCTTAGCCGCCGTCGCCGCCGTCGTCTGCACCGTGCTGATCCTCGTCTTCATCACCCCGGAGAAGAAGCGCGCGGGGCTGAACAAGTTCTTCAAATTCCTGCACGACCTGTTCAACTTCAACTTCTTAATAATCGAGAAGATCCTCAAGGTGCTGTACATCCTCGCCACGACGTTCGTGGTCGCGCTCGGGTTCTTTATGCTCTTCGGAGTGGCGAAAGTGGATCTGGCCTTCTATGAGAGGTCGACCTACCTCGGCGGGTACGGGATTCTCGTGATGATCCTGGGGCCCATCGTCGTGCGGCTCGCGTACGAGCTGATTATGATGGCGATACTCCTCGTCAAGAACGTGATCCAGATCAACCGCAAGCTCCCCGACAAGGGCGACAACGCGGACGAAGGCTCCCCGTTCGGCATCCCGGACAGGGACGATTACGCCTCGTCCGGCTTCGGCGGGACGGGCTACCGCGCGAACACCGGAGCACAGCCCGGAGCCGCGCCGCAGTCTCAATATCGGTCCGATAATCAGCCCTCGCCGCAAGGACAGCCCGCTTCCGCGCCGCAAAGTCAGTACGGAACGGGGTCGCAGTCCCAATCCGCGCCGCGGGATCAGTCCGCGCCGCAGCAGACGGCAACCGCCGCCGCGGAAGACTTCACGTTTTGCCCCAACTGCGGGGTGCGCCAGCCGAAGGGCGCGGTTTTCTGCGGCAACTGCGGCGCTAAAATAGGTGGCTGAGCCGGGGGAACTCCCCGGCAGCCGTTCGGTCGAATAACAGCCCCCGCTCTCGGTGGGCCGGTATCGTCTCACGGCGGCATCCGCCCCGCCTTCCCGCAAGGCCGTCGCAGTCTCTCGCCAATAAGGTCCCGCAAACTTCGCGGCGGCTTGGTCTTTTGTGTATCTGTCCCGGTGGCTTGCACACTAAGACCCGCCCCCGGGAACCGCTGTTAGCGCCAATAAACCACCCCCGGTCGCCCCGGGGGTTTGTTGCGTATTCCCCGCGCGTAGCCCCCGCGCGCCCCTTGCCCGTCCGCGAGCCCGCTCTCCCTACACCCCCGCGAGGCGGCGCAGGACCTCGCCGTAAAGCCCCGCCGGGTCATCCAAGAAAGCCTCCCGCACGCGGTTCGCGCTTATCTTGTCCGGCATCAGCAGAGAGACCCGCATTATCTCCCTCTCGCCCTCCAATATGGCGCAGTTCACCCGGCAGCCGTTGCCGACCGGCTCGAAGGTCACCGCGGTCTCGCGCTCGCTCCGCTCCCTCTTGAGGATCTTTCCGACAAGCTCCTCGCCCTTCTCGAGCAGCGTGCGCGGCAGCCCGGAGCGGAGCGTTTCCGCCGCCGCCGCCCCCGCCGGGGTTATCTCGTACCTGCCGGGGGACTCCTCGCGCAGGCTCCCGTTTTGAAGCAGGTCCCGCAGCGCGTAGGCGCACTCGAAGTAGTTCGCTATGCCGCCGAAGTGCAGCCCCTCCTTGAGCGGTTCCACCGGGACGGGCGCCCCCGCCCCCGCGAAGAGGCAGGACAGCAGCACCCGCAGCTCGGCGCGGTTGTTCACTCCTCCCGGGGAAACCCCCGCCGTCAGCGCGTCAAAATCCATAGACTCTCCTTTTTTATATGTAAATGCATGCCCCGTTAAAGGGCTGTCCGCCGGGCGACTTCGCCGGAGAGCGGTTCCGGGCTACCCCATTGCTCGCCGGCAAGGAGCGGCTCCCCGCCGCTTATTTATTTCCCCGCGGTTATGCGCCGCCGGAGCCGGCTCCGCCGCCCGCCGGGTCGCCCGCGGGTCCGTCCCCGCCTGCCGGATCATTTTTTCAGGCTGTCGCCGCCCACCGGGTCGCTCGCGGGATTGATGCGGGTCGGGGACGTTGCCGGGGGTCCCCTTTCACTTGCCGGATCGTTTGCCGGGGCCTCACTCGTTCGCCGGGTTATCCGCCGGGGCGTGTTCGCTCATCGGGTCGCCCCTGCTTGCCGGATCGTCTCTGCTTGCCGGTCCGCTCCTACTTACCAGATCGCCCCACCGTGCCGCCGTAATCCGCCGGATCGCTCTCCCGGCTGTCCCCATTCGCCGGGCCACTCTCCGGGCCATCGGTGCCGCCGTTCCCGGCGGGCGGCTCGAGATCCCCGGGGTCACCGCCGGAACGCTCATCATCCGAGCAACCCACGCCGCTTGTGCTGTCGGGGTCCCCGCCGGGACGCTCCTCGTCTGCACCGTTTGCGCCGCCGGAGCCGCCGCTATCCCCCGCCAGCGATACGCTCCCGGGGTCGCCGCCGCCCGTCAGGTCGCCCGTCAAATTTCCGCCGCTTGCCGGGCTGTCTATCGGATTTCACCCATTCGCCGGGCTGTTCGCGGGTTAGGTATTGGTCGTAGCGCCGCCGGGGTCGACGCTCCTGCCCGCCGGATCGCCTCTGCTTGCCGGACCGCTCCTACTTACCAGATCGCCCCGCCGTGCCGCCACCATCCGCCGGGCCACTCTCCGGGCCGTCGGTGCCGCCGTTCCCGGCGGGCGGCTCGAAGTCCCCGTTGCCGCCGGGACTCTCTTCATCCGAGCAGCCCACGCCGCTTGTGCTGTCGTGGTCCCCGCCGGGACGCTCCTCATCTGCCCCATTTGCGCCGCCGGAAACGACGGAGTTACCGCCGCCGGGGTCGCCGCCGGGGTTCTCCCCGCCCTGCCGGTCCTCGCCGCCGGAATCACTGCCGCGCCGGTCGCCGGGCGGGGTAATGGTAAAACCCCCCGCCCTCTCGCGGTACTGCCCCACGCGGTCGCTTATCTTCCCCAGCGAGACGTCTCCCCCGGGGAAGTAGCCGTCGTCCTCGTCTTCCTCCTCCTCGCGCGCCAGCCGCTCGGCCTCGAGGCGCTCCCGCTCCTCCTCGGCGAGGCGCTCCTCCTCCGCGTCGCACTCGTCCCACAGCTCGCGCAGCTCCTCGCCCTCGGGGTATTCCGGGGCGAAGGGGTGCTTTTTCTTATACGAGGCCGATAAGACTAAATACAGCGCCAGCGCCAAGACGGAAACCGCGGAAATCACTATCCCGGCGTAAAGCCCCGGCGGGGTGTAGCGGAACTCTATCTCGCTCTCGCCCGAGCCCACGGGCACCGCCATAAAGCCTATGTTCGCCCGCTCGATTTTGACGGGCTGCCCGTTTACATACGCTTTCCAGCCGTCGTCGTAGGGTACGGAGAAGAACACCAAATTCGCGCTCTCGAGGTTAATCTTACAAGTGAAGCCCCTCTTGGTCTCCCGAAAATCGTAGGACGCGCGGCTCCGCAGGGCGGCGCAGTCACGGGAGACGACCTCTTCGCTGAAGTACCCCGTGTCCCAGGAGGTGTCCTCGCTGAAGGACTCCAACTGCTCTATATTGGGCAGTATATCCGCGTACCGCGCCACGGCGCCGCCCTCGAGGAGTATGGCCTTCAGCATCATATCGTCGCGGTAGCCGTTGCCGAACTGCTCGCACTGCGCCCGCGTCATATACGCGTCGTAGGCGAAACCCAGGGGAATGTAGTTATCGTTGCGGTAAACTTTGAAGCCGTCCTCCGTGCGGTCGTAGGTGTACCCCGGCATCGCGGTGCCGTCCGCGCCCTCGAACTGCCCGCCGGTCTTGACGTTGTCTAAGAGGTACTTGACCGAGAGCAGCGACCTTATAGCGGGAGTCGCCACGGTCGGGCGGCTCGCCACCACGCGCTCTTCCCCCACGTAATTGTAGAACTCCGTCACCGAGCCCGGCACCACCGAGTGAAACGCGTTGATGCTGTACAAATCGAGGAGCATCCCGGTGTTGTCCACGCCGTCGTACACGTCAACGCGGAAGGTCTCCTCGTCTTGCCCCAAATCCAGCTCGCCCTCTATCAGCTGGTCTACGGTTATATCCCTCCCGTAGCCGTGCTGCTTGCCCGACGCGACGAAGAACACGCTGTAGCTCACCGCCACCGCGCACACGAGGGCTATGGAGCCGTTTAAGAACCGCCCCGGGTTGCGGCGCATACTCACCATCAAAAATCTCACTATCAGCAGGCAAAGCAGGGCTATGCCGCAGGTCACCCAGTAGCGGGTGCGGTACATAGAGTCGCCGGGGTCGGTGTATACCCCCCACCCGGTGACCTCGCCCTCCGACACCCCGGAGGGGAATAAGCCAATCACCAGCGTGGCGGCGAGCGTTATCCCGAAGCTCCAGCGGAAGGCGCTGCCCCACTCCACGCGGCGGTCGTCTATGGCCTGCCCCGTCGCCACGCACATTATAAGTATCGGCATATAGAACCAGCGGGCGTAATAGGCGGAGTTGAAGGCGTAGAACGCGCTGTTGAGTATCGGCACCAGCGCCATAAACAGGCAGATAAATATCAGCCGCCTCGCCCAGTGCCCCTTTTTGCCCTGGAGGAAGGCTATCACTCCCACCATACCGAAGAGCGGGAGCCACCCTCCGAGGCTCGCCCACTTTACGTCCGCGCCGGGAAAGAACACGGGGCGGGCGGGGATGTCCGGCGGGAAGAAGAACACCTCCAATATATTCGCGTAAATCTGCTCCTTGCCGTACATAAGCGCGTTCCAGCCCGAGAGGACGCTGGACAGTCGGGAGTTTTGCAGCACCGTATGCAGCGTCGGGACAAGCAGCGCGGCGGCGAGGCCCACTCCTATCACCGCTTCGCCGATGATTTTGAGAAGCGAGGTCGCCCTCTGCCGCCAGCAGCCCGAGCAGGTCCTCACGAACCAGTATATGACGGTGAACACCACCATACCGAAGAAGAAAAAGTAGTTGGACACGGCGCATATAAACACCGCGAGGGCGAACACCCCGCGCCGGTTCTCCGTGATCAGCGTCTCCAGCCCCAGCAGCAGCAGGGGAAAGAAGATTATCGCCTCGTGGAAATGGTTGTAGAAGATGTTGTACACCGAAAAGCCCGAGAACGCGTAGAGCAGGGAGCAGAGCATCGCGGTGCGCGGGGTCCTCACGAAGCGGCGTATGTAGAAGTAGGAGGTGAACGCCGCGAGGGCGAACTTTAACACCAACAGCGGCGCCATTAAGTACGGCACGACATCGGAGGGGAAGGGGATAGTCAGCCAGAAAAAGGGGCTCCCCAAAAGGTAGAAGCTGTACGAGCCTATGAAGTTCACCCCGAGGTCGGTGTCCCAGTTCCAGAAGACCTCGCCGTCGCGTATGGCGTCGTGGCACATCTGGTAGAAAGGGATCTGCTGGACGTTAAAATCCCCGTAAAAGAGGAAATACCCCCTGTCCTCCAGCACGAACGGGAGAAATATCAGAGCCGCCACGCCCAGCGCGATCAAAAATGTCCTCCAATGCAGCTCCTTCGCGGGACGAAGCCCGTTTTCGCTCATATCCCCACCTCCAGGGGTGTACGCCCGGCGCCGGGCGGCGACGCGGTCTTGTCTCGGGGCGGTATCACGCCTCGCCTCCGACCGCGGTTATATAATTAAGTTACAACTTAATACAGTAATGTAATATCGATGGGGGGAGACCCCCCACCCCGACTTTTGCTATTTATCCACAGGGTTTCGCACAGGGCTGTGGCGTAATTCGCCCCAATTCCCGGTTTTACGGGAAATTCCCTGTGCAAAACCTTGTGGAAATGTAGCAAAACACCATTTTTTGTCAGTCCCGCGCCGCGCGGTGCCGGGAGGAATACACGGGGGGTATTCCGGCGGGAGGAGAGCCGCGGTGGGGTATTTTCCGAAGGTTGTTACAATTTTGCCGATTCCGCGCGCCCTCCGCGGAAGCTCTCCGGTCGGGGCACGCCGGGCGGCTCCGTCCGCGCCCCCTCGCCCCACGGCAAGGGCAACCCGCCAATCTGAGGAAAGCCCGTTCAATGCCCTCGCCCACGGCAGGGGGATCGCTAACCCAAGGAAACTCGGTCACCGCCCATACCCACGGTGGAGAGTCCGGCAATCCGCAAGCGACACGCTCCCCCCGGGTTCGGTGCAAAACCGGAAAGGGTATCCCGGCGGGAGAAGAAACGCGGTAAGGTATTTTGCCGGCTCCGGCGTAACGCTGCCCCGCCGCCCGGCAATGTTACACCCGATACTCTCCCGCGAAGTCATGCCCGGCACGCCTGTGAGATCGCGCCCGGCGCCCCCCTACAGCGGCGAGGAGACGATTTTGGCGTAGCTCCGGGGGTATTCCGGCGGAGTGAGAGCGGCTTTCCGGGCGGTGACAAGCCCCCGCTCCCCGGCGCCCGGGAGAGTAAACGCGGTGAGGTTAAGCTCCCCGGCGCCCAAAAGCGTCGCGGCGCGGCGGGCTCCCTCCGCCTCCTCCGCGGCCTTCGCGCCCTTCAGCGCGATAAACTCCCCGCCGGTCTTAGTAAGAGGCAAACACAGCTCCAAGAGGACATTTAGCGGCGCGACCGCCCTCGCCGTGACATAGTCGAACCGCTCCCGGTGCTCCCCCCTCGCGGCGTCCTCAGCTCTCGCCTTGACCACGTTCGCCGACAGCTCGAGGCGGCGGAGCAGCTCCCGCAAAAAGAGGGTTTTCTTACCCGAAGAGTCGAGCAGCGTCACCCGCAAATCGGTCCGCGCGATGAGCAGCGCGACCCCGGGGAACCCGGCCCCGCTGCCCACATCCGCGAGGGACGCGCCTTCCGGAGGGTTCGCCGCCCTGAAGAAGGTCAGGCTGTCCAGGAAATGCTTGCGGGCGACATCCTCGGGCTCGGTCACCCGGGTGAGGTTAAAGCGGCTGTTCCACTCGGTGAGCGTCTCGTAGTACACCTCGAAGCGCTCCGCCGCGCCGGGGGGCAGGGAAATCCCGAGAGAGGGGCATTCCCGCTCCAGCGTATCCCGAATTACCCCCGTAGGCTATCCCTCCCCCGCCGCCCGCCGCCGGGGCGGGCGTTATAATCGGGGCGCAACCCGCCCCCGGCGGACCCGTCGCCCGCCTGTCGGTCGGGCCGGACCGTCGACCGCTTATTGGTCGGAGTGGGGAGGCTCGAACTCCCGGCCTGATGCTCCCAAAGCACCCGCGCTGCCAACTGCGCTACACCCCGAGGTTTAGCGTTCCTTTTTGAATGACGGTTAGCTGTTGACTGTTAGCTGTCAGCCCCGCGACCGAAAGGCCGGATTCCTCGCCGCGCGAAGAGATGACCGACGGCTCGCTCCGGCTCCGCTCTGTTTGACGGATTTCTTCTCGCTAACGCGAGGTTAGCTTTCCAATCTTTCCCAGCTGGGCTGGGGAACGGTGTCCGCTTTTTTCTCGTCGCCAACGGGCGCGGCGGTCCCCCTGCCTTTGGATCCGCCCGGGTCCGGAGACTTCTTCTCGCTACGCGAGGGGCTTTGCGGGGCCGGAGGCTTATTCTGGCTCCGCCCGTTCCCGTTGTCTTCTTCTCGCTTCGCGCGGATAGCCAATTTGTTTCCCCAGCGCGGCTGGGAAACGTTGTCCGCTTTTCTTCTCTGCGCCGCTCCGGCGCGGCTGAAAGAAGAAAAGCGGACAGAAAAGAAGTTCAGCGCGCCGGCTTACTTCTACGCCACTCACCGGGTGGTTTGGGGGTAGCTGCCACCTAAACGGTGGGTCTTGTGCTTACGAGGGTAGCCCGGATGTACCCCCGGCGCCGGCTCCGGGACCCCGCCGGGGTCATTCGGGGCTCGCCGAGCCCGGTACAAAAGGCTCGCAGGTTTGGGAAAGCTCACCGATATCGTTCAGGGCTTGCCGCTTCCGGGTAGCCTTTGCCCGCCAGTTTGGGAAAGCTTGCCGCTATCGATTAGGGCTCGGCTCTCGTGGGGTAGCTTTTAGTTCGCCAGTCGAGGGCGGCTTGCGGGTGTAGAGGGAACCCCTGCCGGGGAACCCGGAGGTCCGCTTTCGCGGGGAAAGCCCGGAGATACCGTCAGCGCCGGGTCCGAGCCCCCGCCGTGTTCATTCCGGGCTCACCGAGGCCGGTACAAAAGGCTCGCAGGTTAGAGTAGGCTCGCCCCTGGCGATTTGAGCTCGGCGCTTCCGGGTAGCTTTTGGCTGCCGGTGAGGGCGGCTCGCGGGTGTGCGGGGAGCCCCTACCGAAGAGCCCGGAGATTCGACGGCACGAGAGTAGCACGGCAGCGGACGGTAGCCCCGTTACCGGCAGCACGGTGGTTTATGGGATAGTCCGGCGGCGACCGGTAGATCGCTTGGTTCCGCCCCGTTGCCGGAGATACGGCGGTTCGCGGGTTTGCTTGGCGGTTCCGGGGTTTCGGCTCCGCCCCGCCCGCCGGGAGCGCGACAGCTACCCCATACGGGAAGAGAGGAGGTTCCCTGCATATCTGCGAGT
>CAYOSS010000042.1:0-15518 GCA_964406705.1 uncultured Eubacteriales bacterium
GTAAAGAAAAGGAGAGAGAAATATGGAAACACTGTACAACGGCATCACAATCCCCGACAACTGGCCGCCGGACTACTCGGAGGAGCAGTACCGCGACCGGCAGCCCGTCCCCTACTTGGACCGCCCTCCGGAGGTCATCAACATCACCGTGGGCAGGCAGCTCTTCGTGGATTCCTTCCTAATCGAGGAGTCCGACCTTGTGCCGGAGTACCACCGCGCCGAAAAGTACGCCGGCAACCCCGTGTTCCGCCCCGAGACCCCGCTCGAGACCCTCGACGCTCCCCCCTGCGCCGCGCCCAAAAGCGGCGGCATATGGTACGATAAGAGCATAGGGCGGTACCGTATGTGGTACGAAGCCGGCTTTCTCAAGGCTATGGCCTACGCGGAAAGCGACGACGGGATACACTGGGAGCGCCCCGCCCTCGACGTCGTTCCGGGGACTAACCAGATTTTGCCGTATGAGGATGTCGCCTTCCCCGGCGGGGCGTTCCACCTTGTAAACGGGAGGCAGCGTATCGCCGGCACCGAGTACCTCCGCCCCGACAGCACCGCCGTATTCCCCGACCCGGACGCGAAAGATCCCCGCCAGCGGTTCAAGATGCTGCTCCGCAACCCCGGCGGGCGCTACCCCGCCATTGTGATGACCTCGCCCGACGGCATTCACTGGGAGAACGCCTCCTTCACCTTCCCCGTCGGGGACCGCTCCACAATGTTCTACAACCCCTTCCGCAAAAAGTGGGTATTCAGCATCCGTACGGTGGAGGGGGTCCGCCGGCGCAGGTACGCGGAGGCCGACGACTTCCTCACCGGCTTCAGAGATGAAAGCAAATCCGTCCACTGGCTCGCCGCCGACAGCGCCTGCCGCGAGAACCCGTATATCCGCTTTGACCCCACCCTTTACAATGTGGACGCGGTGGCATACGAAAGCATAATGCTGGGGATGTTCCAGATCCACTACGGGCCCGAGAACGACGTGTGCGACAGTTACGGGGTGCCCAAAATCACCGAGCTGATCCCGATGTACAGCAGGGACGGCTTCCACTTCAGCCGTCCATCGCAGCGCTCTATAGTCCAGGCGTCTATGGTGGAGGGCTCCTGGGACAGGGGCTACATCGAGTCCGTCGGGGGGATCTGCGACGTCCGCGCCGACGACATCAGGCTTTGGTACATAGGCTTCTCGGGGCTTTTGGACGGCCCCAACCGCTCGCCCCGCCGCGACTGCGACGCCGGGACCTACCACGGAGGAGCCCTGGGCTTCGCGACGCTCCGCCGAGACGGCTTCGTCTCGCAAAACGCCGAGAGCACCGGGAGGCTGCTCACCCGGAGGCTCACCTGCCCGGGGAAATCCCGGCTGCACGCCAACTTCTCCGGCACCCTGTCGGTCCGCGTCCTCGACAACGAGGGCAGGGAACTGGCACGAAGCGTCCCCGTTACCGCCGACACCACGGCGAGAGAGCTGCCTCTGCCCGGCTTCACCGCCGATCACTCCTCCCGCCCCTTCCGCCTCGAGTTTACGCTTCGGGAAGGGAAGCTGTACAGCTTCTGGATGGAGTAGACGGCTCTCGGCTTATAAGGCATACGAAAAAGGCGGTCGGAACCCCGAAAGGGTTTCGCCGCCTCGGTATGCTTCTTGACTGATCAGCCGTGTTACAACGTCGACAAGGGGATCTGCCCCGCGTCCTTTCTCGTTTCCGCCTCGCCGCGCGACAAAATTTCCACCTTGCTGCCCGGTATCTCCAGCCCCCAGCTGTCCCAGCCGTCGTGATTTTTCCTCGCGAAGAGCTCGATTTTCCTTTGCGTGGGGAACATTTTCGTTATGCCCTCGATGACAATTTCCGGCTTCTCGCTATGCCCGCCCCGACGCGCCGAAACCAGCTGCTTTATATTCCTCGCGCCCCGCGGGGCGGGAAATTTCCCCCGCTTAAACGCCAGCACAAACTCAGTTTGAGACAGCGTGTACCGCCCGGGGTTATGCACTTGCTTATCCCAAACAAACGCCACCGTCTTATACTGAAAACCCCACGCCTCGCCCAAAGCCACCGCGCCCGCCAACTGGGGGCCCGTTGTCCACATAAACAAAACGCAGTCGTCGCTCGCTATGGACGCGACATCCAACTCCTTTAGACGACCGAGCTTCAGCGTCGGGTACTTAAAATCCGCCGCGCTGATGAAGATGGCTCTCTTAAAACCGGCGTTCTCGCTCTTGATACACGACTTGTCGTATTGCATTTTCCCGCCGTAATCCCACGGAGGGTCGGCGTAGATGACATCGTACCGCGCGTTCGGCAAAGGGGGATAAATATCCTTCAGAGGGTTAACCTTCCGCCGCCCGACCGCCTCCGGGTTATATTTGGAATAGCCGCTGACCGCGCCCCGCTCTCCCGCCGACATAACATCGCTCCCTGTCCCACTTGATAAGATTATTATACGCCTCTCGGGGCGGGCAGTCAATATTTATCTGGAAAGGAAAGTCGAGATGGCCACAAACGAGCTTCGACTCCGCGCCAACTGGCAGAGGGCCGGCGGCGCTAAAGCCCTTAAGGCCGAGGAGCTTTTCCGCGACGGCTTGAGCTCCGCGCTAAACGGCGCGTATCCGGGGCTGTTCAGGGTGGACAAGCACCCGAAGGATTTCGCGGATATCTACTCCACATATCCCTTACCGCCGGATGTCTTAACCAAAATATACAACGTTGACGTTGCCGAGCGAAAACCGGACGGAAAGCCGCGATACAGATGGGGCATCACAATGGATTTCGCCATTCGCAATCTGTCAAACGGGAAAACGCTCTTCGGGGAAATCAAACGGCAGGACGGTTGGACGGAGCATACGGATATGCGCTCGGGAAGAGGCAACGCGCACGAAAGGTCCTGCAAATATTTTACTCCGGGACTTTTAGAGACGCTCAGGAGCGCCGGGGGGCTGTCGAAGGAAATACTTCCGTTCTGGCTCGTGTTGGTCGGAGATATCACAAGTGATCCCCGCCGCAACCGGGAGGTGGCGTTCTGGTTCGGGAAGTACACGAAAAACTACTATATGTGGCGCGACACAAATGATATAGGCGATTTGCTTAACTTCTTCGAGAACAACCTGCTCCCGTATTTGCTGTAACCGGTAATATGCCGTAAAAAAGAAAGGATGAGTGAGCTTGATGCCGACCACCTCTCCCCGCCGCAACACGGAATACATCACCCTGTTAAACGTCATCGCGGCGATATCCGTGGTGATACTCCACACCAACGGGCGCTTCTGGACCTATAGTAATGATAAATGGTGGGGGGGGGGGGCAAATGTAATTGAATCGGTTTTCTACTTCGCCGTACCGGTCTTCTTTATGAACACCGGGGCGACCCTGATAGACTATCGGGACCGCTACTCCACGAAACAATACGCAATAAAACGTATCAATAAGACCTTCCTCCCCTTCGCCGCCTGGAGCGTCATAGCCCTCGTGGCGGGCTCGCTGATAGGCGGCAGCCGGTACCGCAGCGCGCGGGAGGTCGCGTCGGCGCTGCTCTCCGGGCGCGTCGTCAGCATATACTGGTTCTTCCCCGCGCTGTTCGGGGTATATTTATGCATCCCGCTGTTCGCCTCGGTGGAGAAGTCCCGGCGGCGGAACGTCTTCTCCTTCCTCGCGGCGGCGGGCTTTATACTGAACTGTCTTGTGCCCTTCGCCGTCTCGCTCACCGGGACCGACTTTCATTTCCCCGTGACGGTAGGCGTCGTCTCGGAGTACCTGCTGTACGTGGTTATCGGCTACCTGCTGCGCAATTACGAGACCCCGAAGCCGCTCAAAGTCACAATATTTGTCCTCGGCATAGCGGGGCTTGCGGCGCATATAGCGGGCACCCTCGTGCTCTCCCGCCGGGCCGGCGAGATAGTCTCCACCTTCAAGGGGTACAATAACCTGCCCTGCGTGCTGTACTCGGTGGCGGTGTGGCTCTTCTTCCGCGACGTAGGCGGGCGGATAATGAACACCCGGCTCGCCCGCCCGGTGCGGTTCCTCGGCGGCTACACCTTCGGGATTTACCTCACCCACATATTCGCGAAGCGCCTGTTGAACATCGTGCTGGAACATTTCGGGCTGCTCTCGCTCACCAACACGACGGTCTACGCCCTCGGCGCGCCGCTCGTCATAATCCCAGCCTGCGTTTTGGGCATCTGGCTTATTCGGAAGGTTCCGGGCCTCCGAAGGATCGTGCCGTAGGGGGGCACAGCGGCGGTGGGGGGTCGCTCGGCTCCGCCCGGTCCCGGGGGGGGGAGGGGGGGTTGCCTCTCGCTGCGCGAGGGCAGCTTGTTTATTCCCCCAGCTATGCTGGGGAACGTTGTCCGCTTTTCTTCTCTGCGCCGGAACGGTCCGGCAGAAAGAAGAAAAGCGGACAGAAAAGAAGTTCAGGCGGACCGGCTTGCTCCCACGCCGCTCACTGAGTGGTTTAGGGGTAGCCGCCACCTATACCGCAGCTCTTGCGGTCGCTGACGCGAGGGTGACCCGGAGATACCCCCGGCGCCGGCTCCGGGACCCCGCCGGGGTCATTCCGGGCTTGCCTTGACCGGTACAAAAGGCTCGCAGGTTAGGGGAAGTGCGCCGCTATCGTTCGGAGCTCGGCTCTCGTGGGGTAGCTTTTTGCTTGCCGGTCGGGGATAGCTCGCCGATATGCAAGGAGTCTTTCTCCTCCGTGTTGGGGCGGCCCCCTGCGCTCCTGGCGGGAAGGCGGAGCCGGAACCCCCGGTACCGGTGGACTATCCCATAAATCGCCGCGCTTCCGGGGTGGGGATGGTCGGTAGCCGCCGGGCTACCTCTTACGTCTGCGAACCTCCGGGCTCCCCCGGCAGGGGCTCCCCGCACACCCGCAAGCCGGCCAGAACCGGCAAGCAAAAGCTACCCGGAAGCGCCGAGCCTCGAACGATAGCGGCGCACTTCCCCTAACCTGCGAGCCTTTTGCATCCAACTCTGCGAGGCGGGAATGAATACGGTGAGGCTTCCGAACCGGCGTTGGCGGGACCTCCGGGCTACCCTCGTAAGCACAAGACTCGCCGCATAGGTGGCGGCTACCCTCAAACCACTCAGTGAATGGCGTTCGAGTAAGCCGGTCCGCCTGAACTTCTTTTCTGTCCGCTTTTCTTCTTTCTGCCGGACCGTTCCGGCACAGAGAAGAAAAGCGGACATCGTTCCCCAGCCCAGCTGGGAATGAAGCCGAGCGCGTCCGGTGGACGAAACAGCGAAGGCTTCATTTGTGCAGCGGTCGGCGAGGAGCCGCGCTCCAAGCGAGCGACGAGCCGGGCACCGCAAGGTGGGCAAAAGACTCCCTAAAGCTGAAAGCTCTCTGTCGTCATAGTCTACCCTGCGCAGCGAGAAGCAACCCCCCTCCCCCTCGGGTCCGGGCGGAGCCGGACCTTTCGGCACCGCAAAGCCCCCCATCGCGCAGCGAGCAGCAGTCCGCCAAGCCGGGCGAATCCGAGCAAGCTCCCGGCCCCGCAAAGCCCCCCCGCGCAGCGAAAACCGGCCCCTCCCCGGGCCGCGCGGCGCCGCGCAAGCTCCCGCCGCCGCCCGGGTGCCGTTCCCCCGAAAAACTCTTCTGCCCCCGTTGACAAACCCCGCGCCGTGGCGTATAATATAAGGGTAGCCGCGCTGGGTGGCGCGGTTCGGTGTGTGTATTTTGCCGCGGCGGCCCCCGTGCCGCGGCGCGGCGTGAGGTTACGCGGGGTAACATTACGCGAATGGGCGGACCCGGCTCCGTCTTGCCGAGGCACCCAATGAGTCACGAGTCGTGAGCAACGGGTCAAGAGTCGCGGATCGTGAGCAACGGGTTACGAGTCGCGGGTCGCGGGCAGCGGATCGCGGGTCGTGAGTTGCGGGCAGCGGGTCGTAAGCTGCGGGTCGCGGGCAGCGGGTAGTGGATCACGGGCGGCGGATCGCGGGCAACAGGTCGCGGACTGTCTTCTTATAAAAACCGGAGATGAAATATTGGAAAAAATATACATAAACGGCGGGAGGCGCCTTACCGGGCGGGTCGAAATCGGCGGGGCGAAGAACGCCGCCGTGGCGATCCTCCCGGCGACGCTGCTCTCGGACGGGGTGTGCCGCGTGGAGAATCTGCCGGACATATCCGACGTAAGGGCGGCGCTGTCCATCCTTTCGATGACGGGCGCGTCGGTCAGGATGATCGACCGCCACACATACGAGATCGATCCCCGGGGGGCGCGGCCCTTGCCCCTGTCCTCCGACATCACCGCGTCGATGCGGGCCAGCTACTACTTTTTGGGCGCTATGTTGGGGCGTTTCGGGAGAGCCAAAGCGGCTCCTCCGGGCGGGTGCGACTTCGGGGTGCGGCCGGTCGACCAGCATATCAAGGGCTTCGAAGCATTGGGAGCCAAGGTCACCATTGAGGGCGGGCTGGTGGACGCGAGGGCGCCCCGTCTTACCGGGTGCGCGGTGTACCTGGACCGGGTGTCGGTCGGGGCGACCATCAATATAATGTTAGCCGCCGCGAGGTCCGAGGGGCTGACCGTTATAGAGAACGCCGCGAGGGAGCCCCACGTGGTGGACACGGCCAACTTCTTAAACTCGATGGGCGCGGACATTATGGGCGCCGGGACGGGAGTAATCCGCGTTCACGGGGTGAAGTCGCTGCGGGGGACGACCTACAGCATCATACCCGACCAAATCGAGGCGGGCACCTATATGGTGGCTGCGGCGGCTACGGGCGGCGATGTGGAGATTTGCGGAGTGACTCCCAAGCACCTCGAGTCCATCTCGGCGAAGTTAGCCGAGACCGGCGCGGCGGTGGAGGAGTTTGACGACTCCGTACGGGTCACGGCCGCCGGGCGGCCCCGCGCCTGCGATATCCTGACGCTGCCGCACCCCGGGTTCCCCACGGATATGCAGCCCCAGATGACGGCGTATCTCGCCACGGCGGCGGGAACGAGCCTCGTCACCGAGAGCGTCTGGGACAACAGGTTCCGCTACGCCGATCAGTTGGTCGCGATGGGGGCCAAAATCCGAGTGGACGGGAAAATTGCCGTGGTGGACGGCGTGGAGCGGCTTTCGGGGGCGGCGGTGGCGGCTACCGACTTACGGGCCGGGGCGGCTCTTGTGGTGGCGGGGCTTTCCGCCGCGGGGAGGACCGAAATATCCGGCGTGCGCTACATCGACAGGGGTTACGAGGCTCTTGTGGAAAAGCTGCGGCTCCTCGGCGCGGACATCTCGCGCGCCGCGGTGCCCGAGCGCTCTGTGGAAAAGGCGGGGTAGGAGTGGCCAAATTCTTCCCCCTGCTCAGCGGCAGCCGGGGCAACTGCACCTACATCGAGGCCGGCTCCCACGCCCTGCTTGTGGACTGCGGGGGCAGCTTCAAGGCGATTAGGGAAGCCCTCTTGGGGCGGGATCTGTCTTTCGACAAGGTGGAGGCTCTTCTCATCACCCACGAGCATACCGACCATATATCGGCGCTGGGGATGCTGCTGCGGCGGGTGAATATCCCGGTGTACTCGTCGGTCGCTACGGCGGAAGCCCTGAGACCGTATCTGCCGGCGGGGGCCGAGATTTACCCCTTTGAGGAGACGGCCGAAGCGGGGGTGTTCCCGGTGAGGAGATTTAACACGAGCCACGACTGCCCCGGCTCTTCCGGCTACAGGATTACCCTCCCGGACGGGCGGGAGGTGGCAGTCTGCACGGATCTCGGCGTGGTGACGGACGAGGTCAGGCGGGCGGTGACGGGGTGCGAGGCGGTTTGCCTCGAGTCCAACCACGATCTCGGGATGCTTTGCGCCGGGAGCTACCCCGAACCTCTGAAGCGGCGTATTTTGAGCGAAACGGGACATTTGTCCAACACGTCGGCGGCGGCCGAGCTTCCCGGGCTGGTGCGGGGAGGGGCCACCAGGCTGATATTGGGGCATTTGAGCCGGCAGAACAACCGCCCGGATATAGCGGCGGCGGCGGCGAGGGCCTCCCTGTTCTCCTCCAATATGGAGGAGGGGCGGGACTGCCTGCTCTACGTCGCGGAGCAGACCGGCAACAGGTGCGTGTGCTTTTAGATTATCCCGGGCGAGGCCGCGCGAGGCAAAGCCGACGAACCGCCCGCCATATCCGCGAAGAATTGCGCTAAAAAGCGCGGAGGTGCTTAGATGATTGACACTGAGACTACCCGCCACCTGGCGGACCTTTCCAAAATAGCGTTTACCGATGAGGAGCTCACCGCTATGACGGAGCAGATGCGGGACATAGTCGGGCTGATGGACACCATAGCGGACTTTGACGCGTCGGGCGACGCCGAGAAGGGCGAGCCCGTGGCGTACTCCGATTTCCGGGAGGACCGGCACACCGCTTCCTTCCCCCGGGACGAGATATTGGCGAACGCGACGGAGCGCGGGGAAACCTGCTTCCGGGTCCCCAAGGTGGTGTAGAATGGCGAACGTGATTGAAAGCCTGTCAAAAGCCCTTCGCGAAAGAAAAATCGGGGCTGTGGAGCTCGCGCGGGAGTACCTTTCCCGCATAGCCGAGCGGAACCCGGCAGTGAACGCCTATATCACCGTTTGCGATAGGACCGCCATAGACGAGGCTGAGGAAGCGCAGCGGCTGATTGACGCGGGGGACGGCGGGCCGCTCACCGGCGTGCCCTTGGCTATAAAGGACAACATCTGCACCGAGGGGATTCGCACCACCTGCGCTTCCAGGATGTTAGAAAACTTCGTACCGCCCTACAGCGCGACCGTGGCGCGGCGGCTGCGGGCGGCCGGCGCGGTGACTTTGGGCAAGGCGAATATGGACGAATTCGCGATGGGCGGCTCCTCCCAGACATCGTACTTCGGCGGAGTGAAAAACCCCGTGGATCTGACCCGCGTGCCGGGAGGCTCCTCGGGCGGGTCGGCGGCGGCCGTGGCGGCGGGGCTCGCGGCGGGGGCGCTGGGCTCGGATACGGGCGGCTCCATACGGCAGCCGGCGGCGTTCTGCGGTGTGGTGGGATTAAAGCCCACATACGGAGCCGTCTCGCGGTACGGGCTGGTGGCGTTCGCCTCCTCGCTGGATCAGATAGGCCCCATAGCCGGGGGCGCGCGGGACTGCGCGGTAGTTTTCGACGCCATAGCGGGCGGTGACCCGGACGACGGCACCTGCCGCCCGGGACCGGCGGAGAGCGCTTCGGGTAAAATGGGTATGAGCCTTTCCGGGGTGACGGTGGGGCTGCCGCGTGAGTTCTTCAGCGAGGGCGTGGACGGCGAGGTGAAGTCCGCCGTACTGAAAGCGGCGGAGGCTCTGCGGGATATGGGCTGCGAGCTAAAAGAGGTCTCCCTGCCGGGGCTCCGGTACGCCATTTCGGCTTACTTCTTAATATCCTCGGCGGAGGCGGCGAGCAACTTGGCGCGGTTCGACGGGATCAAGTACGGCTACCGTTCAAAGGAGGGCGAGACCTACGAGGAGCAGCTGATGAACACCCGGAGGGAAGGGTTCGGCTCCGAGGTCAAGCGGAGGATAATGCTCGGCAACTACGCTCTCTCGAGCGGCTACTACGACGCGTATTACAACAAGGCGGTGAAGGTCCGCTCAGCCATAAAGCGCGAGTACGCCGAAATTTTCTCCTCCTGCGACTGCGTGCTGACTCCCACCACGCCCACGGCGGCTTACCGCATAGGCGAAAAGGAGAACGACCCCGTCAAGATGTACGTGGGGGACATCTGCACCGTGACCGCTAACATAGCGGGGCTGCCGGCCGTGTCCGTGCCCTGCGGGGCGACCGCGGCGGGGCTGCCGGTCGGTATGCAGATAATAGGGCGGGCGTATGACGAGGCCACAATTCTCGCCGTAGCGGACGCTTACGAGAGGGAGGGCGCGAGCCGTGGCTGAGTATGTACCCGTGATAGGGCTGGAGATCCACGCGGAGCTGCTGACGGATTCCAAGGTGTTCTGCGGCTGCTCGGCGGCTTTCGGCGGCGACGAGAACACGAGGGTCTGCCCCCGCTGCTCCGGGCTTCCCGGGACGCTGCCGGTGTTTAACCGGGGGGCGGCGAGGCTCGCCGCCATGGCGGGGCTGGCTCTCGGCTGCCGTATTAACAACTACAGCGCCTTTGACCGCAAAAACTACTTCTACCCCGACCTGCCCAAGGCTTACCAGATAACCCAGTTCTACTATCCGCTCTGCCAGGGCGGCGCGGTGGAGATCGCGGGGAAGCGGGTGCGGATCAACCGTATACATATAGAGGAGGACGCGGGCAAGTTGGTCCACGACGACTACGAGGGCGTCTCCTACGCCGACTACAACCGCTGCGGGGTCCCGCTGATCGAGATTGTCACCGAGCCAGATATCACGAGCGCCGAGGAAGCGAGGGCCCTTGTGGAGGAGATAGCCCTGCGGCTCAAGTACGCCGGGGTGTCGGATTCCAGGATGGAGCAAGGCTCGCTGCGGTGCGATGTCAACATTTCCGTCAAGCGCCCGGAGGACGAAAAGCTCGGCACGAGGACGGAGATCAAGAACCTAAACTCACTGAAATCCATAGTCCGGGCCATAGAATACGAGACCGAGCGGCAGAGCGGGCTGCTCTCGCGGGGTAAGCCGGTCATTCAGCAGACCCTGCACTTTAACGAGAACCGGGGCACCACCAAGCCGCTTCGCTCCAAGGAGGAGGCGCACGACTACCGCTACTTCCCCGAGCCGGATATCCCGCCGCTCTACCTCAGCGACGGGGAGATAGCGGGTTTCGGCCGCGAGATGCCCGAGATGCCGGAACGCCGGCTCGCGAGATACACGGGCGAGTACGGGCTGCCCGCCGCGGACGCAAAGCTGCTTGTTGCGGACAAGGTCCTTTCCGACTTCTACGACGAGGCGGTGAAAGTGTACCCGCATTACAAGACGCTGTCGGCTATGGTGCTGGTGGAGCTGCTGCGGCGGCTCAACGACAGCGGCGAGGACGCGGCGTCGCTGCGGTTCTCCCCCCGCGACCTGGCGGATTTGGCGAAGCTCCGGGACGAGGGCGCGGTGAGCGGCAACGCGGCGAAGGAAATCCTGCGGGCGATGTACGAGAACGGCGGTCACCCGGAGGATATAGCCCGCGAGAACGGCTACATAATGGAGACGGACGAGGGGGCGGCGGCGGCCGCCGTGGATGAGGTTTTGGCGGCGAACCCCAAGGCCGTCGGGGAGTACAAGGCCGGCAGCGGCAAGGTATTCGGGTTTTTGATGGGGCAGGTCTGCCGCGCTCTCGGCAAATCCGCCAACCCGGCAGCGGTAAGACGGATTTTGGAGGAAAAGCTAAAGTAGCCCGTCAGTGACAGTCTCGACCTTCCTCCGGCTCCGTTGGCTTCTTCTCGCTAACGCGAGGGCAACTTTGTGGCGCCGGGAACCTCTTAACCTGCCGTTTATGGCGGACTTGTCTTGCTTCGCAAGTTAGCTTTCTAATTTTTCCCAGCGCGGCTGGGGAACGGTGTCCGCTTTTTTTCCTGACCAGCAGGCGCGGCAGTCCCGCTGCTTTTGGCTTCGCCTATCTCCGGGGATTTTCATCTCGCTGCGCGAGGTTAGCTTGCTTTTCCCCGACTGCGCCGGGGGAACGATGTCCGCTTTTCTTCTCTTCGCCGACGGGCGCGGCTGAAAGAAGAAAAGCGGACAGAAAAGAAGTTCAGCGCGCCGGCTTACTTCTACGCCGAATGCTGAGTGGTCTGAGGGCAGCCGCCACCTATACCGCAACTCTTGCGACCGCTAACGCGGGGGCAACCCGGGGGTCCCGCCGGCGCCGGCTCCGGGGTCTCTCCGTATTCATTCCCGCCTCGCAGAGTAGGATGCAAAAGGCTCGCAGGTTAGGGCAAGCTTGCCACTGTCGAACTGAACTCGGCTCTCGTGGGGTAGCTTTTTGCTTGCCGGTCGGAGTGGACTCGCAGGTATGCAGGGAGTCTCTCTCCTCCGTGTTGGGGCGAGCCACTGCGCCTCCGGCGGGCGGGGCGGAGCCGGAACCCCGGAACCGCCAAGCTAACCCGTGAACCGCCGCGCTGCCGGTAACGGGGCTACCGTTCGCCGCCGGGCTACTCTCGCGCCGCCGAACCTCCGGGCTCCCCCGGCAGGGGCCCGTTGCACACCCGCGAGCCGCCCCCGACTGGCAAGCAAAAGCTACCCGGAAGCGCCGGGCCCCGAACGATAGCAGCGAGCCGCCCCCGAACCGGCGAGCCTTTTGTACCGGGCTCGGCAAGCCCTGAATGAATACGACGGGGTACCGGAGCCGGCGCCGGGGGTACATCCGAGCTTCCCCCGCGTTAGCGACCGCAAGAGCAGTGGCATAGGTGGCGGCTACCCACAAACCACAGGGGTGGGGGCGTCACCTGATAGCTTCCGAGAACCACCCAGCCTACTGGCGCGCTGAACTTCTTTTCTGTCCGCTTTTCTTCTTTCAGCCGCGCCCGTCGGCGCAGAGAAGAAAAGCGGACACCGTTCCCCAGCCCAGCTGGGAAAGATTGGATAGCTAACCTCGCGTCAGCGAGAAGAAATCCTCGGTGCCGGGCGGAGCCAAAAAGCCCCCTGCCCCGCAAAGCCTTTGCCCACCTTGCGGTGCCCGGCTCGTCGCACACCCCCGCGCGGCGACTTGCCGACCGCTGCCGGGATGAAGCCTTCGCTGTTTCGTCCACCGGACGCGCTCGGCTTCATTCCCGCGCAGCGGGAAACAGCCCCCGGGGACGGGCGGATCCGAGCAATCCCCCGGCGCCACAGAGCTTCCGATAAACCGAAAACCGTCTTCCCGAAAGATCGGCTGTCAGCCGACAACAAAAAAGGAGGTCCCCTATGCTGACCGTCAGCCCGACCGGGTACCCCGGCGAATTTAGGATAGAAGAGTTGGCCCCGGGCGCCGCAGTCACGCTCGACGCCTGTGTCCACAAAGTCCGTGATATGGGCGGCTTCGCGTTCGTGATGCTGCGCACCGCCCGTTACGTGCTCCAGGCCGTCTGGCAGCCGGGCGTTTGCCGGGAGGACCTTACCGGGGTAAAAGAGGGGTGCTACGTCACCGCGACGGGAACGGTCCGCGAGGAGGAAAGGGCCCCCCGCGGCCGGGAAATCCTGCTGTCCTCCGTTACGGTGCTGACCTCACCCAAAGAGGAATACCCTCTCAGGGTATCGGCAAAGAAGCTTGGCTGCTCCATCGACGCGAACCTCAAGTACCGCTCCGTGGCTCTCCGCAACCCCCGGGAACGCGCCGTATTCAAGGTAGCGGAAGGGGTGTGCGAGGGGTTCAGGAGGTTTCTCTTAGCCGAGGACTTCACCGAAATTCATACCCCCAAGATAGTCTCGACGGGGGCGGAGGGCGGCGCGAACATCTTCTCGCTTAAGTACTTCGGGCGGGAGGCGTATTTGGCGCAAAGTCCGCAGTTTTACAAGCAGACTATGGTCGCGGTGTTCGACAGGGTGTTCGAGATTGCCCCCGTTTACCGCGCTGAAAAGCACAACACTACCCGCCACTTAAACGAGTACATAGGGCTTGACCTCGAGATGGGCTACATCCGCGATATGTACGACGTTATGCGGTTGGAGACGGCCCTGATGCGCTACATCGTGAGCTACTTACGGGAGCATTACGCGGACGAGGTGGAGATGCTCGGGGCGACGCTGCCGGAGGTGGGAGAAATCCCGGCGGTGACCTTCATAGAGGCGGCGGAGCTGACCGGCGGGAGTACCCGCAAGCACGATCTGGACCCGGGGGACGAGGCGGCTCTTTGCGAGAAGATCTACCGCGACACGGGCAGCGAGTTCGTGTTCGTGACCAAATTCCCCTCGGCGAAACGGCCCTTCTACGCTATGGACTCGGCGGACGACCCGCGCACGGCGGAGAGCTTCGACCTGCTGTTCCGGGGGCTCGAAATAACCACGGGCGGGCAGAGGATCCACGATTACGACCGGCAGGTGGAGAAAATGGAGCGCATGGGCCTGAGCCCCTCGGACTTCGAGAGCTACCTTCAAATTTTTAAGTACGGTATGCCGCCGCACGGGGGGCTGGGTATAGGTCTCGAGCGGCTCACTATGAAGCTGTTGGGCCTTGCCAACATACGCGAGGCGAGCCTGTTCCCCCGCGATATAGGGCATTTGGAGCCGTAAGGAGGCGGGGCGGATGAAGACACCCTACACCGTGCCGCTCGGGCAAATCATAAAGGACTTCTCGCTGGAGACGGTCTGGGCTCCCGAGGGCGCGGGGGAAATCCCCATCTCGAGCACCGAGGTGAACCGCCCCGGGCTGGAACTCTCCGGCTTCTACAAGTACTACGACAAGACGCGGCTGCAGATTATAGGAATGAGCGAGGAAAGCTACATCAAGAGTTTTTCCGGCGAGGACTACATCCGCCGGCTTGACGAATACTTCTCCCACACCCCGGTGGCGGTCATTGTCGCCCGGAACCTCGAGATCCCGGACGAAATGAAGTCGCGCGCCGAAAAGTACGGCGTGCCGCTCCTTCGCACGGCCGAGTCCACCTCGGCGTTTATGGCGTCGCTGATCTCGTTCCTCAACGTGCATTTGGCGCAGCGGATCACCCGGCACGGGGTGTTGGTCGAGGTTTACGGCGAAGGCGTGCTGATCTTGGGCGAAAGCGGCGTCGGTAAGAGCGAGACCGCAATCGAGCTTATAAAACGCGGGCACCGGCTCATAGCGGACGACGCGGTGGAGATCCGCAAGGTGTCCTCGCGCTCGCTCGTGGGCACCGCCCCGGAGAATATCCGCCATTTTATAGAGCTGCGGGGGATCGGCTTCGTCCACGCGGGGAGGACTTTCGGCGCGGGCGCGGTCAAAATGACCACCAAGATAGACCTCGTGGTGAATTTGGAACCCTGGGACCCGGAAAAATCCTACGACAGGATGGGACTTGAGTCCGAAAAGATCGACATAATGGGCATCGAGCTGCCCTACACCACAATCCCCGTAAAACCGGGGCGGAACCTCGCCGTGGTGTTGGAGGTCGCCGCTATGAACCACCGGCAAAAGCGGATGGGCTACAACGCCGCCGAGGATCTCCTGCGCCGCCTGGGGCTGGAGGACGACATCTCCTCCGGCGGCGAGGCAAAAGACGGAGACGCATTTTAGGAAGAGTTTAACCCGGAGCGGTTGGCTTTCGGGTCCGCCCGTCTTTGGGGACTGCTTCTCGCCGCGCAGATAGCTCGGGGGTACCGGCGGCTTCGGCTCCGCCGGGTTCGGGTGAGCCGGTCCGGCTTCACGGATAGCTTATTCACTTTTCCCAGCTGGGCTGGGGAACGTGTCCGCTTTTCTTCTCACGACCGGCAGGCGCGGCGGTTCCCCTGCCTTTAGCTTCGCTCGTTATGGCGGACTTGCCCCGCTTCGCGGGGAGGCTTTCTCGCTTTTCCCGGCGCGGCTGGGCAGCGTGTCCGCTTTTCTTCTCTGCGCCGACGGGCGCGGCTATCCCTGCTTGTCTTGCTCCGCTCGGCTCCGAAGGCTGCTTCTCACTGCGTGGGGGAGCTTTGTGGCGCCGGCAGCTTCGGCTCCGCCTGGATCCGGGGATTTCTTCTCGCTAACGCGAGGTTAGCTTTCCAATCTTTCCCAGCTGGGCTGG
>CAYOSS010000043.1:0-15407 GCA_964406705.1 uncultured Eubacteriales bacterium
ACCACGGTGCTCGCCTGGCAGCATTACAACACCGCCCGGGAGCGGTTCGAGGGCTTCCCGGTGAACGTCGCTATGCTATCGCGGTTCAACTCGCCAAAAGAGCAAAAAAAGGTTAAGGAGGACCTGCGGGAGGGCAGGGTGGATTTCCTAATAGGCACGCACAGAATGATAGGGCGGGATGTGGAGTTCCGCGACTTAGGGCTTCTCATAATCGACGAGGAACAGCGCTTCGGCGTGGAGCAGAAGGAGCGGCTCAAAGAAAAATTCCCCAAAGTGGACGTGCTGACCCTTTCCGCGACGCCCATACCCCGGACGTTGAATATGTCTCTTTCCGGCTTGCGGGATATGTCCTCCATAGAGGAGCCGCCCGCCGACCGGTTCCCGGTGCAGACTTTCGTGATGGAGCGGGACGACGGTGTGCTCTATACCGCCATAGAGCGGGAGCTGGCCCGGGGAGGGCAGGTTTACTGGCTCCACAACAGGATAGAGAGCGTCTACGCAGTGGGAGAGCGGCTCGCCGCGCGCTTTCCGGACGCGGCGGTCGCCGTGGCTCACGGAAAAATGGGGGAGGAGGAACTGTCCGAGGTCTGGCGCAAACTCGTGGAGCGCGAGGTGGACATACTCGTCTGCACCACGATCATAGAAGCCGGGGTGGACGTGCCCAATGTCAACACCCTGATTGTGGAGAACGCGGACAGGTTCGGGCTTTCCCAGCTGCACCAGCTGCGCGGACGGGTGGGGAGGTCCCGCCGGCGGGCGTACGCCTACTTCTGCTACCCTCCGTTTAAGTCGCTGACCGAGACGGCGGCGAAGCGGCTTGACGCCGTGAGACGCTACACCGAGTTCGGCTCCGGCTTCAAAATCGCTATGAGCGACCTCGAGATACGCGGCGCGGGCAACCTTTTGGGCGGGGAACAGCACGGCACCGTGGGCGCGGTGGGCTACGATATGTATATGCGCCTGCTGAACGACGCGCTGGCGGAGCAAAGGGGCGAGGAGGTAAAGGAGAAATCCGACTGTACGGTGGATATCCGCCTCTCGGCGAGGCTGCCGGAAAGCTATATCCCCTCTCAGCCGGAGCGCCTCGAGCTGTACAAGAGAATATCCTCCGTGGAAAGCGCGGGGGAGGCGGAGGACCTGCTGAGCGAGCTTCGCGACAGGTTCGGGGAGCCGCCGCGCGAGGCGAGGGACCTCGTCTCGGTCGCCCTCTGCAAGAACCGCGCCGCCGCCGCCGGGATAACGGAAATCAGAAGCTCCGGGCAGTCGGTGCTGTTCTTTATGGAAAGGCTCGACACCGTGCTCACATCGGAGCTGATAAAGCGGCTGCGCGGCAGGGTCCTGGTGAACGCCGGGAAGCGCCCCTATATCGCCGTCCGCAACGTCGCCGGCGGCGACCTCGCGACGCTGAGGGAAGTCGTGGGGGAATAAATCGGATTTTTCCAGAAAATTCCCCCCGATAACTTGTAAATTTTCCCCGCCCGTGCTATGATGTATCCCGTTCCGCGAGCGAGCGTTTGCCGCCCGCCGCGAAACAATCCTTAGAAAAGAGGTAATCTGACAATGGCAGAACTGACATCGGCCGAGGCCGCGAAAATCCTGCGCAAGCTCAACGACGAGCTCGCCGCCGTCTCCGCTAAGGAGGAGCAAAGCAGGGAGTTTGTCGCCGCCTTAGGGGAGGACGTGGAGTCCGTGAGGCCCGACTACAGCTACTCCGAGACCCGCGGGAGGATCGATGAGCTGGAGGGGAAAATCCGCCTGCTGAAACACGCCATCAACGTTTTCAACACGACCACTCTTGTCCCGGAAATTGATATGACCATCGACCAGGCCCTGATTTATATCCCGCAGCTGACGGGGAAGTGCGCGCGGCTGCGTTCTATGATGAGTAAGCTCCCCAAAGTCCGGGAAACGGTGAGGGGCATGGGGCACAACAACCCCGTCATCGACTACCGCTACATCAACTACGACCCGGCCGAGGCGGAGCGGGACTACCGCGAGTGCAAGAGGGAGCTTGACCGCGCCCAGATCCAGCTCGACCTGGTAAATTCCACCCTGCGCCTGTCCGTCCCCGACGAGGCGACGGAGATTTAGAGCGATCCGGAGGCTGAATAGCCTTAGTAAAACTCCCCGCCCGCCCGTCGGGAGCCGTCAAAACCGCTGCGCCGCAAAATTTTATTTGATGAGCGTTCAAGGTTTTTGGTTGTCCGTTATTATCCCGTTATTTCGTAAAGTCGCTGTTTATGAGTTCCACGAATTGGAAAATGAGCGCGAACATTTTCGGAGCGGCATTCCCCGGGCGGGGAAAACTTTACCCGGCGGCCGAAGTACGGTTACAGGCCGCGCATTTACTCCCCCGGGGTCTCCTCCGGGGGATTTTTGCCGCCTTTACACAAACTTTACGCGGGGGCGCTTGCGGATTTTACCCGGGCGGGTTATACTGATAAGGCGAAAACGTACCGGAAGGAAGGGGCGAGGGGGATGCTGTACTGCGTGGAGGACGACCGCAATATACGCGAGCTTATGGTCTACGCGTTGGAAGCGGCGGGATTTGCCGCCAAGGGGCTGCGCGACGGGGAGGAGCTTACGGCGGCCGTCCGGGAGGAGCTCCCGGAGCTGATTTTGCTCGATATAATGCTGCCGGGCGAGGACGGGCTCTCTTTGCTCGGCGCCCTAAGGGGGAACCCGGCTACCGCCGACATCCCGGTGATTATGTGCACCGCGAGGGGGGCGGAATACGACAAGGTCGTCGCGCTTGACCGTGGCGCGGACGATTACTTGGTGAAGCCCTTCGGTATGATGGAAATGGTCTCGCGGGTGAGAGCGGTGCTGCGCCGGGCGGGGCGCGGGGGCGGCTCCACCCTGCGCGTGGGCGGGTTGGAGCTCAACACAGAGGAGCACACCGTCAAGGCGGCCGGCGAGCGCGTCACTCTCACCCTTAAGGAGTACGAGCTGCTGCGGAAGTTTATGGAGAACCCCGGAGTCGTCTTCACGAGGGACCGCCTGCTCAGCGCGGTGTGGGGCGAGGACTACGTCGGCGAGACCCGCACGGTGGACGTGCATATCGGCACGCTGCGGGCGAAGTTGGGCGAGTGCGGGGAGTATATCGAGACGGTGCGGGGCGTGGGCTACAGAATGGAGGCCGGGCGTTGACAAAGAGGATATTCAGGTCCATACTCCTGGTGGCGCTCGGGGTGTTCTTCACCGCCGCAGCGCTGTTTTTGTTCGCGCTCTACGATTATTTCGGGGAAACGGAAGCGCGGAGGCTCCGCTCCCTGACCGATCTCGCCGCCCGTGGCGTGGAGAGCGGGGGAATAGCCTACTTAGAAGGCCTCGATACCCCCGACTGCCGCGTCACCCTTATATCCCCCGACGGTACGGTGCTTTACGATAACCGCCTGCCCGCCGCCGAAATGGAGAACCACCTCGGGCGGGAGGAGATAGCCGAGGCGTTGCGGGACGGCGAGGGGGAGAGCTCGCGCTACTCCTCCACGCTCACCGAGCGCTATATTTACCGGGCTAAACGCCTGTCGGACGGCTCTGTGCTGCGGCTTTCCACGTCGGGCGGGACGGTGCTCTCCCTCTTTGTCGGGATGCTGCAGCCCGTCGCGGTGATCCTCATCGTCGCGGCGGCGGTGTCGCTGGTCTTAGCCGTTTGGCTTTCCAAAAAGATAACCGAGCCGCTAAAGGCCCTCGACCCGGATCACCCGCTCTCCGGCGAGGCGTACCCCGAGCTGCGCCCCCTTTTGGCCCGTCTTGACGGCGAACAAAAGGAGTTGGCGCGACAAAAAGAGGAGCTTGCCGCGAGGCGGGGGGAGTTCGAGACCGTCACCCGCGATATGACGGAGGGGATAGTCCTGTTAAACGCCCGGGGCGATATTTTGGGGCTTAACCGCGCCGCGAGGGAGCTCTTCGGGGTGAAAACCTCGCCCGTGGGGGAGAGCCTTGTTTTCCTAAGCGACAGCATGGAGGTGGCGGAGCTGTCCCGCGCCGCGAGGGAGGGGGAGGCCGCCAAGAGGACGGTGGACCTCCCCGGCGGGAGGTGCGAGCTGAGACTGGGTCCCGTGGTGACGGACGGGGCGCGGACGGGCGCGGTGCTGTTGGTAGAAGATGTTACCGAGCGGGAGAACGCGGAGAGGATCCGCCGGGAGTTCACCGCGAACGTCACCCACGAGCTCAAGACCCCGCTCCACGTGATAGCCGGGAGCGCGGAGCTGTTGGAGAGCGGCCTCGTGCGCGAGGAGGACAAGGCGGAGTTCTACAGGCGCATCGGGAGCGAGGCCGGCCGCACTTCCCGCCTGGTTGACGACATAATCCGCCTTTCGCGGCTCGACGAGGGGGCGGAGGGCTTCGCGGCGGAGGATGTGGACTTGTACGCGGCCGCGGGCGAGGTGCTGGAACATCTGCGCGGCGAAGCGGAGCTTTCCGGGGTGACGCTGAAACTCGAGGGCGGGCCCGCCACGGTGCGCGGCGCCCGGGAGCTTGTCGGGAGCGTGATATTTAACCTCTGCGACAACGCGGTAAAGTACAACCGCCCCGGCGGGAGCGTCACCGTCACGGTGGAGAGAGTTATAGCGGGGAACGGCGCGGCGGGGAACGGCACAGCGGAAAACGGTTTCGCGGAGAACGGCGCGGCGGGGAACGGCACAGCGGAGAATGCTTTGTTAAAAAATGGCACGGTAGGGAACGGCTCAATGGAGAGCGGATTGGGGGAGAGCGCCTTAGCGGAGAGCGACACGGCGGAGAGCGGCTCGTCGAAGGGCGTCGCGGCGGGGAACGACCTTGCGGGGGCGCGCCTCACCGTCGAGGACACGGGGCTTGGGATACCGGCGGAGCACCGCGAGAGGGTGTTCGAGAGGTTCTACAGGGTGGATAAGAGCCGCTCGAGGGAGCGGGGCGGCACGGGGCTCGGTCTCGCGATTGTGAAGCACGCCGCGAGCGTCCTCGGCGCGGAGGTCTCCCTTGCGAGCGAAGAGAACGTTGGCACGACGGTTACGGTGACTTTCCCCGCGAAGGAGCGGCCGTAGGCGGGGCGTCTTACATAAATTTTACATTTCCCCGGTAACGGATTTGACGGGCGGCGGGTATACTGTAGGCATGATCCGCGAAAGGGTGATGCGCTACGGATATATTTGACGGGTTGACGCTGCTCGGGGGGCTTTGCCTGTTCCTTTTCGGTATGAGCCTTATGGGGGACGCGCTCGGGCGCTGCGCCGGGGACAGGACACGCTCGGTCCTGGAGAAGATGACCGCCGGGCGGCTGAGGGGGTTCGCCACCGGGCTCGGCGTCACGGCGGTGATTCAAAGCTCCAGCGCGACCACGGTGATGGTCGTGGGCTTCGTAAACTCGGGGCTGATGAGTCTTCGCGGGGCTATAAACGTGATTATGGGCGCGAACGTCGGCACCACGGTGACCGCCTGGCTCACGAGCCTTACCGGGATCGGCGGCGACAGCGTCTTTTTGCGGCTTCTGAAGCCCTCCTCGTTTTGCCCGGTTCTCGCGCTTGTGGGGCTGCTGCTGTACGGCTCGCGGGGGCGGTCCCGCCGGCGGGACGCGGGGCTCTCGCTCTTGGGGTTCGCCACGCTGATGTTTGGGATGGAGACTATGTCCGGCTCGGTGGCGGGGCTGCGCGATACCCCGGCGTTCACGAGCCTGTTCCTTCTCTTTAAGAACCCCCTGTTGGGGGTGCTGGCGGGCGCGCTCCTCACCGCCGTGATACAGTCGAGCTCGGCGTCGGTCGGGATCCTTCAGGCGCTTTCGATGACCGGCGGGGTGAGCCTCGGCGCGGCGGTTCCCATAATTATGGGCCAGAACATCGGCACCTGCGTCACCGCGCTACTGTCCTCCGCCGGGCGAAGCGTGAACGCCAAGCGCGCCGCTCTCGCGCACCTGCTCTTTAACGTGCTCGGCACCGTGGTTTGGGGCTCGGTGTTCCTCGCGGCGAAGACGGCGCTGCGTCCCGCGCTGTTGGACGCTCCCGCTACCCCCGCCGCCGTTGCCGCCGCCCACTCGGTGTTCAATATCCTCTGCGTCGCCCTGATGCTCCCCCTCTCGGGGCCGCTGGAGAAGCTGGTCACCCGCCTCGTCCCGGAAAAGCGCCGTTCGCCCCGCCGGCTTATGGAGGAGGGGTGCTGAGAAGGGGAGAAGCCCCGAGAGGTAATCCCCGACTGCCCCTGCGTGACCCGCTCGCGAGCAAGGTCTACCCCGCGCGGAGCGGGCCACAGCAGCAAGAGGAGGACGGGGAGCTGACGTTCTGACCCATTGTATTTTTATCATCGCCGGCTTTCAGGCCGGTCTTTTTTGTTGCTCTAAAGGTGGCGTTGTCTATGCGGTATAGGGCGATTGTTAATCTCCGTTTTCCCGGTCGGTTGACGAGACTGATTTAACTCAATTATAGCGAATTTTTGGAATACGAAAAATTTTCCCAATAAGCCCTTGACTTTTGCCCCCCCCCCCCGAGTATAATATGAGACAGGAAGGTGGGCCTTTCGCGCAAGATGACACCGCATATGGCCCTCGATCCGAGCCGCGTTGTGCCGGAAACCGTTTTTATATATCGGAGCGGCACAACTGCAATAATTTTCCAAAATGAAACTCACACATAAGGATGCCGAGAAAGGAAGCTGATGAATTTGAAACAGTACAAAGCGGTAGCGGGGCCTACAAGTATCAGCGTCGATAAAGGCAACACACAGTCCGCCTTTGATACCTTCGCGGATATTATCAACCGTGAAGCGGCAGGCGGACGGGAGTACCATTCTATGGAAACAATCACTGTTACCGAAAAACCCGGTTGTATGAAAGCGCCTACTCCGACGAGCTACTATATGCTAATCTTTGTGAAGGATATATAATTTTATCATTTGGCAAACCTTATGTGTGAGTTTTCATAAAACCCGGAGGTTGTATTTTGAAAGAGGTTGTTTTTACCGAGGAGCAGCTTCACGGTCTCGATGAGATCGGGAGGAGCTTGTTCGGCGACGAGCGGGACCCTCGAAGCTACTCCTATATCAGGAAGCTGAAACGGCCAAAGGTTAGCTTAGCGAAAACACTTTTCCGATTCATATTTTTACCGGTGGTAGTATTAGCCGGAATTGTTATTTTGCTGATTAAACTTAACTTGCCTAAACCGACTGTGATTTTAATTACGTCGGTTATTTTGTTGGTGTATATTTTCCTTACCGCTAAGCGAATGGCCATAAACGCGATAAAGCTTTATCAGCGATACGCGCCCGACTCGCTGCGGAACAAATGCCGTTTCGAGCCTTCGTGCTCCGAGTATATGATTCTTGCCATCGAGAAATATGGCTTGGTAAAGGGCGTTCGTAAAGGAATAAAGCGCTTAAACCGATGCAACATAAGCGGCGGGGGTTTTGACTACCCGTAAGGCTTAATAGCCCGTTTTTTGGAGCCGATTCTCCCTCGATTTCGTGTGACATTTTGCGTAAGACGAGGGTAATTTGCGCCCCGGAGCCGCCCTTCCGTTTTATAGTCCGCACGCGCGAACTCGCGGAATTGCTGGACTTATAAAGAAAACCCGCCAAAACAGCGGGCCTTCGATATGGTGGAGACGGAGGGACTCGAACCCACGGCCTTCGCGATGTGAACGCGACGCTCTAACCGACTGAGCCACGTCTCCCAAAAATACCCCGCCCGGGGACGGGGTGGTGGAGATAAGCGGGATCGAACCGCTGACCTCTTGAATGCCATTCAAGCGCTCTCCCAGCTGAGCTATACCCCCACGCCGCTACACAGTATAGCACGTCCCGAGGGAAAATGCAAGAGCAAATTTCAAATTTTGCGTTTCGATCCGCTTATCCGTGGCGGTGAGGTGGTAGCGGGGCGAGTCGCTGTTGGCGGTCGGCGCGTCGTGTGTGCGGCCGCTCCTATTTCCACTCCATCTTCCACCCCGCGCACCGGGGCGGGGGAGAGGCGTCGCCGTCCGGCAGGAAAACCCGTAGCTCCCCGCGAAGTCTTGCCTGTTTACCCTTTTCGAGCGGGGACGGCAGGGCGAACTCCACCCCCTTGCGGGATATCACCACGGGGACGGCGCCGTACTCCTCGTACCAGCGCTTAGCCGCCGCCATCAGCCGGGCCGCGTCCCCGTGGTCGCCGACGGGCAGGTAGGCGAAAACCTCCCACGGGCGCGCCACCGGGATATATGCGACGAGCAGGGGACGGGTCATCCCGGTTTCGGGGTTGTAATAGCCCGTGTAGCGGCACCCCGATTTGCTCTTTTTGCCGCCGGGCTTAACGCGCAGCCTTTCCGCCAACTCCTCCAAAGCCTCCCCCGCGTCGGGGAGCGGCTCCGAGAGAAGTTTCTTCCGCTTGGCGCGGACGCTCGCGGGGCTGAAGTTGTAGAAATCGTCCCCGCGCGAGGGGTTGGAGTTCGCCACGAGCCGCCGCAGCAGCTCCTCATCGTCCGCAGGGACTATCACCGGGGTGCGGCCGTTCTCCTCACCCAACCGCCGGGCGTAGTCGTAGGCCGCCGTGACGGGGTCGTCGTCCGCCATGGCGGGGAAGTACTCACATTCGCATTTTAAGTAGGCGCCGAGCGCGTCCGAGAGCTGGGAGGGCACAAGAGTATCTCTGTCAAGCCGCTGGGCCCGCCAATGCGCGAAGCGCTCGTCCAACACGGCGGACATAGCCTTATAGTACTCCTCCGTATAGGGGACAAAGAGGCTCGCTTCGCCCCGTAACTCGTCGGAGCGGTAGCGCTCCGGGCCGAAGTACTTCAGCGCGTAATCCTCTATATCGAGCTCGTAGCGGGGGAAGGTGAAGAACAGCGTCTCGTAGTAGTACCCCGAGAAGAGGCGGCCGCGTCCCGACAGGATCTTGGCGTCGAGGAAGCCGTCTAACTCGTCCCGGATAAATTCCCTAAGCCCCGCGCGCTCCGGGTCATCCGCCACCTTCTTAATTAAGTCGGGGTACTTTTTCCTGAACGACCCGTTCACAAGACCCCGCTCTATGCACCAGCGCAGGTAAATAGCTATTTGATCGTAGGCGGCAAGCTTGTCCACGGGCAGGTTCAGATGACGCGCGATCGCGAGCTGCCACCAGGCGTTGTCTATCGGTCCCGTGAAATCCTCCCCGTAAAAGACGCTTGTGCAATACATGGCATTCGGGCGATTGGGGTCGGCTACAGCGTCCACGCGGCGCATCTTTTTAAGCAGGGCGCCGGCTCCGTGCTCTTCCGCGTATTCCGCCTCCTCCTTGTAAAGGGGTATTACCTGGTAGAAGTTGACTTTCTCGCCGCCCGGCAAAACGCAGACGTCCTCTCCCCGTGGGGCTACCACCATCGAGGCGCAGAACTTCACGGAGCTCGCGTAGGGCGCCTTATCGCAGTTATAGTATATATGTCCGGGGCAAAGCCAACCGTTCGTTCTTGCGGGCAGACGGGCGAGGTCCCTTAACAGGGTTACCGGCCAGATCCACCGGGGGTTGTCCCCGACCGCGGGAGCGAGCTTCCAGTCCTCCGGCAGAGATATGGCAAGCTCCGCCCGATCCGCGCCGCAAGACTTCAGTTCCTCCGGGACGTTCATCCGGTAGCCGCCCATCCCCAGCGTGACGACGGTGAAGCGGTCGTGTTCTTCGTCCGGCGGCACGACGCAGATGTCAATCCTCACGTCGGGAGTGGGTTTCTCGCCGATTACGTAGCTGATTTCCCCGAAACGCTCCTCTATATGGTCGTTTACCGCGAGCGACTGATTCTCGGTGTAGCCGGTGCCGTCCCCCGGCGAGGTCCAGGCGATTTTTAACGTCGTTACCTGCGACGGAAGATTGACGCCGGGGCTCCTTTCCGCGACGCGTATCTCCTTTCCGTCGAACTTTATAACGTCTCCTTCGAAGTATTTCGTGTTGTTTTCCAGTATATCCGCGGCCATATCCAGGAGAAAATTCCGCAGCTCCTCCGGATCCGCGACGGCGTTCAGTATCTCTATCTCTTCTTTGCCGAAAAAGTGCATACCGACGGTAAAAGCGTCGAATATGCTGTCCCCACTCGAGCGGAAGGCTACCCATATCCAGTCCTCCACGGGGAGAATGCCGCTCGACATCAGCTCGGCGCTTTCGCGGTAAAAGAAAGGTCCGAACACCATCTCACCGTTCCATATTGCCAGGACGCTCTCCTGCCGCGAGGCGGTCGCCACGGCTTTCACTAAGAGCTTGCCCCGCTCCACCTGGCTCGCTTTCCCGCCTTTTACCCCTACTAAGACGCACGCCTTCTGCCGCCTCACCGCGTCCACGGCCCCGTCCCAGAGGTAGTTAAATTCCGCGTTGCGCAAGGGCTCCTTATGGGGGGAGGGCTCGGGGTCGAAAATGACCGTGAGCTCCATACTCTTGACGTTCATAGTGAGCTGGTGCACCGGGTCCCGGCTCGGCGGGTGACCCTCGCCGTCCCGTATGCCCCACTGCTCCAGCAGATCCCGCGCAAATTGCGCCATATCCCATCGGGGCCGGGAGAGCAGAAGGAACGCCGCGAGAAAATCCGGGGCGGGCTGATCCGGCTCGTCAAAGTTTATATCCCAGTCGTCGTCCCAGTCGTCGCCGGGGTCGATCTTGTAGTCGGTGTCCATTAGGTAAACCTCCTTTGCGGCGCCGGTTCGCCGCGTCATTTTTTCGCAGCGATTGTAGCATATCATATTTCGGCGGAATTGTCAATCACGGGAAGGACCGACGGGGCAGATTGAACCTAATTATATCGAATTTATGGGAAATATAAAAATTTTTCAAAAACGTCTTGACTTTTGCCCCCCCCCCCCGAGTATAATTAGAGTTACAGAATTTTGAAAGGGGAAATGGTAAATGTCAGGCAAAATCAAAAGGTTTGTCTCCGCGCTGTTGCTTTCGGTATTCGCCGTCGTCCTTACGCTTGGGGTCACACCGGCGTTCGCCGCCGACGGGGCGGACAGCGCTCCGATGTCGGAGGAGTTCGCCGCGCTCCTCACCGACGGGAAACTGGTCTTAAAGTGCGTAGATCCTATGGCGCTTGATTGCAAAGACGATGAGGAATTCTTAGAAGAGTTCAAAATCTTTGTCAACGAGGTATATTTTACAAATAACGCGAATAGTTACATGGATGAGGATACATTCAATGAAGATTTTACTCAAGTAGAGCTTACGCTGAGAGATAAGCAGGAATCACATATGGTGGATATTGTCTGGGATTACGATCCCGACGTGCTGAAGGTAGCACTGCCTATTATCGAGAAGTTACGGGAATATCAAGGCATGATAAAGTATTTTCATGTGTCAGATTTGGACGCCATTAGCTATAGAATGTACAGCGCAAACAGTGGTAAAGACAAAGACGATGGTGCGGGATTTCCCGATCCTGATTATGTTGCTCCCGGGTTGTGGGGCGGAGAATATGAATCTTTGACGAATTTTTCGAGCGAGCTCAAATCAATTCTCGGCAACAAAAATTTTAGAATGGACATTAGCACTCGCGCGGGAGGGCCGGATATACTCGGTATGCCCTCATTGGGACCCTCCTTGCTGGTGCAGAGCGATACGATTTATTATATTGATGGTTATATGGGGTCCAGAATGGAATCGGTCATCTATGTCCCGGAGGACACAGGTGATACGAAGGAGGAACTTGCCGCCGCCGCGCAGAAGCGGATCGACGATTATCTGGGTGAGGGCAAGATTACGGTTACCACAACAAACTACACTTATCGCGATCTTATAGCGGAGCAATGTGACACTGAGCGCAAAGCAGAGGAAGACTATCTTGCCGACCTGCGGGAACAATTAGCCGCCGAACTCGCGAAGGATGAGTCATTGCAAGATAAGGACTTCGTATCTCGGCTTCAAAACGAAATTAGTAGTAGAGAAAATTGGATTGATGAAAATTCCGAATCATACAAACAAGAAAGGCTCGCCGATTTTGATGAAAAAGGTTACGATGGATACGGGGCTGATTTCATGAAAAAAGCCGCCGGCGAGTTTATTTTCGATGCTGAAATTGTTGGCACGGGTAGTTCGTTCAAGTTTGTCGTCACTAAGGACAACGCGAAGTACGCGGTAGTCCCTACTTACGAGTCTGTGGACGCCAAGACCGAGGTTTCGGTATCGTCGGAATCTTCCTCCATCCCGCTCGATACCCTGGTCGAGGTGGAGAAGCTGACCGAGGGCGACCGGCACGACAAGATTACCGGAGCGCTTGACGTTAAGGACGATGAGACTTTCGATATTAAGCTTCATTCCGATACCGCCGGCAAGTATATTTCAAAGTTGGATAACGGCAAGTTTGAGGTTAAAATCCCCGTCCCGGAGAAGTTCAGGGGCAAGAACCTGACCGTCTACTATGTCGACGAGGACGGCAACGCGACGGAGCACGCGACGACGGTGAAGGACGGCTACGCCGTATTCGAGACCGACCATATGAGCGTGTACACGCTTGTCGAGAAGGTTTCGGCGGACGCGCCCGCGAGCCCGGGCGAATCCTCGTCCTCCCCGCAGACGGGGAACGGATGGGTCGTGCCGCTGCTGGCGGTTTTGTTCCTCGCGAGCGGCGCCGCGATCGCGGTTCTGTCCGTGCCGGCTAAGAGAAAGAACTCGTCCCGCTAAAGAAAAACTATACACCGGGGGCCGCGGCAAGACGCCGCGGTTTCTTTGCGTGAAGCGCGTTTTTTCGGGACCTGGGCGGACGTGACGGCGGGATTTGGAGAGGACCACAGGGACCGCCCGCCCCGGAATTTCTTCGGAAAGCAAAAATTTTTCAAAAAAGTCTTGACTTTTGCCCCCCCCCCCCCGGTTATAATTAGAAGATAGAGTGAAATAAGGCTCTATAATGCTGTGGAGGGTGGCATATGCCGGTAGATAAACTGTTTTGCGCGAGCTCGTACCTCGCGTTTCGGTATATCGAGCGGGACGGTACGGATTTCTTCGAGGGAATGCGCCACAGGAACATACGTCCGGTTCCCGCATCGAAAAGGACCCCGGTGAGGACGGCGGCGGACATCGATGGGGCGCTGGGGGATATTTTCTCCAGGCTGCGCGGGGAGAAGCTCGGCCTGCTGCTCAGCGGCGGGATGGATTCCGCCATACTCGCCTCGTATATGTCCGGCCGCGACGCCTACACTTTCCGATTTACGGGCGGCGAATTTGAGCGCGAGGAGCTGGAGCGGGCGAGGACCCACGCGGAGAGGTACGGGCTGAAGCTCCACTACGTCGATATATCTTGGAGCGACGTGACGGACTGCCTTCCGCTTCTTATGAGGAGAAAATGCGCCCCGGTGCACTCTATAGAGCCGCAGATTTACAAGGCCGCGTCGCGGGCCAAGGCCGACGGTGTCACTATGATGGTGACGGGGGAGAGCGCGGACCTCAACTTCGGCGGAATGGACGGGCTCCTCGCGAAGGATTGGACGCTGGAGGAGTTCCGGGACAGGTATACTTTCACTAAGCCGGAGGATGTGCTAAAACAGCCGGCGGATGTCGGCTACCTCTTCGAGCGGTACAGACGGGGGGGGGGGGGAATTGATTTCCTAAAGTTTATTGATGACGTTTTTTCCATAGAAAGGTCGGGCTCGTATATGAACGCGTTCCGCTGCGCCGGGATGCCGTATGTCAACCCGTACTCAGCGCTCCAAATGGCGGAGCCGCTTGACCTGTACCGCGTGCGCCACGGGGAGCCGAAGTACTTAATCCGCGAGCTGTTTTCTATGAAATACCCCGGCGAAGCCGTTCCGGGCAAACTCCCGATGCCGAGGCCGGTGGACGCGTATTTCGCCGACTGGCGGGGTCCGCGAAGGGACGAGTTCCGGTCGGGCCTCGATATGAGCCGGTTCTCCGGCAACCAGAAGTGGCAGATATGGTGCCTGGAGAGGTTTTTGGATTTCGGCGAGGCGATCGGCCGCGCGGGGTAAGACCGGGTTCGCTGGTTTCGCCGTGAGCGCGTATTAAATTGTAAGGGATGTGTCGCTGGAATGCTGCCTATCAAGCTAAGGCTGCCGGAGGGTTTCTTGGACGAGGAGGAAAAATCCGGGTACACCGTCACGGTGAAAATGAAGAAAGTGTGGGCGGTGGAGCTTGACTTGTTAAGCGAGTTCCAACGCGTGTGCGCTGAGCATGGGCTGCGGTACTTCGCGGTCGGGGGGACGCTGCTCGGCGCGGCGCGCCACGGCGGCTTTATCCCCTGGGACGACGATATCGACGTCGCTATGTTCAGGGAGGATTACGATAAGTTGGTTTCGCTCGCCCCGAACGCGTTCGACCCCCCGTACTGCTTCCAGACGACCGATATGAGCGAGGACTTTTTGCGGTACCACGCCCAGCTTCGCAACGGCAATACGACCGGGATACTCCGGTCCGACGCGGAGTTCCGGCATAAATACAATCAGGGCATATTTATCGACATATTCGTTCTGGACGGAGTGCCGGGCGGGCGTCTTTCACGCCGGCTGTTCACCCTGCGGCCGCGCCTGTACTACAGGATTTTAAGCGACAAAATATATCCGTTTCCCCACTCGTTTAAGGACAGGATAATACTGGGCGCCACGCGGCTTATGGAGAAAACCGGGGCGGATTTCCGGAAGCTTTTCGGGCGGATCGAAAATATTTGCCGAAAGTCGTCCGCCAAAAATTCGGAATATCTGTCTTGGATGACCGCCACCGGTCATTTAGCCGATAATATGGTGTTTGGGAAAGCCGACTTCGCGCAGGCCATAGAGATGCCGTTCGAGTTCCTGAAAGTAGCTGTCCCCTTGGGCTACGACGCCATACTCTCCACGCAGTACGGCGATTATACGACGCCGACCCGGTCGCCCTCAGCGCACGGAGGCGTCATATTCGACCCGGAGAACTCCTACGAAGAGTATTTCCGGCAAAATCCGTGAGGGGGCGGATATTATGGTAATAGGCTATACGACGGGCGTTTACGACCTGTTCCACATCGGGCATCTAAATCTCTTCAAGAACGCTAAAGGGCTGTGTGATAGGCTGATTGTCGGGGTGACAGTCGACGAGCTTACCTCATATAAAGGCAAACGGGCGGTAATCCCTTTCGACGAGCGGATCGAGATTGTGCGCGCCTGCCGCTACGTGGACGCCGCCGTGCCGCAGTACGATATGGACAAGCTTGCCGCCTGCAGGAAGTTGGGCGCGTCGGTGCTCTTCGTGGGGGACGACTGGTACGGTACCGAGAAGTGGCGGGAGTACGAGCGCGAGCTCGCCCGCGAGGGAGTGAAGGTCGTTTACTTTCCCTACACCAAGGGCGTGTCATCCACCGGGATAAGAGCGGCGCTTGACTCGGCGGGGCGCCCCTGAAACGCCATAACCCCCCGTCTTACAAGGCTTCCCGCGCTCCGGGGCAAAACAAAAACCCGCCCCGTTAGGGCGGGCAAAATTGGCGGAGAGAGGGGGATTCGAACCCCCGAGGCGCTATAAACGCCTACACGATTTC
>CAYOSS010000044.1:0-15396 GCA_964406705.1 uncultured Eubacteriales bacterium
GGAGTACTACGAGAGGAACGGCAACGGCGCCCCGATCCTTTTCGAGGGCGGGGGCGAGGACAAGAGCGTCATCCACGTCGTGCCGGACGAAAAGGGACAGGGCATCACCGCCGCTGGAGATTTGACGTTAAAGGATGTTACCGTAGACGCGTCGGAGGTGGGAACGCAGAATAAGTCCGCCGTTACCGCTTCCGGCGAGAATGTTGTGGTGGAAAATGTTACCATTTATGGCGGCGGTGACGGAGAAAACCTTTCCTGGGGCGCGCCGCTTTCGATTACCTCTGCGAAGTCGGTTATTTTACGGGGTTGTCATTTTTCCGGCGCTGTGAGAGGAGTTGCCCTCTACCCGTCGGGAGCGGATATTCTGGTGGAGGATTGCGAAATCTCCGGGAAGACATACGCGTTTTACTCGGACGGGACGAACAACAACATTACCGTTAAGAACAGCACGACGTGGGGCTGGAACACGTTTTCCAAAGGTCAGCAAAGTGTGCTGTTTGAGAACGTAATCTTCGAGGCGAGCGGGAGATGGAACGGGTTCGGCGCGTATTCCAGCGCTACCCTTAAAGGTTGCGTGTTCAAAGAGGGCTTCGAGCTCGAGGTGCTGGCGAACGGCATCGAGCTGGATCTCGACAGCTGCAAGAACGCGAACAACGAGGACGTCACCGCCGAAAAATTAGCCGAGTTCTTTTCTGTCAACGAGGAGATGGTGACGGAGCCGCCCACGGTCAGGATAAACGGCGAGGTCGTCCCGCTCCCGTAAGCGCCGAACGGGGCTTTGGAGGATAATACGGGAATAGGGGTCGCCCCCGGGGAGGGGGCGGCCCTTTTGGCGCGATAATCCGGTTCGCTCTTGACAGGCGGGATTTCTTCGGCTAAATTAGTATCAGATGTTAAATCAGCCGAAAAAGAGGAATACGCCGTGTATATCGGCAGACACACGGGCGGGACGGTGAGGAAGCCCGCGAAGACGTTCGGAGCCGTGCTTGTGGCGGGGCCCAGACAGGTCGGTAAGACGACAACGCCGCGGGAATTGACCGCCGGGATGAGCTATGTCACGTTGGACGGCCCCGTTATCCGCGCCGCCTGCTCGGAGCGAAGAGGGACCTTTTTCAAGGATAATCCGCCGCCCGTGTTCGTGGACGAAATCCGGAAGGAGCCCGCCTTGTGCGGGCAAATAAAGTTCACCCTTGACCGCGGCGACGGAAAGGGCGGTTCTATATGTGCGGCTCCGGGCGGTTTAGAATGATGAAAAGGTGGCGGCGAATCGCTGGCAGGTCGCGTCGGGATCGTCACGCTGCTTCCGCTGTCGCTGCGCGAGGCGCGGGGAGCGGATCTCGATACGCCGTTTTTTGCCGAGCGCGGAGTACCTTCGCGAAGCCCGCCACGGCGCGGGGAACATCTCCTACGACGAGGTGTGGTCCGCGATACATCGGGGTTTGATGCCGGAGCTCCGGCGCAACCCGGATTTTGACCGGGGAATGTTTTACTCCGCGTACACGAGCACATACATCGAGCGCGATGTGCGGGAGCTTTCACAAATCGGCGATACGGTGAAGTTCACAAGGTTTATGACGGCGGCGGCGGCGAGCACGGGGCGGCTCCCGAATTTACCGTCGATGGCGAGGGACGCCGGAGTCAGCCCGACGGCGGCGGACCGCTGGCTTTCCGCTCCGGTATTATCAAACATCGTTTACCCGCTCCCGCCCTACTTAAATAACGTTACGAAACGCGCCGTTAAGACGCCGAAGCTTTACTTCCCCGATACGGGTCTCGCCGCGTATTTAACCGGGTGGACCTCGCCGGACACGCTGAAAAGCGGTGCTACGGCGGGCCCGTTCTTCGAGAGCTTCGTTATATCCGAGATTGTAAAGAGCTACTATAACCGGGGAGCGCAAAATCCCCCTCTGTACTTTTACCGCGACCGCGACGGCGGGGAAATCGATCCGGTGATCGAGGAAAACGGCGTTCTTTACCCGCTCGAGATAAAGGAACACGCGGATCCGAGCGCGCGCGATTTGAAGGTGTTCGATCTGTTAGATAAAATCCCGGGCGAAAACGCGGCCCCGGCGGGGTCATATGCCTATACGGCGAGCCCGTTATTCTTCGCGGGGAGGACAGAGTGATCCCCGTCGGCTATCTCCGACGCCGCCGTTTCCGCTCAAATTTCCTCTTGCATTTCTTCACAAAGAGGCGTATAATAAGTTAGTAATAATGCGGGAGAGTGCGCTTATTGACCGCCGGGGGGACGAGCTTATGGAAATCGGGATGGACCTCACGCTGCTCTCCCGCTTCAGGGGCAAGGACGAGACGTTCGCGCGGCGGTTCCTTTCCCCCGCGGAGCTGGCGCTTTGGCGCGAGACGGCGGCGGGGCCCGCCCGGGAGCGGTTCCTGGCGGTGCGCTGGGCGTGCAAGGAGGCCATATTCAAGGCGACGGGAGACCCCCGCTACACCGGGTTTTCCGTCCTCCACGACGAGCGCGGCAAGCCCTATGTGGAGGGCCGCCCGGACCTCAAAGTCACCGTGACGCACGATGGCGATTATGTCGCGGTGACGGTGCTTTACGAGGGCGAGCCGGGGAGCGCCGAGCGTTAGCTGGTTAGCGGTGGGCAGAATACCGAGCCTGCCCCCTGCCGCGCGGCACGCGTAGCTCGGCAGCCAGGGGCGCACGGAGGGCGCGCGCAGCTTTACAGCCCGGGGCGCACGGGGCGCGGCGTGGGCTCGGCGGTCCTGATAGCCCGGGGCGCGGCGCCGCCCGATACTTCACAACAAACATTTTAGAAGGGAGACCTTGCTATGGACGAGATGAAAGCGGGATTAAAGAAGTTTTTGTGCGAGAATTTGGGTGTCGAGGAGGACGTGCTGGAGTACGATACCCAGCTTTTCGGCGACAGCGTGATAGGGCTTGACTCCATCGATTCGCTGGAGATCATCTCCTATGTGGACAGCACCTACGGCGTCGATATGACGGGCGTGGGCAAGGAGCATTTCTTCAATATCGACAGTATTGCGGAGTATATAGAGGGGCATATGGACGCGCCGGAAGGCTCCGCCGAATGAGTGAGCCGAGGCTTCGCTCCTGCCCGCCGGAGGGCCGGGCCGTTGTCACCGGGCTGGGGCTGATTTCCGCCGTGGGCAACACGGTGGAGGAGTGCTGGAGCGCGGTCACGGCCGGCAAATCCGGCATTCGTCACACCTCCACGGTTGACACGGCCGGCTGCTACGCCGACTACGCCGCCGAGGTGGACTGCCCCGATCTCGACGCCACACCCGGCACGGCGGGGATGGACCGCGCGTCCAAGCTGTGCGTCAGGGCGGCGGGAGAGGCTATGCGCGACGCCGGGCTGGACGGTTTCGGCGGCAGCCCCCGCGCCGCCGTGATAATGGGCAGCTGCGTCGGCGGTGTAGTCAGCATCGAGGAGTACTACACCAAGGGCAAGACGCCCGAGCGCGCCGCTCAGATGCCGATTTCCGCCATCGCGACGCAGGTCGCGAGGGTGTTCGGAGCGGGCGGAGTTGTCACCAACATAGCCAACGCCTGCGCCGCCGGGACCATAGCCGTGTCCTACGCGGCGGACCTTATTCGGGCGGGCAAGGCGGATGTTGTCATAGCGGGCGGAGCGGACGCGTTCGCTTCCGTGCCCTACGCGGGTTTTTTGTCCCTCCACGCGCTGGACCCACGGCCCTGTTCCCCGTTTAACCGCTCGGAGGGGATTACCTTGGGCGAGGGAGCGGGCGCCGTGATAGTGGAGAGCTACCGGCACGCGGCGGCACGCGGAGCGAGAGTTTACTGCGATGTCCTGGGTTCCGGGGTGAGCAGCGACGCCTACCACATCACCGCCCCACGCCCGGACGGAGAGGGGCAGATGAACGCCATTCGCCGCGCGATGGAAAACTCCGGGCTGGGCGAGGCGGATATAGGCTACGTCAACGCCCACGGCACCGGCACCGCCAAGAACGACGAGGCGGAGTTTTTGTCCCTGCATGCCCTCTTTGACGGGAAGAACCCCGGTCTCTCGGTCAGCTCCACCAAGTCCATGACGGGGCACTGCCTCGGCGCGGCGGGGGCCATAGAGGCCGTGTTCGCGATAAAGGCGCTCACGACGGGGGTTATCCCCCCGACCACGGGGTATACGGAGGAGGATCTGGCGCGCCTTAGCGGGAAGGCGGGCGAGCTTGACTTCTGCCCCAACACGGCGAGGCGCAAACCCCTTCGCAACGTGATGAGCAACTCTTTCGCGTTCGGCGGCAACAACGCGAGCGTGATATTCGGGGCGGAGCCCGGCGAGGTCCGTCTGCCGCCCGCGCAAAGGCCCGGAGTGGCGCTCACCGGCATCGGGATCGTGACTCCGCTCGGCAACGGCCGGGAGCGGTATGCCGAAGCCGTGGCGGGAGGAGAGCGTATAGATTCCGGGAGCGCGAGATCCTCGGTCGGCACGGACGATTATGGCGCGCTGGGCCTTAAAATGGCGTTCTACAGGAAACTTGACAGGTTCAGCCAGCTCCAGGCGGTCTCCGGGATGATGGCGCTTCGCGACGGGGGCTACTCTGTCACCGACGATAACGCCCGCGACACCGGGATACTGGTCGGTACGTCGGAGGGCGCGCTCGGCTCCGGCTGCGATTTTGAGGCTAACATAGCGGAGAGGGGCAACTCCAACGGCAGCGCGTTTAAGTTCCCCAACACGGTGTACAACGCCGCCGGGGGGTATTTATCCATCTGCTCCGGCATAAAGGGCTACAACGTCACCGCGACTAACGGGGCGCAGTCGGGGCTGCAGAGCATAGCCTACGCCGCGAACGTGATACGCTCCGGGGAGCAGTCCGCGATGCTCGCCACCGGCACGGACGAGAACAGCGACATCTTGGACGAGCTTTACCGTTCCCACGGTTGCGTCGCGGGCGGGTACACGGCCCCCTATTCCGGGGGGAGCGCGTTTTCCCTCTCGGACGGGAGCGTCTCGCTGCTTTTGGAGAACGAGAGCGGGGCCGCCTCGCGGGGGGCGACAGTTTACGCTAAGGTTACGGGCTACGGTATGGCGGCGTCCCCCGTGGAGTTCGGCCGGCTGGAGGGCTCGGGCGAGGCGCTCACCCGCGCCATCAGGGACGCCCTGGAGGACGCGGGTCTCGACGCCGGCGACGTGGACGCTGTGGCGGGTTTCGCCAACGGGCACGCCGTGGTGGACGGGATAGAGCGCGACGCCGTGGCCGAGGTGTTCGGGGAGAATGTTCCCGTGCTCTCGGTTAAGGAGACGGTCGGCGAGGCGAGAGCCGCCGCCGCCGCGCTGTCGGTGGCGCATTCCGCTCTGCTTCTTCACGGTGAGATTGAGAGCGCGCCGGCGTACTGTTTGGGCGCCGACGGCTCGGTTACAAGGCAAACGCTGCGCGGCGAGGGACTGCGCAATATCGTCGCGGTGTCGTACGGCGCGGGCGGGGTCTACTGCGCGGTCGTGGTCTCAAAGTAAGCCCCCGCGCGGCGGGCGGAGCCGTCCCCACAGCGGGAAAGCTCACCGCTCCGCGCAGGGAATAACCGCTCCTGACGGGGGAGGGCTTGCCGCCTCGCGCGGGAGGAAGCGCCGTTTTGGCGGGAAAGCTTGTTAGTTCGTGCGGCTGGGGGAGAGCTGTTCCCACAGTGAGAAGAGTTTGCCACTTTGTGCGTCGGCAGGGTCGCTCCCATCGCGGAAAAAGCTTGCTATCCCGCGCGGCGGGCGGAGCCGCCCCCACAGCGGGAAAGTTCACCGCCCCGCGCGGGAGGATCCGGGAGTATTCGAGGAGAGTGCAAAGATGAAAGTCGCGGTTGTGACGGGCGCGTCAAGGGGGATAGGCAGAGCCGTGGCGCTGCGTCTCGCGGGAGAAGGGTACACCGTAGCGGTGAACTACCGCTCCAACGAGGCGGCGGCGCGGGAAGTGCTGGACCTTATCAGGCAAGGCGGCGGAGAGGGAATGCTGGCTCCCGCCGACGTGTCCGACCCGGGGATGGCCAAGGCTATGATCCGCGAGGTGGATAAGGCCTACGGGCAGATCGACCTGCTTGTCAACAACGCGGGGGTGGTGCGCGACGCGTACCTGCTCACCCTCGCCCCCGAGAGCGTCACGGATTGCTTTAAGACTAACGTCAACGGGTATTTCTACTGCGCGCAGGCGGCGGCTCTCAAGATGTACCGCCGGAAGAGCGGCTGCATCATAAATATTTCCTCCGTGAGCGGGGAAATGGCCATTCCGGGGCAAAGCGTCTACAGCGCGACCAAGGGCGCGGTGAACGCGTTCACGAGGGTCCTGGCGAAAGAGCTTTCCCCCCGTGGCATAAGGGTCAACGCCGTCGCGCCGGGCTTTATCGCCACCGAGATGACCGACGCCCTGCCCCCCGAGAAGCGCGAGGAGTACATAAAGACCATCCCCATGGGGCGGTTCGGCACCCCGGAGGAGGTGGCGGAGGCGGTCGCGGCGATCGCGTCGGGAGCTTTCTCCTATATGACGGGGCAGGTAATCACCCTCGACGGGGGCGTGTCGCTATGATGTACATCGACGGGATTAACAAGCGTCTAAAGCAGCGCCCTCCCTTCCAAATGGTGGAGCGGGTGACGGAGTTGGTTCCCGGCGAGATGGCGCGGGGGACCAAAAACGTCTCGGTGAACGAGCCCTACTTCGCGGGGCATTTCCCCGGCACCCCGATAATGCCCGGCGTGCTGGTGATCGAGTGCGCGGCGCAGCTTTGCTCTCTGGTGATGGAGGGCGAGCCGGACGGGGACAAGTTTTACGTCCTATTGAAGGTGGACAACTTCAAGTTTATAAAGCCCGTGATCCCGGGGGATACCCTCGACATCTTCGTGACCAAATCCCCCACGTCGGGCCCCCTGGTGCGGTTCTCCGCCGTGCTGACGGTTGACGGGGAAATCCACGCTAAGGGAGTGCTCACCTTCACGGCGGTAAACCGTGAGGATATATACGCGAGATAGCGGGAGGCGGCGTGTTGCGTAAAACGGCGGTACTTTTTTCCGGGCAGGGCGCGCAAAGCCCCGGTATGGGAAGGGATATTTATCGGGAGAGCGCCGCCGCGCGCGGCGTTTTCGATTTGTGCGAGGAGCTTCTGCCGGGGCTCCGCGAGCTTTGCTTTGACGGCGACGCGGGGGAGCTCTCCCTCACCGAAAACGCTCAACCCGCCCTTTTCGCGGCGGGGCTGGCGTTCGCCGAGGCCTTAAAGGAGCGGGGAGCGGTCTTTGACGCGGCGGCGGGCTTTTCTCTGGGCGAGATACCCGCGCTCGCGTTCAGCGGCGTACTTTCCGTCCGGGACGCGTTCCGGCTGGTGTGTGAGCGTTCGCGCAAAATGGCGGAGCTTTCCCGCTCCCGCCCCGGCGGTATGGTCGCCGCTCTGAAGCTTGACGACGCGGCTGTCGAGAGGATAGCGGCTGAGTTCCGCGAGGTCTGGCCCGTCAACTACAACTGCCCCGGTCAGTTAGTCTGCGCGGGGAGCGCGGACGAGTTGGCCGCATTCACCGAGAGGGTGAGGGCGGAGGGCGGGAGAGCCGCTAAGTTGGCGGTTTCCGGCGCGTTCCACTCCCCCTATATGGCGGAGGCGGAGGGGACGCTGCGGGGGGCGCTCGCCGGTATGGAAATTTCCCCGCCCGCCTTGCCCCTTTACGCGAACTTAACCGGCGATAAGTACCCCTCCACCCGCGAGGGGATAATCGACACCGTGGCCCGGCAGGTCCGCTCCCCCGTGAGGTGGGAGAGGATCCTGAGGAATATGGCGGCGGAGGGGATAGACACCTTCGTGGAAGTGGGCGCGGGCGCCACTCTCACCGGCTTCGTCCGCCGGACCTTGCCGGGTGCCACCGCCCTCACCGTGACGGATCTGGCCGGGTTCTCGGCCGCCGCACGAGCTTTGACGGAGGGCGCTTAGAAGCTATGCCTGATTACCCGGAGAACACCGTCTGCGAGGTGTGCGGGGCGAGCGTGGAGACCGCCTCGATGCGCGAACACCACTACATCTGCCCCGCCTGCGGGGGGTACAACCGTATGCCGGCGAGGCGCCGCATTGAGATGCTCACCGAGCGGGGTTCCTTTCGTGAGCTGTACGGGATAGGGGTATTTTCCGACCCGATAGGTTTCCCCGATTACCCCGCGAAGTACGAGAAGGCCCGCAAGAAGAGCGGCGAGACGGAAGGCGTGGTCTGCGGCAGGGGCAAAATAGGCGGGCACGACACCTGCCTGTTTGTAATGGAACCGGGATTTATGCTCGGCTCTATGGGCACCGTGGTGGGGGACAGGATCACCGCGCTGTTCGAGTACGCCGCGCTCCGCAAGCTCCCCGTGGTGGGGTACACCGTCTCCGGCGGGGCGAGGATGCAGGAGGGCATTCTCTCCTTAATGCAGATGGCTAAGGTTTCAATGGCGGTGAAGAAGCACAGCGACGGCGGGCTGTTTTACCTCGTCTGCGCGACGGACCCCACTATGGGCGGGGTCACGGCGAGCTTCGCTATGGAGGGTGACGTGATCATTGCCGAGCCGGGAGCGCAAATAGGCTTCGCGGGCAAGCGCGTCATAGAGCAAAACACGGGGCAAACCCTGCCGGACGACTTTCAGAGCGCGGAATTTCAGCTTCATTCCGGTTTCGTGGACGGCATAGTCCCCCGCGAGGAGCAGAAAACCTACATCGCCCGAATGCTATCCTATCACGAAAGGTGGAAGCCTATAGGATGAACCCCGATTTAATGCTTGAGACCCAAAAGGAGCTGCGGGAGGCGGGCGAGAAGACGCCCGTCTACGAGCGCGTGCGCCTCACGAGGAAGAGCGGCCGCGCCACCGGCGGGGACTACATAAGGGGGATCTTCACCGACTTCACCGAGCTTCACGGGGACAGGCGTTTCGGCGACGACGCGTCCATCATAGCTGGGATAGGGTATTTGGGCAATTCCCCCGTCACGGTCGTCGCGGTGGAGAAGGGCAGGGACCCGGCGGACAGGGTCCGGCGCAACTTCGGCTTCGTCTCGGCGGAGGGGTACCGCAAGGCGCTCCGGCTCGCCCGCCAGGCGGAGAAGTTCGGTCGCCCGGTGGTGTTCTTTGTGGATACGCAGGGCGCGGACTGCGGCCCCGGCGCGGAGGAGCGGGGGATAGGCGAGGCAATAGCGGAGAACCTCTACACATTCGGCTCGCTGAGGGTGCCGATGGTGTCGGTGCTGATAGGCGAGGGCGGAAGCGGCGGCGCGTTGGGGCTCGCCGTGGCGGACGAGGTTTGGATGACGGAGAACGCCTACTACTCCGTTATCACCCCGGAATCCTGCGCCAGCATTCTCTACAAAGACTCCTCCAGAGCCGCCGAGGTGGCGGAGCATTTGAAACTCACGGCCGCTGATCTTCTCAAAATGGAGGTTATAGAGAGGATAATCCTTGAGCCGAAGGACTTCTCCGACGGCGCGGCCGTAGGCGCCTTTATGAAGGAACTGCGCACCGACCTCCAAAAGAAGATAATGCTGCTCAGAATGCTCCCCAAGGAGAAGTTGCTCGAGAACCGCTACGAAAAGTACCGCAAAATCGGGAGATACGCGGAATATTCTACCGAAAGCAGGGGCGGATGGGTTAAAAACTTCCCGAGCCTGCGGTCGCGGCGCAAATGAAGAGCCTGCTGCTGATAAACGGCAGCCCCAGGCGGGAGGCGAGCGCCACCTACGCCGCCGCGAAAGCCTTTGCCGGGGGAATGGAGAGCGCGGGCTACCGGCGCGAAACGGTGAACGTGGCGGATCTTTTGCTCGCGCCGTGCGCAGGGTGCTTTTCCTGCTGGGGGAGGACGCCGGGGGAGTGCGTTATCCGCGACGACGCGGTCGCGGTTCGCGACAGGATCGACCGCTCCGACGCGGTGCTGCTCTGCTACCCGCTCTACTTTTTCGGAATGCCGGGTCCCGTCAAGACGCTTACCGACAGGCTGCTCGGTATGATGCGCACCTACCGCGGCGACGACGCTCCGGAGGGTGGGATCAGGCACTCCGTTCGCCGCCCGAGGGAGGGCCGCCTTTTCGCGGTGCTGGTCTCCTGCGCGTTCACCGAGGGGGAGGACGCGCTAAGCCCTCTGTGGGCGCAGTACGACCGAATATGCGGGCGGGGCGGCTACACCGGGATCGCCTGCCCGCAGCTGAAAACGCTTGTGGATCTCGGCGAGAGTGCCCGTCTGACGCGGTACTTTGAGCGGTTCGCGGCGGCGGGGAAGCGCTATGCCGAGGCGGGAAGCCTTGACGAGGCGGAGCTGAGGGAACTTTCCCGCCCCCCGTTTACGCCCAAGACCTACAGGACCCTGCTTGACGCGTTTTGGCGGGGCGAGGAGGAGAAAGGAGCGGGTCGATGATCAGAGTCGCGGTGGATCTCGGCGGCGCGGACAGACCCGCCCGCGAGTTAGTGGAAGGCGCCCTCGCGGCGGCGGAGGGGCTGTCCGATTTATATTTGTGCCTCTTCGCGGGGCGGGGGGAGGTGGCTCCCGCCGTGGCGCGGCACCCCGGGCTTTCGGGCAGGGTGGAGGTCACCGACGCGCCGGACGTCGTGGGAAACGGCGAGGACCCCACGGAAGGTTATAAGCTGAAGCGCGGCGCTTCCATCTACCGGGCGACCGCCCTTTGCGGCGCGGGCGGCGCGGACGCGCTCGTCTCCTGCGGGGCTACGGGGGCTATAACGGTCGGCGCCGTGATGGATCTCGGCAAGATACCGGGGCTTTCCCCGGCGCTGTTATGCGAGCTGCGCCACGCGGACGGCTCGCCCTTCTGTGTGGTGGACTGCGGCGCGAACGTGGACTGCCGCGCCGAGAAGCTGCGCGATTTCGCGAGGGCCGGGTCGGCGTATATGAAGGCCAAGGGGGTGGAGCGCCCCTCCGTAGCCCTGCTTTCCAACGGCGCGGAGGACGCCAAGGGCAACGCGACGACGAAGAAGGCTTTCACGCTGCTGCGGGAGGGAGTGCCGGGTTTCACCGGCAACATAGAGGGCAGCGCGGTGCTCACGGGCGGCGCGGATGTGATAGTCTGCGAGGGGTTCGCGGGGAACATTTTCTTAAAGACGGCGGAGGGCGCCGCCAAAGCCGCGATCCGGGAGATGAAAGCGCTGGCCGCGGGTCTCCCGGATAACGCCCAATCCGCGCTGGAGAGCGCCGCCGACGAGGTTTACACACGGTACGATTACAACGGAGAGGGGGGCGCGGTGCTGTTGGGCTTCGGCGTCCCCGTGGTGAAGGGGCACGGCGCGGCGGACGCTCATACTCTTCGGAAGGTTACGGAGCAGGCGTATACGCTCGCCAAAAACGGGCTTGCGGCGCGGCTGCGCGATGAATTCGCTGCGACACCGTCCGGCGACACGGCGCGAGCTGCGGGCGGATGACGCCGGGAGCCTTAGGCGGTTATTCGGCGGTGATGCTATGAGTAGGGGTGTAGAATGAGAGACTATTACGATGTCGCGGTGGTGGGCGCGGGCAACGCCGGGCTTACCGCCGCCGCTACCGCCGCGAGGCGGGGGCTGGACGTGCTCCTTTTGGAGCGCAACAGGATGCCGGGAGGATGCGCCACCAGCTTTGTGAGGGGGCGCTTCGAGTTCGAGACAGCGCTTCACGAGCTCGCAAACATAGGTACCGAGGAGAACCCGGGGAGCGTCCGACGTCTGTTCGACGGGTACGGCGCGGATATATCCTGGGTCGCGGAGCGCACGGCCTTCCGCGTGATAACGGGGGGCGAGGATGGCTACGACGTCACTATGCCCGCCGGGGTGGAAGAGTTTTGCGACGCTATGGAGCGTTACGTCCCCGGCAGCCGCGACTCCACCGAGGCCGTGTTCGCTCTTGCCAAAAAGGCTGACGCCGCCGTTAAGTACCTCTCTTCCGGCAAGCCGGACCCGGCGGTCCTTATGAGCGAGCACGCGGATTTCCTGCGAATGGCGTCCCACTCGGTGGACGAGTGTTTGGTGGCTCTCGGGATGCCGGAGAAGGCGCGCAATATCATCAAGACCTACTGGTGTTACCTCGGCGCCCCCACCGATTCGCTGGACTTCGCCCACTACGCTATGATGCTTTCCCGCTACGTGTCGGGGATTCCCGCGCTGCCGACGATGAAGTCCGCCGAAATCGCCCTCGCTCTGGATAAGGTCATTCGCGACGCGGGCGGGGACATCCTCTACAACACCCCCGTCACCGAGATTTTAACGGAGGGCGGCAAGGCGGTGGGCGTTCGCGCGGGCGGCAGGGAATACCGCGCGGGAACGGTCGTCGCGAACTGCTTCCCCGACACGGCGTTTTCGGGGACGTTAAAGGACGCTCCCGTCCCGGCGCGCTCTCTGAAGCTCGCCAACGCCCGCAAGAAGGGACTGCTCTTCTTTACCCTCTACGTGGGGCTCAACAGATCGGCGGAGCAGCTCGGCATTAAGGACTACTCGGTGTTCATCTTCCGCACGCCGGACGCCGCCCAGCAGTACCGCGACTGCGGCGACCCCGACACAAGTCTTATCATAGCGAACTGCCTCAACAACGCCGTTCCCGGCTCCTCCCCGGAGGGCACCTGCACGCTGTTCTTCACCTCGCTGCTGTCAGAGGACGCCTGGGGAAGCGTCCCGCCCGACGGGTACCGCGCCGTAAAGACCCGTATGGCGGCCCGCACCATAAGAGAATATGAGAAAAAGACCGGCGTAGTTATCAGCCCTTATATAGAGGAGCTGGAGCCGGCCGCGCCGCCCACCTTCGCGAGGTACCTGGGCACGCCCAACGGCACCGCCTACGGCTACGAGACCGGCGGTTGGGACGGGATCACCACCCGCGCGATGACGCTTTCCAAAGAGCGCGTGCTGGATAACCTGTACTTCGCGGGGGCGCACGCCGAGCGCGGGGACGGCTACAGCAGCGCGCTCGCCAACGGCAACTCCGTGGGGCAAAAATTGCGGAAGGGGGACGCGGACGATGCCGGAGCATAACTTAAACTCGCTCGACCCGCGCGATTTCCTGACTCTCACCGCCCGGCGCGACGCGGCGGTGGAGGCGGCTCCGGCGGGGCGCCCCGGGGCTTTCCCCGCGAACGAGATGGCGGAGATCCTGCACCCGCGCCGCCAGTATTTCCGTGTGGGGAAAGTTGAGCGCGGCGAGGGGTACGCGGTCTACACCCTCTTGCCCGACGTCGGGCGGGGGACAAAACGGGTCGCCCCCTTCGCGGCGGGGCAGTTCCTGTCGGTGTACGTGAACGCGGGCGGAAAGGCGGCGTCCCGCCCGTACACGATATGCTCCGCGCCGGGGGAGGCGGCGGAAGGCGGTATCCGCCTCGCGGTGAAGACCGTCCCGGGGGGCGAGGTGTCCGGCGCCATACTGCGCGACTGGCGGGTCGGGACGCCTGTCGAGACCTCCGGTCCCTTGGGCAATTTCACATATGAACCCCTTCGCGACGCGCCGAATATAGTCGGTGTCGCGGGGGGCAGCGGCGTGACGCCGTTTGTCGCCTTAGCGAGGGCCATAGCCCGCGGCGAGGAGGACTGCTCGCTGACGCTGTTATACGGCAGCAGAACCCGCCGGGATATCCTCTTTGAGCGGGAGTTGGCGGACCTCGCGGCGGGGTGCGACAGGCTCCGCGTCGTCCACGTCCTCAGCGAGGAGACCGCCCCGGGGTGTGAGAGCGGGCTGATTACCGCCGAGCTGATAAAGCGGTATGCCCCGGCGGGGAGCTACTCGGTGTTCTTCTGCGGCAGCGAGGGAATGAGGGCGTTCTGCGACCGGGAATTCGCGAAACTGGGCTTGGAGCGGAAGCTTATCCGGCATGAGGTGCGCGGGGAGCTGTTCGCCGACGCGTTTCCGGACTATCCCGGCGCCCCGGAGCGGGTCACGGTCACCGTCCTCGCGCGGGGGGAGACGTATACCGTCACGGGGGAGTCGAAGCTCCCGCTGCTCCGGCTTCTGGAGCGCACCGGCGCGAACCCGCCGTCCGCCTGCAGGGGAGGGGAGTGCGGGTACTGCCGCGCGAGGCTGGTTTCGGGGCGCGTCTTCGCCCCGGAGGAGACCGACCGCCGCCGTGCCGCCGACCGTAAGTTCGGGTACATTCACCCCTGCTGTGCTTACCCTCTGAGCGACCTCACGGTTGAGGTTTACCCGGAGGGGTAGCACTAAGCTAATTGCGACGCCCCCGGCGGGTATATCCCGCCGGGGGTTGGTTTGTTTTGCCCCGTTGCGGCGGCTTGCCCCGCTGTGCTGGGTAGCCTTGTGATGCCGGGGGGTCCGGCTTCGCCCATTATGGCGGACTTACCGCGCGTCTGGAAACTTGGCGGTCCCCGCTGACTCTGGCTCCGCCCGTCCCCGGGACCTCCTTCTCGCTTCGCGAAGTTAGCTTTCTAATTTCTCCCAGCTATGCTGGGGGAACGATGTCCGCTTTTCTCTCTCAGCCGGCAGGCGCGGCAATCCCCCTGCCTTTGGCTGCGCCCGTCCCCGTTGGCTTCTTCTCGCTACGCGAGGGTAGCTTGATTTTCCCCCAGCTATGCTGGGGGAACGGTGTCCGCTTTTCTTCTCTGCGCCGGAACGGTCCGGCATCGTCGTCGCAAGTTCCATATCGCTCGTTTCCACGCTAAAGCGTGAAAAGCTCGCTCATTCCACTGCTCCTCCTCTCCCCACGACGCCTTACGGCGCCGCGGGGGCCCCTTATGAAAAGCGGACAGAAAAGAAGTTCAGGCGGACCGGCTTACTCCAACGCCGAACGCTGAGTGGGTACGGGGTAGCCGCCACCTATGCGGCGGGTCTTGCGGTCGCTGACGCGGGGGCAGCCCGGAGGTCCCGCCGACGCCGGCTCCGGGACCCCGCCGTATTCATTCGGGACCTACCGAGCCCGGTACAAAAGGCTCGCAGGTTCAGGCTGGCTCGCCGCTATCGATTTAGGCCCGGTTCTTGAGGGATAGCTTTTGCCTGCCGGTACGGGCGGCTCGCCGATGTGCAGCGAGCTCCCCGCCGGGGGAGCTCGGAGGTTCGCCGGCACGAGGGGTAGCCCGGTGGCGACTGGTAGCTCGCCCGATTTCGCTCCGCCTATCGGGTGACGCGGCGACTCGCAGGATAGCCCAATGGCGACCGGCAGCCCCCGCCCCGGCAGCGCGATGTGTCGGGGATAGCCCGGCGGAGACCGGCAGCTCGGTTTTTTCCTCCCCTGACATTGGGGACTGATAAAGACTTGCCGAAACGATACATCGCATAACGCTATGCAGAGGAGAACACGCTCTCCCCTACCATGGAGGAAGGCTTCCCGCACACCCGCGAGCCGCCCCGACCGCCAGGCAAAAGCTACCCGGAAGCTCCGAGCCCCGAACGATAACGGCGAGCTTGCCCTAACCTGCGAGCCTTTTGTACCGGGATCGGTAAGCCTGGAATGAATACGGCAAGGCTGCCGGACCGGCGCCGGGGGTACATCCGGGCTATCC
>CAYOSS010000045.1:0-15177 GCA_964406705.1 uncultured Eubacteriales bacterium
GTTCCTTCTTCGGCGGGTAAATACAGACGGAAGCGTCGCTCTTAAAAACGGGCGGCGCTTTTCATTTGCCGCGAAATCATCTTTATAACGGTGCCGTTAAAGGTAACGCCGCGCAACGGTCACACGCCGGGCGGTCACCGGGCTGTGCCGCCGCAAAACAACACCGCATAACGGTCGAGCCGGGCGGTCACGGAGTCGTGTCTTCATAAGAAAACCCGCCGGGCGGGGCGGGCCTTATGTAGCAATGGCTGGGGTGGCAGGATTCGAACCTACGCATACAGCAGTCAAAGTGCTGTGTCTTACCGCTTGACGACACCCCAGCGTATCGCGGCGGCGGGCGGGGAACGACAGCGTTCCCCTTTTCAGCGGCAAAAAATGGGGTGGATAGTCGGACTCGAACCGACGGCCTCCAGAGCCACAATCTGGCGCTCTAGCCAACTGAGCTATACCCACCATATCTCGCGCCCCGCGGGGACATCCCTGCCGCGTGGGGAACATCCCTATTATATCCGGCTCGCGGGGCGTTGTCAAGAGGAAATTGCCGGCGCTGTCGGACCGGCTGCCGGTGCGAGAGTTTAGGTCAGCCGGCAGCGGGGGATCGGTCGAGCTGCCGGCGCCGGGGCCGGGTGAGCCGGCGCCGCGGGGTCAGCCCGGTCGCCGGCGGTGGTTAGGCGAATCACCGGCGGGGGTCAGACCAGCCGGGGCGGGGGGTCAGGCGAGGCGGCGGCGCAGGAAGCACCTTTCCTGCACAACCGACACGATCAGGTGCACCACCATTCCGAGGCCGAACATCAGGATTATGATATTCATCGTGAAAGTGATCGCCTTCGTGAGGTAAAGAATGTAGAACACGCCGTAGTAGATTATGTTAATTATAGCGGAGTTTACGGCGTTGTAGGCGGTGCGCCCCAGCCCCACGAAAATGCTGTCGATTACGGCACATCCCGCGTAGGCGACGTAAAACGGCATCAGCTTCGCGGTGATGAGGAAAATCTCGTCGGCGTTCTGAAGACCCTGGCAGTAGCGAAAGAAGGGCTTCCAAAGCGGCGCGGTAATTATCCAGAAAATGATAATTCCCGCCGTGATGAAGCGGTAGGCGAAGCGGTTGAGCCGGCTGTACCCCTCTTTGCAGTCGGCCTTGACGACCTCTGCGAGCGCGCTTACGGGTATCAGCGCCCAGCCCCATATGAAGTTGTTCGCGATCCAGTAATTGCCCTGCTCCGCGACCATATTCACCATTTTGCAGACCATCACGGCGTATATGAAGTTGTCTAAGAACTGCTGTGCTCCCGAGAACACGCCGTCCCTTGCCCACTCCTTAAAAAGCGGCAAATCCGACTTCTCAAATTTTGAGAATTTTAGGCACCCCCGCTTTACAAGCAGCGCGAGGGAGGCGACCGAAAGGACGGTGTTAACCGCGATGTTCGAGACCGCGACCCCGTAAACCCCGAAGTTCGGGATGAGTATCAGGTCCGCCGCCAATGATAGCGCGGTGCGGACCCCGAGGAAAATGTAGACGTTCGCCGCCTTCCCCAAGACGACGAAAACCACGTTTACGAAGCTGACTGTAATGCCCGCCATAAACGCTACGGTCTCGAGCCTGAGGTAGTTATCGGTGACCGCGAGGTCGACACCGGCGGGGTTCATCGCGCTAACCCAGACGCTGCCGTAAATCAGCACCCCGACCGAGAAAAGGGTGTAGAGGACGAACACCGCCGCGCCCGTCTTGAACACGTTTTCCGCGAAGCGCTCCCGGCTCCTCACATAAATTTTGTTAAGTATGGAGTAGAGGGGGACAATCAAGAAGGCTTGGAGAGTTTCGTTTATAAGGTCGAACCACTCCATTTGCCCGATCACGTCGAACACGCCGGAGTCGCCCCCGCTCGCTATCAGGAAGGTCTTTACCGTCCCGTAAACGGCGGGGACGAGGGAAAGAGCGCACAGCGAACACCAGAGCCGCCAGTTGAAGCCCTTCAGCGCGGCGATTTTTTGACGCATTTCGCGTCACCTCTGATTGTTATTATTAGTCCTCCACGAGCGAGTTGTATGCCCTCTCCGCCCCTCGGGAGGTCTCTACAGCACCCCCGCCTCGCGGAGGTCCCTCGCGGCGGCGGTGAAGACGTCCTGCCAGATGTGGTAGTTCTCGCAGCTCTCGAAGCCGGCGTACTTGTGCCGCCGGGACAAAAATCTGGTGGCGTTCGTCAGCAGTATGACGTATATATCCCTCTCGCGGTTGATGGCGAACCGCGTCCCGGTGTAGCCGTTGTGACCGAAGCTGCCGGGCGGGATCAGCTCCCCGCCGGTGACGCTTTCCTCGCCGTAAATGTACCAACCCAGCCCCCTAAGTTCGCGCTCGCCGGTGTCGCAGCGCGCGTAGGGGGTCTCGGCGAGCTCGTAAAGGTACGGCGGATAGAGGAGTTCGCTCTTGACGAGCACCGCCTCGCAGAATTTGGATATGTCGTTCACGGTGAAGAACTGCCCTCCGCTGCCCTGCGTAGAGCGGTAGGCGCAGTTGTCGCCGTCGTCCCAGGGGCACTCCACGTCGCCGAGCTCGCGCCTGCTGTAGGATACGGCGGAGTTTGGCGTGCCGACCGGCATATTGTAGCAGCTGCGGGTGTAGCCGAGGGGCTTTACGAGGAACCTCTCGAACAGCTCGCCCAACGGCGCGCCGTAAACCTTCTCCAGTATGAAGCCCACGAGGGTCAGCCCGGTGCTGCAGTAGCGGCAGTCGGTGCCGGGGCTAAAGAGCATAGGCTGGGAGAGGATCTGGTACGCGACGCAGTCGGAGCCGACCTCGGAGAGCGGGCCCAGAGCGCCGCTGTTCACCTGGAGCCCGGAGGTGTGTGTCAGCATTTGACGCACGGTGATGCCGCGTTTCTCGCCGCGGGCGGCGGGGTAGAATTTCGCGATGTTGTCGTCGAGGGAGAGTTTGCCCTCTCCCACCGCCCTCAGCGTTAGGGTGGAGGTGACAAGCACCTTGCCCATACTCGCGATGTCGAAGAGCGTGTCGCCGTTCGCGTTGGGGGAGAAGACGGTCTCCTTGCGGCCCCCGACGCTTATCATTAGGGCGTATGTGTCAAGATAGCCGAAATCTGCCTTGAATTTCAGCACTTGTTCAGTTAATTTTAACATAGCAAGAACCCCTTTTCGGTTGACCCGGCTGAAGTGTCGCCGGGTTTAGCGCCGGTAGTCCTCGGGTTTAGCGCGGACGCGCCCCGGGCTTTGTGCGGCGGCTCTCCAGTGGTCCGCGTGGGCAAGCTTTTATATTTGGCACGAGCGAGCCTCATATTCGGCACAAGTCTGCCCTCATTTTTCGTGTACACACGGCCCCGGGTTTCGCGGGGATACGTCGGACTTCGCGGGAACGTGTCCCGGGCATAGCTTGGGCGCGCCGGGTTTAGCCTGGACTTGCCCCGAATTTCTCGCGGACGCGCTCCGGGTTCAGCTTGGACGCGGTACTCCGCAATTTGCGCGCGGTAAGAGACCGATCCTCCGGCCGGTCCGCCGGCTCCCCCACTCCAAAACACGGCGAGACGACAAACGCCGCCCCGCCGGGTATGACTTATTGCCGCAGGATAGCTCTTACACCAACCCCTGGGCTAACATAGCGTTCGCGACCTTGGTGAAGCCCGCGATGTTGGCGCCCGCCACAAGGTTGCCCTTCACGCCGTACTCCTCGGCGGCGGCGGCGGAATTCTTATAGATGTTGACCATAATCCCGTGGAGCTTTTCATCCACTTCGTCGAATGTCCAGCCGTAGCGCATGGAGTTCTGGCTCATCTCGAGGGCCGAGGTGGCGACCCCGCCCGCGTTGGCGGCCTTTGCCGGCCCGAAGAGCACCCCGTTCGCCTGCAGGAACTCGGTCGCGTCGGGAGTGGTGGGCATATTCGCGCCCTCGGAGACCGCGCGGACGCCGTTCGCGACAAGAGCCTTGGCCCCGGTTAAGTCCAACTCGTTCTGAGTGGCGCAGGGCAGGGCGATGTCGCAGGGGATGTTCCAGATCCCGCGGCAACCCTCGTGGTACTCCGCGCCGGGGTGGGTGTCGGCGTACTCCTTGATCCTCCCGCGGCGGACCTCCTTGATCTCCTTGACCGCCGCCAGGTCCACTCCGTCTTTATCGTAGATGTACCCGCTTGAGTCGGACAGCGCGACTACCTTAGCCCCGAGAGCCGTGGCCTTCTCCGTGGCGTATATCGCGACGTTGCCCGAGCCGGAAATCACCGCCGTCGCCCCGTCGAAGGAGCTCCCGTTCGCCCGGAGCATTTCCTCCGCGAAGTAGCAAAGCCCGTAGCCGGTGGCCTCCGTCCTCGCGAGGCTCCCGCCGTAGGAGAGGCCCTTGCCCGTCAGCACCCCGGTGAACTCGTTGCGCAGCCTCTTATACTGCCCGAAGAGGTAGCCTATCTCTCTGCCTCCCACGCCGATGTCGCCCGCCGGCACGTCGGTATCCGCGCCGATGTGGCGGCAAAGCTCCGTCATAAAGCTCTGGCAGAAGCGCATAACCTCGCCGTCGGACTTGCCCTTGGGGTCGAAGTCGCTGCCGCCCTTGCCGCCGCCTATCGGCAGCCCCGTGAGCGAGTTCTTGAAGATCTGCTCGAACCCCAGAAACTTGATAATCCCCTCGTAGACGGACGGGTGAAAGCGTAGCCCCCCTTTATATGGGCCTATAGCGCTGTTAAACTGTACCCTGAAGCCGCGGTTGACGCGGATTTTCCCGGCGTCGTCCACCCAGGGGACGCGGAACTTGATGACCCTTTCCGGCTCGACCAGCCGGTCTATGACCCCGTTGGTCTCGTATTCGGGGTGAGCCGCGACGACCGGCTCCAGCGACTCCAAGACTTCCTTCACCGCCTGGTGAAATTCCGGCTCGCCGGGGTTGCGCTTCACTACGTCGTCGTAGACGCCCCGCAGGTAAGATGACACTAACTCCATCACATATCCCTCCGCGTTAAAATTTTCCGCCGCTCGGCGGTTGCAGATGTATTATACCACATTTTCCCGCGCGTTTCCATAAGAATTTGAAGTTTTCGGGGAATTCGCGCCCGCCGGCTCCCGACCCCGGCGGCGCGCGGGGGGGGGGGCACGGTGAATCCCATTATCTCGCCCGGCGGGAAGTTTCCCGCGCCGGGCGACCTGACTGCCGATCCCTGACCGGCAGGGGCGCGGCGAAGCGGTGTGTCTCGCGGATAAGCCGGATTGCCGCTGCTCACCACGCGGGGGTCCTTGTTCTCCCCGCTATTCACCTTGTGGGAAGTTTCCCACGCCGGGTGCCCTGATTACCGGCTCTTGGCCCCGGCGGTACGGGGGGCACGGCGAACCCCACTATCTTGCCCGTCGGCAAGTCGCCCACCACCGGGTGCCCCGATTACCGGCTCTCGGTCTCGGCGGCGCGGGGGGGGCGCGGGGAACCCCGCCGTCTCGCCCGTCGACAAGCCGCCCACACCGGGCGACCTGACTGCCGATCCCTGACCGGCAGGGGCGCGGCGAAGCGGCGTGTCTCGCGGATAAGCCGGCCTGCCGCTGCTTGCGGCGCGAGGGTCCGTTGGCTTCCCTGCTACCCGCCTTGTGTTAAATTTTCGCCACCGGGTGGCCCGATTACCGGCTTTCAACCGGGGCACGGCGAACCCCGCCGCTTTGCCCGTCGGCAAGCTTCCCGCGCCGGGCGACCTGACCTGCCGCTACACCGGCTCCCCGGTGCCGAGCCGGACGGGCTTCCCCGTCAGCTCTCGCATTGCCCGCGCGTGGGGGGCCAACTCCTCCGGCGGGAGGAATTCTCCGTCGGCATAGGGCGGGTCCTCGCCCAGCGCCCGGTATTTGGCGAGCCCCAACGGGTGGTAGGGCTCCAACTCTACCGCTTCCACGCCGGGCAGGCGCTCCGCCAGCCGCGCGACGTCGAGGAAGAACTCCCTTCTCAGGTTCACCCCCCGCACCACGGGGCAGCGGAGTATTATCCTCGAGCCGCCGGCGGAGAGCCGCTCCAAGTTGCGCGATATCAGCGCGGCGTCACCCCCGGTGAATTCCTTCAGCCGGGCGGGGTCGGTCTCTTTGATGTCGTATAAGAAGAGATCCGTGTGCCGCGCCGCCGCGTTCACCGTTTCGGCGGGGACGCACCCGCAGGTCTCCACGCAGGTGTTTATCCCGGCGGATTTAGCCGCTTCCAACAGCTCCACGGCAAACTCCCCCGAGGCGAGCGGCTCCCCGCCGGAGAGGGTGAGACCCCCCTCTTCCCCGTAGAAGGGCTTATCCCGCGCGACTTCGCGTATGATCTCGCCCGTCTCCGCGACCCTGCCCGAGAGCGCCAACGCCCCGTTCATACAGGTCTCGGCGCATTTCCCGCAATAGACGCATCTCTCGCGCCGGAAGACGTGTTCCCCTCCCGCGAAGGTGTGGCAGTCGGCGGGGCAAACCCCGGCGCAAAGCCCGCAGCCGGAGCATTTTTCTCTGTGGAAAAGGAGCCGCGGGGAGAAGCTTTTGCCTTCCGGGTTGTGGCACCAGGCGCAGTGAAGGGGGCAGCCCTTGAGGTAGACTACAGTGCGTATCCCGGGGCCGTCGTACAGGGCGAAATGCTGGATCTCGAATACGGTGCCCCGCAAGTCAGCACCCCATCGCGGAGCGCTCTATCAGCGCGTCCTGAAGGGTCTTGTTCAGCCTGATGAAAGGCTCCGTATGCCCACTGATGCGTATCAAGAGGTCCTTGTACTTTTCCGGGTGAGCCTGCGCGTCGCGGAGGACGTCCGGATCGGCGATGTTGAACTGGATATGCGTGCCCCCCTCGCGCAGGTAGGTCTCCACCATCGAACGGACGGCGGCGCGGCCCTTTCCCGTCTTCAGAATATCGCCCATAAGGTTGACCATCATCGGCGCGCCTATGGGGAAGAGCTCCAACGGCAGGGAGGCTGTCGCGAGCAGCACCTTAGTCGTGTCGCGGTGGGGGAGAAGCTCGCTTGCCGCCGCGCCGTAGGAGAAGCGGTCGCCGACGCGCCTGCCGTCGGGCGTCGCGGGGACGCCGGCGGAGTAAATATCCGCGGTGAAGAGCATCAGCGCGGGGGTGGACTTCACGTGCCCGTTCACGGGGTACCGCGCGGTGAGGTCCGACATAAACCTCGCCTCTCGCCCGGCCAACTTTTCGCTCTCCTCGTCCCCCGAGCCGAAACGGGCGGGGTAGGCGCGGATTTTAGCCAGAAATTCGTCATCCGGGAAGTTTTCCGCCACGGCGCGCCGGTAATCCTCGAGCGCCACCTCGCGGGTATCGTAGACGAAGTGTTTGACGCAGAGCAGCGAATCGGTCAGGGTGCCTATCCCGTCGAACTGCACCGTGAAGATGTTGTACTTGGAGCCGTAATGCTCCGGCAGGCGAAGGCTCTCAATACACCCGTCCATTATAAGCCCTAAGAAGGGGCTGGCGGAGTTGTTGTAGATATTCTCTTTCTTAGCGGCGAAGCAGGGGACTACCACATCGCGGAACTCGCGTTCGAGGAAGCCCTCCCAACCGGCGAGGAAGCTCTCGAAGTCGGGGTAGTCCTCCGTGCCCTCGGTAAAGAACCGCGAGAGGCGCGGCACAATGTTGACGGGGCCGCCCACAGTCCCCCCGAAGGTCGCGCCGTAGGGGACCGCCTCGTAGCAGCCTATGTTGGCGAAGGTGTTGAGGTCCGCCTCCTCGAAGCCGAACCGCCGCAGCGCTTCCCTGTACACCGTGTCGTTGAGGAAGGAGGGCATACCGCCGCCGTTCGCGAGGACGTCCAAGGCGGCGTCCCACACCCTGTCGGAGGTGTCAGGGCGGATCTTAAGGCTTACGACGGGCTCCTCGATATGCATCTTCTTCTGCGCCTCGAGGAAGAGCAGGGTAAGCTCGTTCTCGAAGCAGCCGCCGCCCTCGTCCGAGCCGCCGAGCACTATGTTCTGCGTGTCGCGGTCCATCACCACGAAGGAGAGGAAGAACTGGCAGATGAGTTCCAATGCGTCCTCCCGGGTGAGGGTCCCCGCCTTGATTTCCGCGTCGTAGAGCCTCCATAAGACGCGGTCGAGGTTGCCGAAAGTGATGGTGTCGGTGTGGGGCTTGAGCAGCACATAGCAGTGCTGCAGCAGGATCAGCTGCAACCCCTGCCGGAAGGTGCGCGGCGGGTGCGCCGAGATGCAGTCGAGGTCGTCCGCGAGCAGGGCGAGGTTGGCCCTCTCGTCGGGGTCGGCGGCGGTCGCGGCAAGGTCAGCCGCGCGTCTTGCGTGGGCCCTCACAAACTCCGCGAAAAGGTCGAGAGTCTCGCTAAACGCCGCCTTGGTTTCCCGGCCCTCGTCGTCGACAGGTACGGCGCGGTCCAACTGGGCACGGATACCCTCGATGCCGATATCTACCATTTTGCGGTAGTCGGCGCAGAAGTGCCCTATGTCGAACGCGAGCCCGTCCTCGCGCCGGGTGAGCCTGAAGTACCCCGGCGTCCCGGCGAAGGCGAGGTCCCCCCTCACGAAGGGGGTAAACTCCGCCGTGTAGCTCCGTAAGAAGGCCATCATCTTGCCCAGCGCCGGCGTGTCGGGCAGGGATTCCGCTTCTTTCAGCACCCTCTCCCGCAGCTCGTGATCGCTCTTCCCCCAGGGGGCCTCCTCATCCGCCAAAACCCACTTTAACTCCAACGCGCTTCTCATTGTCAATTCCTCCTTGCAGAATGCTTACGAGAACTTGCGCCTCAACACTTCCCAGAGAATAAGGATAATTTGAATGGGTATTCCCACCAAGAATATCGGCCAGATGTTGTACTTTAGAAAAGTCAGGTACACTGACGCCAGCAGTCCCCAGAAGAACACGCTGTGCAGCGGGACGCTCCAGTTTTTCACTTTCCACTTGCGGACCAGAATTTCCATAGCGAGGGCGGATATCGGCACTCCCCAGACGAAGAGCGGCCAGAGGTTGCGTTTAAGGTAGAGCAGGGCGTAGACGTAGGCGACGACTATTCCGCCCCACACCGCGCAGGACGCCATTAAGGCTATCACGATGCGGTAGCCCCGGCTCTCTTTCGCCGGCGCGGAGAACTCCTCGGCGGAGGCTATGGCGTTTTCCGTGACAAAGTAATCCAGGGTGACCTCGAAGAGCTCCGCCATTCTGCAGAGCGTCTTGACGTCGGGCAGCGCCTCCCCCCGTTCCCATTTGGAGACGGCCTTGTCGGAGTAGTCTATCTTGGCGGCGAGCTCCACCTGCGTCATTTTCCGGGACTTGCGGAGGTCCGCTATGTTGTTGGCGACTATTTTCTCAAGCTCCAAGCGGGAACCTCCTTTGCCGGATATTTACGGGGCGCCGCTCGGGGGTGCCTCGCGGCGGGAAGAGCGGGCGCGCCGGGTGTTTGGCGGAGTTGCGCGGACACATCGGGCGTTTAGCGGGGGAGCTGTGCGGACGCGCCGACCCGCTTGCCGGGCGAACGGTACCGCGAGGGCTGGCCGATGCCGCGCGAATAAACGGTGCCGCTTGTTCGATCGATGAGCGGGTTGACCGTCAGCGGGAATGACCGCAAGCGAGGGTGATCCGCGCCGGGGGTGAACGGTGCCGCGAGGGTGACCGCGACCGGGGCGACCAATGTCACGGACCGACTGCGACCGGGGCGGCTGATGCCGCGCGGGCGACCGATGTCACGCGGGTAAACAACGCCGCTTGTCCGACCGATGAGCGGGTTGACCGTCAGCGGGAATGACCGCAAGCGAGGGTGATCCGCGCCGGGGGTGACCGGTACCGCGAGGGCGACTGCGACCGGACCGACCGAGACCGAGATTGACCGCCGGCGAGAATGATCGTAACCGGGACGACCGTAGGCGTGGTGCTCCTTGCCGGGTGAACGGTACCGCGAGGGCTGACCGATGCCGCGCGAATAAATGGTGCCGCTTGTTCGACTGATGAGTGGACTGACCACTGCCGCGCTGCCGACCGCGACCGGGGGCGGCTAAAACTACGAAAGCAGCCGCGACCGGGGCGGTTAATGTTGTGAGGATGATTACGAGCGGGGGCAACTAATGCCGCGCTGCCGACCGCGACCGGGCTGACCGCCCCGGGAGCCTATCTGCCGCTCAGGAAGCTGTCTATATCGGCGGCGGCGGCCTTGCCCGCCCCCATAGCGAGGATCACCGTGGCGGCGCCGGTGACGGCGTCCCCTCCCGCCCAAACTCCGGGCCTGGAAGTCCTCCCCGTGGCGGGGTCTGCGGTGAGGCACCCGCGCGAGTTGGCCTCGAGCCCCTCCGTGGTGCTCTTAATGAGCGGGTTGGGGGACGTGCCTATCGCCATAATCACCGCGTCGACGTCGAGCGTCACCCGCTCGCCGGTGGGCTTTACGGTGTTGCGCCCGTCCGCCCCGCGTTCCCCGGCGGACATCTTATCGCAGACCATCCCCGCGACGCCGCCCTTGCCGTCTCCTGTAATCTCAACCGGGTTTGTGAGGAAGCGGAACGCGATTCCCTCCTCCTTGGCGTGCTCGACCTCCTCTTTTCTGGCGGGTAGGTCGTCCTCGGTGCGCCGGTAGACTATGCTGACCTCGTCCGCCCCGAGCCGCAGCGCCACCCTCGCGGCGTCCATAGCGACGTTACCCCCGCCCACCACGGCGACGCGGCGGGCCTTGTACACCGGGGTGTCGGAGTCCTCCTTATACGCGCCCATAAGGTTGACCCGGGTGAGCAGCTCGTTGGCGGAGAACACCCCGTTCAGGTTTTCGCCGGGTATGTTCATAAACCTCGGCAGCCCCGCCCCGGAGCCTATGAAAACCGCCTTGTGCCCGGCGGCGAAAAGCTCGTCCACGGTGAGGGTGCGGCCTATGACGGTATCCGTCTCTACACGGACGCCGAGCCGCTCCAAGCCCTCTATCTCCCGGCGGACTATGCTTTTGGGGAGCCTGAACTCCGGGATCCCGTAGACCAGCACCCCGCCCGCCAAGTGCAGCGCCTCGTAAACGGTGACGGAGTAGCCCTTGGCCGCCAAAGCCCCCGCGCAGGAAAGCCCCGCGGGCCCGGAGCCCACCACCGCGACCGAGATTCCGTTCTTCGGGGGAGCTTTCTCCTCCGCGTTCCCGTGAGCGGCGGCGTAATCGGCGGCGAAGCGCTCCAGCCGGCCTATAGCGACGCTTTCCCCCTTGCGGCCCCGGACGCATTTCGCTTCGCACTGCGTCTCCTGCGGGCAGACCCTCCCGCACACGGCGGGCAGGGAGGAGGTTTCCCGTATCGTGACGTACGCGCCGTCAAAGTCCCCCGCCGCTATCCGGGCGATGAAGTCGGGGATGTTCACCCCCACCGGGCAGCCAGATACGCAGGGTCTCGCCCCGCAGTGGAGGCACCGCGCGGCCTCGGCTTTGGCTAAAAACTCGTCGTACCCCAGGGCGACCTCGCCGAAATTGTGTCGCCGCTCCTCGGGCGGTTGAACCGGCATCCCGTGCCGGGGGGAGGTTATATCCGCCATTGTCGCATCTCCTGTTTTGTATTGTATTTTCGGTGGCTCGGTAAGGGGGTGCCCCGCGTTGGGGGTTGTTTGCCCGGTTCCGCGGGGAGGGAAGCTCACCCTACGTCGGGATTGCCTGCCACGCGAGGGGGTTGCCCCGTGCCGAGGGTCCCGCTTGCTTCGCTCCGCGCCGGGGGAACCCGTTCTGTGCCGGATGAAGCTGCTCGCCCGGCGAGGGGGGTTGACCCGTGCCGGGGCCGCCCGCTCTCCCCGCGCCGGGATTTATCCGGCTTGCAAAAGGGACCCCGCCCCGGGAGGCTTGCTTGCCCGGCCCTCGAAGGGGAACTCGCCCCGCGCAAGAGGGAGTATGCTAAGCTATGGACCCCCCGTCCCTTATCCGTCCGGCGGGGCTGCCGCCGAGGTTTACCCCGCCGAGTTTAGCCGGGATGCCCGCCGGGGCTTATCCGACGGGGTTCAGCAGCCGGCACGCCTCGTAGTCGCGGCGCTCCTTCTCCCGGTACAGCCCGGAGCGGGACATAGCTTCGTCGAAATCCACCTCGTGCCCGTCGAAATCCGGGCCGTCCACGCAGGCGAACCGCGTTCTCCCGCCCACGGTGAGCCGGCACCCGCCGCACATTCCCGTGCCGTCTATCATAATGGGGTTCATACTGACTGTCGTCTTTATCCCGTACTCCTTAGTGAGCAGAGAGACGAACTTCATCATAGGCAGCGGGCCTATCGCGTAGACCTCGTCGTAGGCGTTGCCGGAGTCAATCAGTTCCTTCAGCGCGGCGGTGACAAGCCCCTTTTCGCCGTAGCTCCCGTCGTCCGTCATCACCCGGGTGAGGGCGCAAACCTCGCGGAACTCATCCTCGAGGATAACCAGGTCGCGCGTCCTGAAGCCAATAATCCCGTGAACCTCGCACCCCGACGCCGCCAGGGCTTTCGCCACGGGGTAGGCGATGGCGCACCCCACGCCCCCGCCGACAACCGCCGCTTTGCGCCGACCCGCTATATCGGTGGGTCTGCCGAGGGGGCCGACCAAATCCGGCAGGGAGTCGCCTATGTTTAGCATATCGAGCTTGGCTGTGGTAGCTCCCACAATTTGGTAAATGAGCGTCACCGTGCCGCGCCCGGGGTCCGTGTCCGCCACGGTGAGGGGAATGCGCTCGCCCGTCGGCGTAGCCCTGAGTATGACGAACTGCCCCGGCAGCGCCTTAGCCGCCACTCTGGGCGCGGACACCGCTATGCGCGACACCGTGGGGTTGAGCCGTGATTTCTCAGTGATTTCAAACAAAAGCAATCACCCTTTTTTGTAGATTAAGCCGGATTTCGCCGGTACCGCCCGTCCTTCGCCCCCTCGCGCGGGATTACCCGCGGGGAGCCTCCCGGAGCGGAGCCCATCCATTCGCCGTCAGCCGCCATAATAGGCTACGCGTCTCCCGGCGCCGATGACAAAGCGTGACGGCGCCGCCGTTCGCGGGTGACGCCCGTTACCCGCGCAGGTGTATGGCGCCCCGGTTCTGCTCCATATGGGCGCTGAGCACCAGCCCGACGCTTAAGAACAGGCAGACAAGCCCCGTTCCCCCGGCGCTGAAGAAGGGGAGCGTAATGCCGATGACGGGCAGCAGCGAGACGTTCATACCGATATTTATAACCGACTGCCCGAGTATCATCGAGGCGACGCCCACGCACATCAGCGACGCGCTTTTGTTCTCGCACGCCGCGCCTATCTTGAATATCCTCACCGCTATGGCGGTAAGCAGCGCTATAACCGCGACGCAGCCGACCATCCCGTACTCCTCGCCTATGGAGGCGAAGATGAAGTCGTTCTCCCCCTCCGGGACCCCGCCGGAGCCGGTAAGCTCGCCCCTAAACGGGCCCATACCGAAGACCCCGCCGTTCGCGAGGGCTATCCTCGCCCTCCACTGCTGCCAGCCGCTGCCCTGCAGGTCCTGCTCAACGTCGAACATAAGGGCGAGCCGGGCGCGCTGGTCGGAGTTCAGCACGAAGAAGTATATAAACGGCGCCGCCACCGCCAAAATCCCCAGCGCTAAGAACATATACCTCTTGGGTATGCCCGCCGCCCAGAGCATAGCGACCGCCATCACCGCGAAGACCAGCGCCGTGCCGTCGTCCCCCTGCAGGTGGATAAGCAGGATTACCGCCCCGGCGTGGACCGCGAGCAGCGCGACGTTGCGGAGCCGGCCTATGTCCTTCCCCACTTTGGATAAGTGGTAGGCGAAGGTTATCACAAAGGCGATTTTGAGCAGCTCGGCGGGCTGGAGGGTCATCCCGCCGAAGAGACGCAGCCACGCTTTGTCGTCGGTGCCGGGGGGCGCGTAGCCTATTATAAAGGTGAGCCCCACGAGCGCCACCGACGCGGCGAGCCACAGGTAACGCAGCCTCTCGATTGACCGGTAGCTGAAAGTGGAGACCGTCACCGCCGCCGCGAGACCTATCAGCAGCCCCGAGAGCTGGACTATAAACTGCCGGGGGGAGCCGGTGGGGCGGTAGGTCGCGGACGCCACCGCGGCGCAGCCGAACAGCGACGCCGCCGTAGAGAGCAGGAGGAGCGCCTTGTCGCATTCGCGGATGTAGTCGGCAACCTTGCCCCAGAACCGCCGCACCGCCTCGCCCCCCTATCCTGTCGGGGGATATTATACCACAGCGCGGCGAGGGTTTCCACTGTTTTTTGAAAATTTAAGGGGCGGCGGAAGGCTTTCGGCCGACAGCCGGTGCTTGGGGGGGATGTTTGTCCCGCCGCGCGGGGAGGCTTTCTAATTTTTCCCAGCTGGGCTGGGGAACGGTGCCCGCTTTTCTTTCTTCGCGAGAGGGCAGCCCGAAGGTACCGGCGGCACAGCTCCACCCTGTTTGGCAGATTTCTTCTCGCTGACGCGAGGGCGGCTTGTTTATTCCCCCAGCGCGGCTGAGGAACGTGTCCGCTTTTCTTCTCTTCGCCGACGGGCGCGGCTGAAAGAAGAAAAGCGGACAGAAAAGAAGTTCAGCGCGCCGGCTTACTCCAACGCCGAAAGCTGAGTGGTTATGGGGTAGCCGCCACCTATGCGGCAGATCTTGTGCTCGCTGACGCGAGGGTAGCCCGGAGATCCCGTCAACGCCGGCTCCGGGACCCCGCCGGGGTCATTCGATGCGTCCCGAGTCCGGTACAAAAGCCTCGCAGGTTAGGGCAAGCTTTGCCGCTATCGTTCGGGGCTCGACGCTTCCGGGTAGCTTTTGCCTGTCAGTTCGGGTAGGCTCGCGGATGTGCAGGGAGCCACTGCCGGGAGAGCCCGGAGGTTCACCGGCGCGAGGGGGTGGCCCGGAGGTCCGCCGGCGCGAGGGGAAGCCCGGCGGCGACCGGTGGATCGCTCGGCTCCACCCCGTTGCCGGAGATACGGCGGTTCACGGGTTAGTTTAGCGTTTTCGGGGTTCCGGCTCCACCTTGCCCGCCGGGAGCGCGGTGGGTCGCCTCATACGGAGTAGCGAGGTTTCCTGCATATCTGCGAGTCTACCCCGACCGGCGGGCAAAAAGCTGCCCCCACAGAACCGAGCCCCCGAACGATAGCGGCGAGCCGCCCCCGAACCGGCGAGCCTTTTGTACCGGGCTCGGTAAGCCCTGAATGAATACGGCGGGACCCCGGACCCGGCGTTGGCGGAACCGCTGCACCAACCTCAAAGGCACAAGGGCAGCGGAGAAGAGACAGCTACCCCCAGACCACCCGGTGAATGGCGTTGGAGTAAGCCGGTCCGCCTGAACTTCTTTTCTGTCCGCTTTTCTTCTT